>JAPKDW010000223.1 GCA_028822375.1 Opitutaceae bacterium | reverse complement strand
GAAAGACAGCTCCGGCAATTGGAAGGTGGCGCTCGACATGTGGAACTCTGGCTCTGGCGAGATGCAGTAGTCGAAGAGCGGTGTGGGTAGCGTGCCGAATCGGTTCCGTAACGTATCCAGCATGAGGCGTGGTACCCCTGAGCGGGCGACCTCCCAATGGCGGCGGGTTCACTCCGGCGTGGCGTGGAGGACCCAGGATTCGGATTTCGGTCGACCGGACTTGCTCGAGTCGCGGGCGATCCACGAGAGAGGCCCCTCGCTGGTGAATGCACCGTCGAAGCCGAGCTGGAGCGGCTCATCAAACGCGAGCATCACGGCCCAGCAGGGGGCGACATGGATACGCCCTGCCTGTTCCTGCAGCGCGGGAGCCCCCGAGAGCAGTGGCACCGCCTGAGCCGGCGGAACCGCGACAACCACGCTTTGGAATGGCAAATCCGCACTCACTTAGCGCGAGCCTGGGGTCCCTCTATGCTCAGGGGGTTACACATGTCGCAGTAGTCCGACTCTTCCTATCAGGCAGTTCTTTCCTAGACCAAACCAACTTTTTCCTCGGCCTGTCAGATGTGCCCCCCGACTTCTTTGTCCTTATGGGACCTGGATCGGATGATCCTAAGGCCCGTAAGCAAATTCAACATAACTTCGTCATTGCTACACACTCTGACGGCCTTATCAATTCGCAATACGTTGACTCTATCATGCATGAGCGAGCTGACTCCCTAAGCTCGACCCCGCGTGAGGAAAGCGTATTGATCATTGCCCATGGGGTGGGAGATGAGGCGGAGAATGACAAGCTCCTCAAATCAATGGGAAGAGTCGCCGAGCACGTGACTGATGGCGGCTATGCGGACGTTCATGTCGCCACCCTGCGAGAAGATTGGGAGTCCAAGCGGATCTTGGCCGAGCAAAATATCCGGAGCTACGTTTCCACCCAGAATGAATCTGGACGCCGCGTCCTAGTACTACCTATGCGCTTGTCAGGATTCGGACCTTATGCAGGGGTTCTAGATGGCCTAAAATATTCAGCAGGACCTGGGCTCCTACCTCACAAGCATATCGCTGACTGGGTCATTAAGACCGCCGACAATATCAGCCGTTCAGCGGGGTGGAATGTAGAACTCCTGCAGCTCAGCAACATTTTGAGTGACTGAGATTGCGCGCCGCCTTGAGACCTAGATACAAATAGATGCTGAATTCAAATTGGATCTCAAGGCGAACAATTAGGCGCGACGCGCTATACAGCTATCACTCTTGGCTGGGCATCATCAGCGGGTCGATCATGATCCTCATCGGGCTCAGTGGGTCTATCGCAGTCTTCAATGATGAAATTGAATGGCTAACCACACCGGAAATCAGAGCTGATCCTTCGAAAGGATCAGTTTCTATTGATCGAGTCGTTGAGGGAGTTAGAAGCATATCGGAAGAGTCCCCGTTCCAACTCGTATTCCCTGCTAGTGAGTACTGGGCCTATACGGCGATCGTGGACACCGACAGTACCAACCTGAATGTCCTCATAAGCCCAGAAACTGGTCGCGTTACTAAAGTCACATCTAGGGAGGGCTACAGCTGGAGCCTTCCGTTTTGGATTCGGCAGTTCCATGTAAGGCTGCTATTGGGACTCTGGGGACGGGTACTGGTTGGAATATTCGGTGTAACGCTGATCCTCTCTTGTATTACCGGCATTCTGGTAAACCGCAACTGGATCAAATCCATGTTCCAGGTGCGTCGCAATAAGAAGCCTCGGGTCTTTTACATGGACCTACATAAGCTGATAGGAATTTGGTCTCTGCTATTCAATCTCATGATTGGCTTCACTGGGGCCTTTCTAGGGCTAGAAAATTTGTACAACCAAATCCAACAGAAATGGATTGCCCCGTATGCTGAAACCGCAGTTCGGACACCCCAAGAGACGTCCAGAGAAAATCTGGTTGTCGGTGCGACATCACTGCAGAGATTGCCTCCCTCTGAATTGATTTCTAAAGCACAATCCCACTTTCCTAGGATGAATATCACGCGAGTAAGCTTCCCCAGGCTTGATCCAACTCAAAATGAAAATGCCGGTGCCGTCATCATACGTGGAGACCACCCCGGAGCACTGATCGCGACAGGTCAAAGTAGGGTCCGCATCCATCCCTATTCCGGAGATGTACTGGAGGCTGGAGATGCACGCCAAGCAAAAGTGTCCACGCTTCTATACAACACCCTCGACCCACTTCATCACGGTTATTTAGGGAAAGGATTCAGCACCTCGATCAAGTACTCAGTCAAAATACTCTGGGCCCTACTCGGCATAACTCCAGGCCTTTTGGCTATAACCGGATCGATAATGTGGTGGCTGAGAAGAAAACAAAGAGCCCTCACCAAGCCCTCCACAGACGAAAAGCTCTTAGAGCAACCAACAGCAAATACTGCGGCTAGTGGATTGATTCAGCAGCCACAGCCGTGGCGACACGCCCTAGCAGGCTCAATGCCGTTCCTAGCTCTCGGGTACATAGCCCAAGCAACAGTATGGAGACAAGGATGGCTAATGGACCTGTCGATGTTGCAGCACTGGTTGATCAAACCCATCTCATTAATGGCCCTTTGTTTCCCGGTTACCATTTGGCTTTACCGGTATCCGAATGAGCCGACTGGGCCCATCACAGACTCCAAGAACAACCCCTGGAAAGTATCCCGTAACGGCGTCCTTTTGGGACTTTGGTATCTCTTCTTGGTTTGCTTGCTTAACTGAGTATTAAGAGCCACAAGCTCTACTCACATCGCGAAAGACCTTGTTACACGATTGATCCTTCTCGCAATGTACTCGCGCACTCAGACACGCAGAACACGGCTAGGCAGCTAGGTGTGACTGGGTGCCACGGAGGGGGCTAGGGGCTGGGGGGATGCGCCTCTAGCCACTCGCCACACCGCTCAATCGAAGTCATGAAACCGCCGATGCCAACTGAAGTACGCCTCAGACTCGCCTGACAAGTGATTGCACCTGAGACCCTCTAGGCTCTTGAGCCTGGCCTCCAAAGCATCGGTACTCGGCTTGCAGTCACCGATCACGACAACGCCCTCGCGGACCGTTAGGAAGCCGACCTCGTACAGTCGGTCGCGCTCCAGAGCTGGGCAGAGTCACTGCACATGAACGCGGGCGTGAACGGTGTATCGTTCGCGCCTCCGTCATCCGGGACGCTTGCGACGATCCAGACCACCGTGTTCGTCACCCCACCCACCGGCTTGGAAGCGGGCTACATACCCATCGTGATTCGTCAGTACTGAGGGGCTGGCAGCGCCCCTGACTGTGCTTCACTCTGATTTTGCAACGATTTCATCGTAGCGAAACTCTGACGGTTCCGAGTAGCTATGAGCCGGTCTCAAATCAGCGTCGCCAAAACGACCTCGCGGCGTTCCCGGCTCTTTTAACAAACCCCTAACGGTGCTGAGTAGCTATAAGCCCCTCTCGCATCAGGGTGGCCAGCACGACCTTGCGGCTCTCCCAATCGAGTCGGTCATCTATGCTTCCAGCCATCGCTGGCTTACCCCTGACAAGGTGTTCAAGGGTGGTGGTCGCAGACGCAGGGAAATCAACCTCACGCGTACCACTCTTCACTAGAACCCGCCCGTTGACCTTCTCGATGCTATAAGGCGTTCCTGGGCGCCATCTCACAAAATCACTCTCACTCAGAGATCCTGCGAGCATAGCTTGTCTCAGGTTGTCCTTAACCCTGGGACGTTGGTGGCCTTCGAACACCGCTTGCCGCTGAGCGACAACCTCGGACAGATTAATCTTGTCGGGGAGCGTTTTGAGCAGCTGCTCAAAATGCTGCGCCACCTCTGGCTGCACAGCCTCGTGAGAGAATGCTACAGGAAGGTCTGCTCGCCATTCAGCGGAGCCCTCAACGACGCCTGAGAGGCAGTCAATCAACAAGTCAGCCCACGTGTAGGCGAGTACTCCCAGCGTAATGTGGAGCGAGACCTCATCGGTAGTCGCCGCCGCGTGCATCATTCCGCGAGGGATGTATAGTGCTTCACCTGCCTGCAGGGTTAATTCCTCTAAAACATCTCCGTGCGAGTGATGTTTTGGATCAAATTTCTGACTCTTGAGCGGCAGAACTGGTCCACCGTCGTATATCCGCCAACGCTTCGAACCCTCGATCTGGAGCACAAAAACGTCGTGGGTATCCCAGTGTGGCTTGAAGCCTTGAGAACCTGGCGGAGTAAGATAGATATTAGTCTGAGTCCTAGCGGCAATCTGGTCCGTCATCGCACTGCACAACCGTCTCGTTGCCTCATGGCGATCATGCAACGACCCGAAGATGACGGTGGCGCCCGTTGAGAAGAGCCGGGCGACCTGAGCTGGATCTACCATCCTATCCCGCCAAACGTATTCGGAGCGAGGGATCTCTCCCTCCGCTCTAGCCAGCCGGATTTCGGGATGCCGGACACCGTAGGTGCCGAGGACCTCGTCTAGCTCACGCTGCGAAAGGAGCTGACCGAACCGATCTCTGTCATCACACTTGGCATGATACCACTTTTGTGCCCGGTATTCGGACACGAACTCCGTTGAGTTCGGTATGCCCAAAATCCACGCTAAGGCGTCGGTTTCCAAGCTCGCTTTGTGGTGCACTTCCTCACCCACGCTTCCTCTCTCCACTACCCCTGCTCCGTCGGACGACCTTACGAGTCGCTGGAGTCGCTATCAGTCAGCTCAATCGGTTCAGAATCGCTGGTGTCGCTATCGGTCGGCTCAATCGAGTCGGAATCGCTGGTGTCGCTATGAGCCGGCTCAATCGGCTCAGAATCGCTGGAGTCGCTATCGGTCGGCTCACTCGAGTCAGAATCGGAACTGCCTTGGCCACACGTAGCGGATCCATAAACCACTAAGCTGCCCAGGCCCACAACGGCGCCAAGCTTGTAGAGGAAGGTTTTCCTCTCGATAGTTTTTGCCGCAACGTCCTCTTCCTGAATCGTTTGTTCTTCCTCGTGTTCAGTCATTTCTAACCCGTATAGAATAAGAGCGCAGAGTACCAACTCGTTGAGAATGAATATCAACTAACAATAGCAACCCTCCGGTTACGTGGCAACACGGGGCTTACGAGGCGACTGCGGCACCTGTTATTACCAGCAGACAGAGCGCCCAGATTCGGGTCGGGGGCTGCAGAGTACACAGCAGATGCAGGGTGAATGGGCCTATGATGGAAGTAGCCCCGCCCCACGCAGAACGTGCAGAACCCTGTCGCTGGGTGCCTTAGGAGCGGCACCCCTGCAGATGGAGTCTAGGTACCGTCTTCGGGGTCGCGTCTCTACACCATCGGTACGTCACGCGCTCGCCATCCTCAGCAATCCCTTATTAGGCGGAAACGCAATCGGGATTCAGGCCTCTCATTCTCCTAATCAACAATAGGCTTCCTATTACTGAGATCCAGAAGAATAGAGTTGTCCCATAGAGAAAGACCTCTATGAGAGCTTCAGAATCAGAATGGCCGTTTTGCCTAGACCACTCATAACTGAGGAAGAAGGTGAATAGGACTGCTGAAGAAATCCCGGTCGAAAACAAAAGCCCCCGTAACGTTCCAGTTGCCCTTGATTCGAACGTCACACGAAGCAATACAATGCCCACTAGGAATAAGAAGGCAAACAATATGTAGTTGAAGAAATTGAATTGTGTGTCCTGTAAGAAACCACTCAAGAGTGTCATCACGTAAAGAACTGCCAGGACATGAACTATTTGTTTCAACCTTCTTCGATTCTCTTCACACATATTTTGCTGGCTCACGTCAGCCCCGCGATTTCCCTTTTAGGATATCACTCGCGTTCAGATGGACCGCCTCGAAGTGCGATCCATATCACTAAGCCCCCGGTCATAGACACTGCTGTCCCGATGTAAGCCCATATCATCTGGCCGGTCATAAACGAGCCGGGGAGGACGTTGAACCCCTGTAGAATCCAGACATCGCCCATCAGGAAGAGAAAAGCCCCGGCGAGCAGCAGAGCTTTCTTCATGGTGTCACCTGGACATGGTCCCGAGCCTCCGCCCGCGTAGAGGGGGAAGCAGAGAGTAATTCCTCAAAGTCGTGCAAGCCGAGATCAAATTCACGCATCGAATGCTTGTCCTCCAACGGAAGTGTTCTCACAACGTACCAGCTTGGCTGGACGGGCAAAACAATGCTGGATCGCTAGGTGTGGCTGGGTGCCACGGAGGTGGGAGGGGCTAGTTGCCGCCGAGAGAACAGGAGGGGTAGGTGACCGGCTCACCGTCCACAATCCACTCACCACATTGCTCATCCTTCTTCCAGGTGCCTTTTCCCTCTAACTGACCGTTCTCGTGGTAGGACTCATAAGGTCCGTGCCGCTCCCCAGCCACGTAGGTCGTCTTCGACCGCAACTGACCGTTCTCGTCGTAGTACTCTAGCTGTCCGTCTCGCTCACCAGCCACGTAGTTCGCCTTCAGCTGCAACTGACCGTTCTCGCGGTACTCCTCATACGGTCCGTGCCGCTTTCCGTCCTTGAGATTCATACGACGCTCGATTCGTGTCGTGTCGTTGGGAAAGAAACGAAACACTGGACCCGAATGCGGTCTCCTCGTCTCCCGATCCAAATAGGTGTCACCCTGTTGGGCTAGGCTATCCAGATTCTTTGGGATGGAGTCAGCACACCCAGACGCTATCAGAACCAGCACGAACAGCAGGGTTCTCTTCATGCCCTCATTCTGCCCCTATTCTCGTCTTACCCGCAACTCAGGACGAGCAGAACAGTGTTCATAGGTCCTGAGTAAGTGACGGTGGAATAGGGGCGGGCGGGGCGGATCAGTTGCTGCTTAACTGCTGGCGTGCACAACCTTCAAGGCTACAACCTGACTGGGCACGCCCGACAGCTAAAAAGTCCTGTGATTGCAGGCCTATGGGAGGATGGAGCTAGGAGCCCTCCGAATCAGTTTTTACAAACAGACCAAACATTGCAGTAAATGAAAATACCATAATGAAAAAGATTAGTAGCTCTCTAAAATAAGCTCTATTTAAATCACCTGATAAATATTTTGCAACACCAAGAGTAAGCATTGCAACTCCAACAATTGAGTAAAGCACAACGAAAAACTTCAACCACGAACTCATATCTTTCCAGTTTTGAACTTTATGCATCTGGCACCTTCAGCTTGGTGGGACTGGAGTGTGGCGCTTCGGTACGACCAGGAGATGAAGGGGAGTAACGGGGAAAGCATCCCAAAACGCGAACGCATGATCGTTCTCTAAAAAAGATCTTGTCGCCGCTTATCCCACAGACAAAGCACCGTGTAATCGCCACGCCCTCATTCTGCCCCTACCCTACTCAGGTCCGCAACTCAGGACGCGCAAAACACTGTTTATAGATTCAGCGTCAGTGGTGGTGG
>JAPKDW010000024.1 GCA_028822375.1 Opitutaceae bacterium | reverse complement strand
AGTTTCATCAGGAGTTCCTGATCAACTCCTTCCATTTCGCCAAAACAGATCCATCGGCACCCAAAAGCATGAAGCAAAGTGCGATGAAGACGACGTTCAGAAAAGGCGTGTTCGACGAAACCGGCGGCTGGCCTCACCAGTTGTACATTCGTCAAGCCCGCCGAATGGTGTCGTCCTACGTCGTCACCCAGAAGGACCTCGAGGGCAGGACCGATCCACCTCACACAGTCGGCCTCGCTGCCTATGGCGTCGACGATTTCCCTTACACGGTCGTCGCGCAGGATGGGAAAATCGCGGTGCAGGGCGGCGGATTGTCCATCATCTACCTCGACGAGGGGAAGTACAACGGCAGTTACAAGATTCCCTATGAAGCCATCGTTCCGAGCGAGGGACATTGCGACAACCTGATCGTTCCAGTCTGTGTCTCGGCCAGCCACATCGCTTTCACCTCACTTCGCATGGAGCCGGTCTGGATGGTTCTCGGCGAGTCGGCGGGCGTAGCCGCTGCCATCGCGGTCGATGCCGAAATTCCCGTGCAGGAGGTTCCTTACAACAAGCTCCGACAAAAGCTGGACGACCTGGACCAGACCCTTGATCGAATCCAGGGGGCGATCGAGGATCAGAAGAAGCAACACGGCAAGTCGGCAAGCTGGAAGTCGCAGGACGAATGGGATCAGCAGAAGAAAGGTTGGGAGTGGCTCTTCCCTCATATCGACACCAACTCCGACGGTCGGATCTCCATCAAAGAGTACAAGGACTTCCAGAAATTCAAAACGGAGCAGGATGATTGGGAGAAAGCTCTCAAAAAGAAGGAAGCCCGAACGCCTCAAAAAAAAAATTAACCGACGACTAAGCGGGAAACCCAACATCATCCTGATCTTCGCCGATGACCTGGGCATCGAAGCGCTCAATGCCTACGGAGGTCATGGTGTCGAGACCCCTCACCTCGACAAACTGGCCAGCAAGGGGATGTTGTTTACCCATTGTTTTGCCAATCCGGCCTGCTCACCATCTCGAGCCGAAATCATGACCGGCACCTACCCGATATCCAATGGCATTCAACATGTCCTCAGTAAGTGGGATGATGACACCTACCTCGACCCGAAGAAGTTCAATAGTTTTGCCAATCAACTGAAAAACACGGGTTACGCCACCGCGGTCGCCGGGAAGTGGAATGTCTCCTGGCTGGAACGCAACGATACGGTCAAGGCCTTCGGATTCGATGAACATTGCCTTTGGCAAATGTATGACCGGAACGGCGTCAAGAGATCGCGTTTCTACCAGCCTCACTTCCGCATCAATGGCGCGGTTGAAGAAGAATCAATCGCCGACCGCTTCGGTCCGGACGTCCTCGCCGACTTCATGATCGATTTCATGAAGCGAAAGAAGGACGAGCCCTTCCTGATCTACTATCCGGCTTTATTGGTGCACACGCCCTACATCCGGGTGCCCGATGGCCCGAAGACGAATGCTTTGCCCGATTCTAAACAAAAGGCTGGTCCGGAATGTTTTCATGAAATGGTTGAGTATCTGGACAAGAACGTCGGCCGGCTTGTGGACACCGTGGATGAGCTGGGACTCAGTGACAATACGGTCATTCTCTTTTGCGCGGACAATGGCACGCATGGCCCGGTGACTTCCGTCTGGGGAGAGAACCGCACCGAGATCAAGGGAGGCAAGATGACGATGACCGACCGAGGTTCGCGAGTGCCTTTGATCGCCAGCTGGCCGGGGACGATCAAACCCGGAACGCAGTGTGATGATCTCGTCGAGCTGGCGGACTTCCTCCCCACCTTCCTTGACATGGCTTCGGCGCCCAAGCCGATGCAACGCGTCCACGGACAAAGCTTCTTCCCGCAACTCGTCGGCAAAGAAGCACCCTCAAAAGACTGGGTTCACATCGAGTATCGGAAGGAGCGACAGATCAGAACCAAGGAGTGGATCTATACCAACAAAGGAAAGTTGATCAGGGTCAACGAATTGGGTCGCCCGGAAAACCGACCGGAGAAACAAGGTGATCACGCCGATGTCCGGAACGAGATGAAGAGAATCTTTTCATTAATCGATGAGAAAGGGTGACGGGGCCAATCGTTTGGTTCCTTGACGATCTCTCCATAGACCTTGGCGAAGAGAAGCCGGTTTTAACAGTCGTGGTTGGGTTGCGGCCTCATCGATCTACTTGGCTTTGCGTACTGCTAGGAATTTGCTTTTGGCGGAAAGGTCGCGGAAACCGGGGTTTGGCGGAATACATGGGGGAGAAAGGGGGTTGTTGATAGGAAATTCAATTGTTCCGATTTGATTCGGAGGTTGATAGGAAATTGCTCCGCCATCTTCGCTCCGCTACGTCAATTGTTTCGATTTGATTCGGAGGGGAGGTTGAAGGTTGGTTTGGCCCTATCAAGTTAGAGAGTAACCATTGGAAACAGCGTGACGAGTATTGAGTATGCCGCGTTCCTTGATTGCACCAACCTTACCAGCATCACCATCCCCGACAGCGTTATGAGTATTGGAAAATGGTAGGGCTGCTTGTCCCCAAGCAGCCGTGGAAGGCGAATCAAGTCAATGCGGCTGACTAGGGATAGTCAGCCCTACCATGCGACTCTTTTAAACGCATCCTCCACCATCTTGTTCTTGTTCTCTTCATAAGTCATCTAGTTTGTATACTTCACTGGCGGCCAGCAGAAAGATCCCCACGGTATGGGAGTTTGAGCTTTCTTGAGTAACCGGAGCGGGGCCCACTCCAGGAGGTTGCCCCCACTCTACCTTGCCCTCTTCATTGACAACGGAAGCGATTGCGGCCCAGCCCTTCTTCGCTACTGGAAGGTAGGCTTCCTTCGAAAGCAGGCCGTTGTTGATACCCCATGCAATTCCATAGGTCATAAAGGCCGTCCCGCTGCTTTCCCTCATGTCGTATTCCAAGGGGTCCGCCAGGTTCGACCTCCAGAACCCATCTGCTTGCTGACAAGCTTTCAAGGCTTCTGCCATTTGAGTAAACTGTATCCTGTATCGCTCGTAGCTTGGATGCTCCTCGGGCAAGTAAGTGAGAATTCTTACCAAGCCGCCTAACGCCCAACCATTTCCACGCGACCAAAACACTTTCTTGCCGTTCTTTGAAGTCTGCTTCTCCAGAGAGGTCGCGAGCCGTTCGTAGGCAGGGTTGGATTCATCTATTGGGCCCGTTCGATGCCCTTTCTTAAACGTAATGTCTCTGTAAAACAATCTTTCCTTCTTATCATACAGAGCATCGGAAGTGTCCCAGTAAGAGGCATCCATCCAATCTATAAATCGCTCGTCTCCTGTATGCTGATACAACATCGCAAACAAGGGGGGAGAAAAGTAGAGCCCGTCCACAAACCGTATGCCGCAGTTCTCTAAATACCATTCAGAAGGTTCAGAGATGGGCGTTGACTTGCTCGGGTCGTCCAGAAAAGCAAAGGTCGGAGCCAGGATGGATTCATCTTTCTTCTCCAGATAGCAACCGTACCAGACCTGCCCAAAGCCAAAGGAGTAAAATGAGCTATCCCAGCTAGCTTCCGTTTTGTCGGGAATCGCCCATCTGATCGCCTTGCCCACCTCCATACACTGCTTCAGATACGCATCATCCGAGGCACTTTCGTACATGGCCATCAGTCCCATGTAATAGGTTCCCGATACCCAATTGTGACGTTTGGGATTCTTGATATTCTGATTGCGATACTCCCGCACCTTGTCAGCGCGATTTTTGACCGCTTCCTTTTTGAAGATATCGTCCGAGGCAAAAGACATAATTGAAAAAATAAGGAAGATGGAGAATACAGCCGCTAACTTCATAGTTGATTTTTTATTCCACGTAAGAGCGCAAGCGCCAATCCCTAGTTGATAGGAAATTCAATTGTTCCGATTTGATTCGGAGGGGAGGCTAAAGGTTGATTTCGCGCTTTCAAGTTAGAAAGCCTGTTGTTTCCTGGCTTTTGTCGAGGTCTAGCCGCCTGGCGTCATGTTCGGAGGGAACGTAGTTAGATTATGGATAGGTGTTGAATATCAATCATTCCGGTCTGTCCTCGTCGGTCTCCTTCTATCGCGGCGAAGCCCGGAAAAAACTGTTTTCATGAGCCTCAAATTAAGGGTGCTTGATTTGGTTTTATACTTCGAGACATCGCAAATTTAAGAATTCAATGAGCTTATCCCTCATTCGAATTCTTCATTCGTTGGAAAGGTGAGATCGTGTCAGGATTCGCGTCTTGTCTCGCCGCATCGAAGAGAAGGCGGATGCGAATATAAGTCGGCTGAAAGCAACCTTCAGTAGAAAACGAGGACTGGAAGGAAGACGCCCAGCGAGCGGCAAACGAACCTAATGTCGGTTTAGCGACACCTACGTTGCCTCCGGCAACCTTGACTAATCCCAATTGAATCTCTCATCAAATTCCCGTGAAACGGGATCTCGCAAGCGACAGAGAAGCGCATTCAGATGCGATGTCTCTCGCTTCTTGGGAATTTCGATATTGACGAATCTGCCGAACGATCGGTAGATTTATAGATCTTGGTAGTTATGTCCCGGTATTCGGCCTCAAATGGCCATCAGCCAGACGCCAAGTAACCAGGCTGAAGCTGACTTCTCTCCATTGTGATACTAGTAAAAACAGGAAAACCCATAACGACTCGAAAAGGACAGGCGCGTAACGAGGAAGTTTTCCGCACGGCGGCTAGGCTGATGGTGGAAAAAGGCTATGGAGGGACTTCCATCAGCGACATTGCCAAGGCGGTCGGCATGACCAAGGCGGGACTCTATCACCACATCACCAGCAAGCAGGATATCCTCTTTCAGATCCTGATCCACGCGATGGATGGAGTGGAGCGTGATGTCATTGAGCCGGTGAAACAGGTTGAGGACCCTGAGGAACGGCTGCGGAAAATCATCCGTCTGCATCTTCGCAGATTGTTCGAAAACGGACTGGAATTTGCGCTCCTTTTTCCCGAGCGGCGCCATCTTGAACCTGCGCAGCAGGAGGCTGTGGTTCAACGGGGCAAAAATTACTTGGGCCTGATTTGCGTAGCAATGCGCGAACTGGCGGATCAAGGAAAACTCCAGGATCTCGATATCAACATCGCTGCCGTCCACATCTTACAGACCATTACGGGTATTGCCCGATGGTACACGAAAGACACCGGGATTTCCGAGGACCACCTCGTAGAGCAAACCGTGAATTTTAATATGTCGGCGATCCTCAAATAACTGACAGTTAGGCCATTTTTAAGAGCCAAGACCTTACACCAGTCGCGTAAAAATGAATACAAACCCAATGAAGACTATCCGCCTCCTCTCACTACTTCCAGTCCTGATGATTGCCTTCGCTGCAACGCTCAATGCCGCCGAGATCCCCCTTTTTAATACCGAAGAGATTCTCGATGAAAGCACCTTGGAGCCAAAGACGCTGCAGGATTGGCATCCCGTAGGAGCCACGCGACAGAAGCTCGTCGAGATCAATGTTGCGGAATGGTGGCCGGGACAAGATTACCGGATTCCGGTGCGGCTGATCGTGCCGCTCGAAGGCAAAGCGAAGGGCTTTCATATCACGGGCACCAAGGAGACGGAATCCCTGAACGATGACATCAATCCCAACGCCTTCGAGGCCAAGTTGCTGGCCAATGGTGTCGGCCTCGTAAAACCGGTCATCAAGCTCATCAACAATATTCCTGGCAAGAAAGGCCTGCAACAGGAAATGCAAAAGTTGTATATGAAAGATCTCAACCTGCGCTACAATCCCATCTGGATCTTTTCGATGACCTTGATGCGGGCCACGACAGCGGCGTATGCGGAAACCGACTACTTCGAAAAAGGCAAAGTGGCCGGATGGGGCGGTTCTAAAAGAGGGATTTCGCCGGCCGTGGCCCTGATCAACGACGAGCGATTTACCGCAACTTGCTCCAGTGTGGCAATTGCTTACGCATCGCCGACTCGTAAGGGCGACCGGGGCGAACTGCAGAAAGTGCAAGCGGCCAACGAGACCTTCTTCGAAGCAGTCAAAGCCGGTGAATTCGAGCTAGAACCACAACGCGCGAAATGGTACCAGCGCCAAATGCAGGGATCTGGTCCCAGCATGGAAATGATGGCGCGGAAAGCGGGCGTATCCATGGACAAATTTCAGGATAAGGTGGATCGTTTTATGACCAGCGTGTGTGTGACGGAGAATTGGGATCGATTGAGGGAGCGCGGCGTCGATATGTTGTTCCAGCCGGGAACCCATGACTGGGTGGCCTATGGCATTCTCTGGGGCGCTCAGAACCACCCTCAGTTGCCCGTTTACTACGCGCCGAACGGAGGACACGAGATGCAGAAGCATCACGCCGCAGAATCGGACGAGAACCTACAGGTCTTCCTCTGGAATCACTTCTTCGGTGGCGAGTCGTTACTGAGCCCTCCGACCTCGAGCCATGAGGAGATTGGGGACACGCTCGAGATCCAGGTCCGTTTCGAAAATGGGCCCCAGGCGGAAAGTGGACGCATCTGGTGGATGTATGACCGAGCGCCCGCGGGCTCAGCGCCTTTTTTGCACGTGCGGATTCCCGAAGACCAATGGGCGGATATGAAACAGGATCCCAAGACCGGTTCCTGGACCGCCACCATTCCGTTGCAGGAAGGGGCTTCCCGCATCGATTTCTTCAGCAATCACGGAAAAGCGGTCAACGGCTACCAGCAGTATCTTTCAAGCCCCTACACCCGGGTGGAACTTTCCCCTTAATCCAGATTTTCTATTCAGAAGGAACTGAATAAACGATTTAAACTAATTATCCAAAAAATGAATACAAACTCCATGAAGACTTTCCGCCTCATCTCACTGCTGGTAGCCCTGACGCTTTCCTTTGCTGCAACGATCAATGCCGCTGAGAAACCTCTCTTCAGTACCGAAGAGATTCTCGATGAAAGCACCTTGGAGCCAAAGACGCTGCAGGATTGGCATCCCGTAGGAGCCACGCGGCAGAAGCTCGTCGAGATCAATGTCGCCGAATGGTGGCCGGGACAAGATTACCGGATTGTTGATAGGAAATTCAATTGTTCCGATTTGATTCGGAGGGGAGGTTGATAGGTTGATCGGAAAGTCCCGAAGGATTCACTCCCGAACAAATTGCGAAATGGAAAGAAGCTGCTGGAAATGGTGATGCAGAGTCTCCTGGCTTCACTCATTTTATTCAATGGCTATTTTACGAATTTTGAAAAAGCTCTGTTCCCCTAGGAGTTCTAAATCAAAATGCAAGGGTTCTCCTGTTTCACTAAATACGGGAATACGAGACTGCAGACCTCTCCAGGAATCCTGCTGGTCCAGCTCATCTGCTTCTAACAGTTCATATTGATAGCCTCTGTGTGCGGATTCCAGGGAAAGCCGGTATACTTCAGATTGCAAACGTTCAATCGTTAACGGCCCGATACTGATATCTTTCGCTTCTTCAAAATCCAGACGCACAAATACAAAGGAGGTATCGGGCAATGTGATTTTCAGTGATGGGCCTATGGATTCAATTGGATGCTCTTCCACCTGCCCATGATAAGATGGATCTCCTTGGGTATAGGTCATATAAGATGCCTTAAGCGGCATACGCCCTATATTGAGTTCAGTGGTTATGGACTGGTCAGTTTTATTCAAGAGGTAGACTAGTAAACGATCTTTGAAGTTGGCCTGTACAGCTAAACCTCGTACACGATTGGGTGTGGACATATCCAGTGGAATGATCCGACCTTCAGCGGCCAGAGAAAAGGCTTTGAAAATGGCTCCTGAGGATGTGACGTGTCCGGTATCTGGATCAATCAAACTCCGGAATCCACCCGTTACTTCAGGATCTGGGTTATTGGATTTCCAGGTAAGAGGCCAAATAGATGCCATATATACGTTATTCCGTATCATATACATCAATACATCCGCTTGCACCAACCCTTGATAAAACGGGGTACCCGTAGTTGCACCGGTCACTTCTCTGGCTGGCCCTATGTTCCATTCAAGGTATGCAAACTGCAAATGGGGTTTATCGTACTGATTTTTCCAAT
This sequence comes from Opitutaceae bacterium, assembly GCA_028822375.1. Classification (GTDB taxonomy): domain Bacteria; phylum Verrucomicrobiota; class Verrucomicrobiia; order Opitutales; family Opitutaceae; genus Pelagisphaera. Next base: position 19,886 of record JAPKDW010000024.1, on the reverse strand, counting down.
TGTTGAACTGATTGATTCGATTGTCCTGCTCACTAATCGAAAATTCATTGCGCCAGTCTTCGAGGTGAAATTCACCCCATACTCGATTGTAATAATACCAGTGGTGTTCGTAGATATCCACATGGTCGCCGACTTCTTCGATAAGGGTTTTGACAGGATTCCACTGTATTAGATTGGCAATTATTTTAGCTTCAGGGTCGGCCTGCTTAATAGCCTTTGAATAGTCAGGAATTAAGGGGATGTAGTCCTCAATCGGGATATGCTTATTTTGCGTTGGCTGGTGTCCCGCTTCATTATCAAGGTAATAAAAACGAGGTTTCGGATCTTGTTTCTGGCACCACTCGACAAGTCTGACGGCTTTATCAATGGAGTCCTGTTTTCGGCCATTGCGGTATCCCTGAAACATGTTGATGCCAATCAGTGGTTCGGCACCGGTTATTTTACAAATGTTCAGAAAACCTTCCAGACCCATGCGATTGGCATGTTCTGTTTGAAGCTCTTCTTTTTTCTCTTCTGTCAATTGATCGATATAGGAAGGGTCCCAGAAATTCGCATAGGCGTTGTGGTAAGGAAATTCCCAGTCCCAAAAAGACACCAGATGTCCACCTGGATACCTCAGGTTGTTGATCCCGGAATCGATCAGTGCCTGAATCTTTTCACCATCCTGCCAGGTGCGAATATCTTCGTGGGAGTAGACAACATTGGCACCGACCAATAAAGGTCCGGATTGCGTTATGGCTAATGTCCCTACATCAATTACGATGTCAGTCGCAGAAAGCGTATGCGGTGATAGGAGTACTATAGTTAGACAAACCTGAAGTATCAGGCAGTGCTTACAGGAATGCTGTTTCATGAAAAGTCGGATTGTTGATAGGAAATTCAATTGGTTCCGATTTGATTCGGAGGGGAGTTGATAGGAAGAGAGCGTTATTTATAGAGCGTCAGCACATCCGAGTCGACCGATTCAAGATAGTCCATTAGTTGCTTGTGCAGTACTCGCGCTTTTTGCGGCTCAGCCTCGACCAGGTCTTTCGTTTCGCCTAGGTCGTTTTCCAAATTGAAGAGTAGCATTTTGTCTTCGCGCCAGAATTTCACGAGTTTGTAGTCGCCCACGCGGATGGATGTGTGCGGGTATCTGTCGTTGTAGCGGTGAAACACGAGCCCCGAGTTGGGCCGTTGCACGGAACCCCGTCCTTCATTTTCAAGCAAGCTTTGGAAGCTGCCACCGTCCAGATCGCCGGGTAGGGGCTTTGGGTAGCCCACGATATCGGCAATCGTTGGCAGGAGATCCCACCCGACTACCGGCACGTTGCAAAATGAATTCGGTTTTACGCCCGGTCCGCGCACGATAAACGGCACGCGGATTCCGCCCTCGAATGTCACCCATTTACCGCCGCGTAGTGGGGCATTGCGGCCGGGTGTTTCGTAGGTGGTGGGGTTGGAGAGGTTGCGGGAAGTGTTCGGTGGAATCCAACCCGCCGCTCCATTGTCCGACATGTAGATTACATAGGTCGAGTTGGCGATTCCCAGTTCGTCGATCATGTCCAGGATTTTTCCAACTCCGACGTCCAAGTCCTCAGTCATCCCGCCGAAGGCTGGCACGTTGTGCTTTTCGCCTTTCGGCAAGCGCTTGTATTTTTCGAGCGAGGCGCGTCGAGTTTGCATGGTCACGTGGACGGCATAGTGCGAGATTTGGAGGTAGAAGGGACGCTCCTCCTTCACGCTGTTCATCATGAAATCGAGCGAGCGGTCAGTGATGCTGAAGATCCGCTTCGGGTCCTCGGTCACCGTGTAGCTGCGCCACTTTTCCGATTTCTCGAAAGTAGACGTCATGCTGCCGGGGGCGTTGCTTGTATTGCCGTCGCCGGAATCGTAACCGAGATGTTCCGGCGCCAGGTCGGTGCGATGATCCCATTTCCCGAAGTGCGCCGCGACATACCGAGGGTCGACCGATTTAAGCAAACGTGGAATGGTGAGGCGCGTATTGCCGACTGGATACAACGCGTCAAAGCCTTCTGAGCCCTGGCGGACGGGCATCTGACCGAACTGCAAGCTGCGGCGAGTGGGGTTGCACAAAGCGGCTGGCGCGTAGCCTTGGCTAAAGCGCATGGCCTGGCTTGCTAAACGTTCGAGATTCGGCGTCTGGAAATAGTCGCTCTTAGCGTCTTGGCGTGTGGGGTGCATTTGCACCGAGGTCGCGGGCCAGCCCTGATCGTCGCTCAAGATAAACACGAAATTGGGAGAGCCGGCCGCTTGGGTGTTGTTCCGTTCGATCAATACGTTCAGGATGGCGACCAGGCAAAGGGCAAGGGCGAGTGCATTGCGGCGGGGGCTATGCTTCGATTTCATAGTTTGATACGTTTCGTGGATACAGTTGATATTGTTGATAGGAAATTCAATTGTTCCGATTTGATTCGGAGGGGAGGCTAAAGGTTGATTTCGTCCTTTCAAGTTAGGAATTCCGTGGATTGATTGAATCACAAGCACAGTCTAACCCGGCACGTATTGTAACAATCACTGCCGAAGCTTTCTTGGAACCCTATGATTCCTTATTTTTTTGAGGGGTGATGAATCCATAATCATATCCTCCAGCGTCAGCGACAAGACCCCCGCCCCCGTCTTAATGTAGCGATTATGCCTCTGTCTTTTTGACTGGGTTTGATCAATGGTTGGCCCTCCTTAATAGAAGGCGAACGATCCCGAACTTTGGTGAACTGTGTACCACTATGTGTATCACTTTCGGGATTGGAATTATTTCAATACTCACAACCTGCTGAATATTAACAGGTTACAAAATGGCGGAGAGAGCGGGATTCGAACCCGCGGTACGGTTACCCGCACACACGCTTTCCAAGCGTGCTCTTTAAACCACTCAGACATCTCTCCGTGGTAAAAAATAGAAGGCTGAGACGAATGGGGAATTTTTCTGGGCTGCGCAATCGAATTCTTTAATTTTCGCTCGAACGCCGCCTAAATGCGGAAATCGATCCTCTGCTAGGGCATCGTAATACGGGTTTTTATGGACAAAATAATCGAACGCGTTTGTTCCAGAAATTTCCTAAAAAACCATCTTGCATGTTGATTGGCCCCGCTTACGTTCGGTCGTTTGTAGCCTTCTCGCAAAATGGTCTCTTCCAATCAAGATTTCGACTATAACAGTAAAGTTGAGGGCGGCGTCATTGTCTCCAAGGCTGATGCTGTCATCAATTGGATCCGCACGCACTCTCTTTGGCCTATGCCGATGGGATTGGCTTGTTGCGCGATTGAACTCATGGCGACGGGAGCATCCCGTTTCGATATTTCCCGCTTCGGAGCGGAAGTGATGCGCTTTTCGCCCCGCCAGGCGGATGTGATGATCGTCGCGGGTACAGTGACTTATAAGATGGCTCCGGCCTTGCGTCGAATCTACGACCAAATGGCGGAACCGAAATGGGTGATAGCTATGGGAGCTTGCGCGTCTTCGGGAGGGATGTACCGATCGTACTCGACTTTGCAGGGTGTGGATAAAATTGTACCGGTGGACGTGTACGTTAGTGGATGCCCGCCGAGGCCGGAAGCGCTGCTAGACGCGCTAATGAAGCTACAAGATAAAATAGCGACCGAACAATCTTCTAAGAATTTGTTAAAAGGTTGATTCCCTTCATCCATGATAGCTCAAGATCTTAAATCCGCGCTCCAAGAAACGTGCCCAGGCTTGGAAGAACGGGATTCACTCGACTGGCCGGCCTTTAACTGTCCCGTCGCAAATGTCACGGGCGTGCTTCAAGCGCTACGCGACAATCATGGATATGATGCCTTGATGGACGCGACTGCGATCGACAATGGAGTCGAAGCCTCGCCTCGTTTTACAGTCGTCTATCACGTGTTTTCGTCGAAATCTTTTGCTTACGTTCGTATTGCTGCTGACTGCGAAGACGATGAGAACCCAGTTGCGCCTACCGCGACCGACTTGTTCAAAAGCGCAAATTGGATGGAACGTGAAACGTACGACCTTTTTGGCATCAAGTATGACGGCCACCCGGATATGCGACGCATCCTCATGTGGGACGAGTATCCGCATCATCCATTGAGAAAAGATTTTCCATTGGCTGGATTCGAAAACGAAATCTCCGATCCGGAAATCGCCGCAAATACAGGCGTAAAGGTTAAGCCTGCTCCGATGGCAGGTGGTCCTTTTGTCGCGCAGCAATCCAGCTTCGAGAGTAAACGCGAACCAGCAGCGAAAGACGAAAGCTGGAGCGAGAAGAACGAGAAACCCGAGAAATAGGGCGTCCTTTAAGCGTTTATAGCTTTCCTGAATTTTATAGTCCATGGCCACCGAAACGACCGATTACAACGTTCCTGATTCTGGCAGCAAATTCGCTGCAGCATCGAAGGATTTTGAAACGGAGCATCTAGAAGTCAGTATGGGTCCTTCGCACCCGTCTACTCACGGCGTGCTTCGGCTCAATCTCGAGCTTGACGGCGAAGTCGTCAGGAAATGCGATCCAGTAATTGGATACTTGCATCGGGGAGATGAGAAGATTGCCGAGAATATGACTTACAATCAGTTCGTGCCTTACACGGATCGATTGGATTATTTGGCTCCTCTCGCCAGCAATGCCGCTTATGCGATGGCAGTGGAAAAATTAGCGAACCTGGAAGTGCCCGAACGCTGCCAAGCGATTCGAGTTGTCACGAGCGAGTTGGCTCGCATCTCCGCTCACTTGCTCGGTATTGGCGCCTACACGATGGACGTCGGCGCTCTGACTGTATTCATGATTACATTCGAAGAGCGTGAAAAACTTTATACGCTGTTCGAAGAGCTGACCGGAGCGCGTTTCACGACGAGCTATTCCCGCATTGGCGGAGTCACTCGCGATATGCCGGATGGTTGGATGGATCGCGTTCTCGCGTTCTGCGAACAATTCCTTCCATTGCTTGACGACGTGGAAGCGTTGCTTACGCGCAATCGTATTTGGTTTGATCGTACGGCCGATGTTGGAATTATTTCGAAAGAGGATGCAATTGCCTACGGTATAACGGGTCCAAATGCGCGTGGTTCAGGCGTGGATGTAGATCTACGACGTGACGTTCCATATTGTGGATACGAGAAATATGATTTCGAAGTGCCGCTCGGCGAAAATGGCGACTGCTATGACCGTTACGCTGTTCGCATGGAAGAGATGCGCCAAAGCGTTCGGATCGTTCGTCAGGCTGTAGCAAAAATGCCAGGCGGTTCTTTTTACGCGGAAGACGCGAAAAAGATTTTCGCTCCTAAGAAGGAAAAGATTCTCACGTCAATGGAGGAGCTAATTCAAAATTTCATGATCACGACCGAAGGTCCGGATATGCCGGCAGGCGAAGTGTATTTCGAAGCGGAAAACCCAAAAGGAGCTTTCGGATTCTTCATCGTATCCAAGGGTGGCGGAGTGCCGTATCGCATGAAGATTAGGGGACCGTCTTTTAATAATTTGAGCATTCTCGAAAAGGTCTGCCTCGGGGGAATGATTTCCGATGTCTCGGCGATCCTCGGAAGTTTAGACTTCGTTATGGGGGAATGCGATAGATAAAGGAAGCAGTGAGGTTGATGAAATCTCTATGGATACAGCGAATGTTAACTCAAGCGATGCCACTTCTTAATTCTTAAATCATACTTCTTAATTTACATAGATGAATCTAAAGCCAGAAACGCTAGCTGAAATCGAAGAAGCGATTCCCAAGTACCCGGAGAAGCGCAGCGCGGTCATGCCCTTGCTTCACGCGATCCAGAAGGATCAAGGTTTACTGAGCAACGAAGCAGCGGAATGGGTCGCGGAAAAGCTTGAGATGGAACCGATCAATGTACTTTCGGTAATTACTTTCTACCCGTTTTTTCGTCAGCATAAAATCGGAAAGCGCCACATTCGCGTATGCCGTACATTGTCTTGCGCGATGGCAGGCGGATCTAAGGTTTGCGATACGATGCTGTCCGAATTCGATACGAGTTTAAATGGCGTTTCTCCCGATGGGGAAGTGACGGTCGAGTTTGCGGAATGTCTAGCGAGTTGCGGTTCCGCTCCGGTGATGCTGGTTGACGACGAGTTGTACGAAAATCTCGACGAGACCAAGACTAAGGAAATTTGCGATAGGATTAAAACGGAGGCGACGGGAGCGTAGTCACGATGGCAGTACATCCAAAAGAACACCGAGTCATTTTAAAACACGCCGACGAGCCAGGATTCACTCCTGATATCGACTGTTACATGAAACATGGCGGTTACGACATGCTCAAGAAGGCGGTCACGATGGAGAAGCAGGATATTTGCGACGAAGTAAAGAAGTCGCAGCTGCGTGGTCGTGGCGGAGCGGGATTTCCTGCTGGCGTGAAGTGGAGTTTCGTTGATCGTAAATCCGGCAAGCCGGTTTACATGGTCTGCAATTGCGACGAATCCGAACCAGGTACTTTCAAGGATCGTCAGATAGTCCATAAGGATCCGCATCAATTGATTGAGGGTATTATGATTTCCTGTTTTGCGACGGATTGCGCGAAGGCGTTTATCTATATTCGCGAGGAAATGCCCAAGGGCGCGGAAGCGCTCGATCAGGCGATCAGGGAAGCGAAAGAAAAGAATTTCGTCGGCGACGATGTATTGGGATCCGGATACAGTTGCGATATCGTGGTTCACCGTGGCGCGGCGGCTTATATTTGCGGCGAAGAAACGGGATTGATCGAATCACTCGAAGGCAAGCGTGCGAATCCACGTATTAAGCCTCCATACTTTCCAGCGGTTTTGGGGCTTTATATGTGCCCGACGATCGTGAATAACGTAGAGACGCTTTGCAATGTGAAGCATATCTTGGAAATGGGCGCGGATGCGTTTGCGAATATCGGACGTGCTAATAATACGGGTACGCGAATTTGGTGTGTTTCTGGTGGAGTTAAGCGTCCGGGTTACTACGAAGTCGCGGGCATCACTTTGGGCGAACTCATTTATGATATTTGCGGTGGGCCGAAAGATGGCCGCACGATCAAGGCGGTCATTCCTGGCGGCTCGTCCATGAAAATTCTCAAAAACGGCGAACGTTTTACGGGCAAGAATCGTGACGGTACCGCTTACGATTGGGGCATTGAAGATATTCCTCTCGATTACGATGGTATCGCAGCGGCTGGATCTATGTCCGGCTCGGGCGGTATGATGGTTCTAGATGATTCGATCGATATCCCAGTGGCCTTGGCTAATTTGATGACGTTTTATTCGCACGAAAGTTGCGGTCAGTGCACGCCTTGTCGCGAAGGTTCGCTTTGGTTGAAGAAGATCACAACGCGAATGGTGCATGGCGAATCACGGCCGGAAGATATCGACTTGATGAAGTCGGTTGCCGATCAGATCGAAGGCCGCACGATTTGCGCTTTTGGCTTTGCAGTAGCTTGGCCTGTGCAAAGCTACATTAAGAAGTTCGAAGAGGAATTCCGCGAGTTTGCCGAAAGGCATAGCAAATCGGATGTGGACCGCACTGCAGCGAAGGAACTGGCCTGTAATCACTAGGATGACGATTGCGATGACAGCTAATTTTTTAATGGGCTCCTAATGGAAGAGAAAAAGAATTTGATAACGGTCAACATCGACGGTCACGATCTAGAAGTGGCGCCGGGTACGAATATGGTCGAAGCCGCGGCGATGCTGGGCAAGGAGATCCCGCACTACTGCTATCACCCGAAGCTTTCCATCGCGGGTAATTGCCGCATGTGTTTGGTCGAGCTCGGGATGCCGGGACGCGATCGCGCGACGGGCGAGGCAATGCTCAATGAAGATGGCACGCCGAAGATTATGTGGATGCCAGGTCCGGCCATCGGTTGCGGTACCAAGGCATCCCCGGGTATCCATATCAAAACGGATTCGCCGAAGGCTCTCGAGTCCCGCGAAGCCGTCACGGAATTCCTTCTCGTTAATCACCCGCTGGATTGTCCTATTTGCGACCAAGCAGGCGAGTGTACGCTTCAAGAATTCTCTTCGACTCACGGACGTGGTTACAGTCGTTTCATTGAGGAAAAGAATGTTAAGCCTAAGCGTACGCGTCTTGGGCCAAGAGTGACGCTTGATGATGAGCGTTGCGTACTCTGTTCGCGTTGCGTTCGCTTTTCCGAAGAGATCGCTAAGGATGACGTGCTGGGATTTACGGATCGAGGAAGTTATACCACGTTGACCTGTTTCCCGGGAAAAGAGCTCGCGAATAATTATTCGTTGAATACAGTAGATATTTGTCCGGTTGGAGCGCTGACCAGTACCGATTTCCGTTTTAAGATGCGCGTCTGGTTCTTGAAGGATTCGAACAGCATCGATTTTGAAACCAGCGTTGGGGCTAACACTGTGGTGTCGGCTCGCGAGGGTAAAATCTATCGCATCAAGCCACGCCGTAACGACGAAGTGAACGATACGTGGATGACCGATTCGGGTCGTGATTTGTATAAGCTTGTCGAATCTGAGGATCGTTTGACGAATTGCTCGATCGATGGCGCTGAAGCATCTGCTCAAGATGCGATTGCCAAGGCCAGCGAACTTTTGAAAAGCGCTCAAGGCGTTGCAGTGGTTGGCTCAGGTCTTTGTAGCGTGGAAGAGCAGTTTGCTTTGAAGGCGATTGCGAAAAGCGTGGAAGCGAAAGGGGTTTACCTCGTAGCTCGCTACGGTGAAAGCGATGGCATTTTGATGTCGACTGACCGAAATCCGAACGTTCGCGGAGCTTTGATGACCGGTTTGATTGATGGTTTGCCTGAGGAGGAATTAGGTGACCTTGGGTCGAAAATCGACAGCGGGGAAGTCTCTACGATTTTGGTCGTAAAGGAAGATCTCGTCGCGGCGGGACTTTCTGAAGCGCAGCTCAAAAAAATAACGATCGTTTACTTAGGAGCCCATAAAAATGCGACAAGCGGCAAGGCTTCGGCGTTGCTTGCGGGACTGACTCAGTTCGAAAAGTCCGGCACGGTGATCAATCAACAATTTCGTATTCAGAAATTCCATCGTGTTATTCCGGGACCGGGTGGTACGATCGAGGATCTTTATGCATTGGCGTCGATTCAGGCGAATATTTCCGAGGACTCTTTCCCATCAACGGTTGGTTCCGTTTGGAAACAGCTCCGAGTGGGAGGAACGCCACTGGCGGGAGTCTCTTTTAAGTCTTTGTCGGATCAGGGGCAATTGCTCGATGGTAGCGCTTTTGAAAACCTGCCTTTCCGAGAAGGCGAATCTCTTCATTTTGAACCCAAGCGGGAGGTGGTAGTAGCCGAGTAGCGCGAATCATGGATATCAATTTCATTATTCTAAAATTCGTTTATGCCGCTATCGTAGTGAGCGTGATCATGGGGCTTTGTTCCTATGCTGTTCTGGCGGAACGAAAAATCTCCAGTTGGATTCAAGGTCGTGTCGGCCCCAATCGAACCTCCCTGCCTTTGATTGGCTCGATTCCGGTTCTCGGTCCGTTTCTGACGCGTCTCGGTGTATTCCAACCTATACCGGATGGATTGAAATTTCTCTTCAAGGAGGACGTCGTACCGGGCCACGTTAATAAGTTCTATTTCATAATGGCTCCGGTCATTTCGCTGGTGCCGGCATTGACGACGGTAGTGGTGGTTCCATTTGGGCGTATTGTAACGGATGCGGGCGAGGTTGTGCCTTTGGTATTGGCGAACGTAAATGTGGGATTGCTTTTCCTTTTCGCGATTTCTTCGCTCAGCGTTTACGGCATCGTGCTTGCGGGTTGGTCTTCCAATTCGAAGTATCCATTTCTCGGTGGCATTCGCGCATCGGCGCAGATGATTTCCTACGAATTGGCGATGGGTGTTTCGATCCTGCCAATTCTCATGTGGGTGAATAACCCCGGGTTAGAGGGAACGATGAATCTTTTCGATATCGCTCAAGCTCAAAATGGATTTTGGTTTGCGATGTGGATGCCTTTGTCGGCGATTATCTTTCTGGTCTGCTTATTCGCGGAAACGAATCGCCTGCCATTTGATATGGCGGAGTCGGAGACGGAGTTGGTTAGCGGATTCCATACGGAGTACAGCTCTTTCAAATTCGGTCTCTTTTTCGTGGGTGAGTACGCTCACATGGTTATCGGTTCCTGCGTATTCACTTTGCTGTTTTTGGGCGGCTGGAATCCGTTGCCGTTCGTCACTATCGATATGCTCGGTTGGGGCGCTGGTTACATCGGAGCGGCGCTTTCCGTTGCGATCTTTCTCGGCAAAATGTGCGGTTTGATGTTTTTCTTCATGTGGGTTCGCTGGACATTGCCGCGCTTCCGCTACGATCAAGTGATGAAGCTTGGCTGGAAGATCCTCTTGCCGCTTTCGATCGCGAACCTGATCGCGTATGTCTTCATAATCTATTACTTGGATACCAGCCTTTAATAGAGAACTTTCAATTTATCTGCCATGTCCATCGTAATTAAGAGAAAGCCGCTGAACTTCCTGGAGAAGATTTATCTTCCGGAAATCGCGCGAGGGCTTGCCACGACCTTCAGGAGACTTTGGGGGAAACCCGTGACTCTCGAGTACCCGGAGCAACGTCCGACGATTCCCGAAGGCTATCGCGGCGTGCCGACATTGGTGAAAGATCCGGAAGGGCGCGAGAAGTGCGTGTCTTGTCAGCTTTGCGAATTCGTTTGTCCTCCGAAGGCTATTCGGATCAAGCCCGGGGCGATCTCGGAAGATAGTGAATTCGCTCACGTGGAGAAAGGTCCACAGGAATTCGATATCGACATGCTTCGCTGTATTTACTGCGGCCTGTGCCAGGAGGTTTGCCCGGAGGAAGCGATTTGGTTGCAAAACGATTATTCGCTTTCCGGATACTCACGGTCCGAGATGGTCAACGACAAGGAGAAGCTCTACGAGCTCGGAGGCACTTTGCCCGATCTGCACTTCAAGTGGAAAAAGAAGCAGGAAGCAGCCGCTAAGGGAAGCGGGCACTGAAACAATTTGGTTTTAGAAATTAAGATTTAGGAAGTTCTTTTAGCATGACGGACATTTTCTTCTATATATTTTCGATACTGGCCTTGGCTTGCGCATTTGGCGTGGTGTTCAGTCGCAACACGGTAAACGGGGCGATGTGTCTGATCGGTACGTTTATGAGTATGGCGGCTTTGTTCGTATTGCTCGAAGCCTACTTTTTGGCCGTGGTCCAAGTACTGGTTTATGCAGGCGCGGTTATGGTGCTCTTTTTGTTCATCATCATGCTGCTCGACGTGAAAGAGTCGGCTGCTCGAAAGACGAGTATTTATACTTGGGCGGCGAGCCTTATCGGGTTCGGCATTATGGTCATTGGCGTGGTGGCGATTAATTCCGCCGAGTCGATTAAAACGAAAACGGCTAATCTGCCTGTGGCGGAAGGCGTGAATTTAAAGAACTTTGGATACGAACTTTTCACTACCTATCTCTTGCCTATGCAGGTGACGGGTTTCCTCCTCTTGATCTCGATGGTAGGCGTTATAGCCCTGAGCAAGAAAACCAATACACAGTAGAGACGGAGCGCTAGGCATGAACTTCTTAAATCAAAATTCTTACTTCTTCCATTAATAGAGATGATCGGATTGGAACATTTCATCGGGGTGAGCAGCCTCTTATTCGCAATCGGCTTCTTCGGAGTGCTGTTGCGCAAGAACACGCTGGTCATATACATGTGTCTCGAGCTGATGCTCAACGCGGCCAATTTGGCGCTGATCGCGTTTTCTCGTTACCATGGCGGAATGGGAGGCAACGTGTTTGTCTTTTTTACGATAACCGTGGCAGCAGCGGAGGTTGCGGTAGGCTTGGCGATCATCGTGGCGCTTTTCCGCAAACGGCAGACCGTAGAGGTCGAGGAACTTAATGCCCTCAATAATTAGGTAACGAATGGAATCACAATTATACGCTTACGGCTTGTTGGCCATTCCGCTTCTTTCCGCGATCGCGATCGCCTTCTTCTTTCGTCGTAGCGGAGCTTTCGCCTCCGGCGTTTCAGTTGGGGCGGCAGCCTTGATTCTCGCGGTCGCAGGGCACATCATTTTCAAAGTAGAGAATTTCGAATACAATGTGAATTGGATCGAAATCGGTACGCTTAATGTCAGCTTCGGGTTTTTGATCAACGACTTGGCGAAGCTTATGCTCTTCGTCGTGGCGTTTGTCGGATTCCTCGTGCATGTGTTCAGTCTTGGATACATGAAGGACGATCCGAACAAGGCTCGCTTCTTTGGAGGCTTGTCGATCTTCATGTTTTCGATGTTGGGCCTCGTGATGGCGAGCAGCTTGATAACGCTCTTTATTTTTTGGGAGCTTGTCGGTTTCAGTTCTTATATGCTGATCGGGTTTTATCTCGACAAACCGAGCGCGGCAGCGGCTTCCAAGAAAGCGTTTATCGTGAATCGCGTTGGTGACTTCGGTTTCTTGATCGGAATCATTATGGTGTTCTCGATGTTCGGCACTTTGAATTTGTCTGCTCTGTCAGATACGTTCGGAGCGGATGCTTCGTTGCTCGAAGCTGCAGGCGTAACGACGATCGGGCTTTTGTTATTCTGCGGAACGGTGGGTAAGTCGGGTCAGCTTCCGTTGCACGTTTGGCTTCCTGATGCGATGGAAGGTCCAACTCCAGTGTCGGCTTTGATCCACGCGGCGACCATGGTTGCTGCTGGAGTATTTCTTTTGTGCCGTACTGGTTTTCTCATGACAGTCGACGCCTTGACGGTGATCGCCTGGGTGGGGGTTGCGACGGCGCTCTTTGCTGGTTTCACAGCAGTTGCTCAACGAGATATCAAGAAGATCCTAGCTTACTCAACGGTTTCGCAATTGGGCTACATGGTAGCGGCTTTCGGACTGGGAAGTTTGGCGGCGTTTAAGGGTCATGGCGATGCGCATGGTCACATGGGACAATCCGTCGTTACGGGAGGCGTTGCAGCGGCAATGTTTCATCTGACCACTCACGCATTTTTCAAGGCTTTGTTGTTCCTCGGTTCAGGCTCCATTATTCACGCCTGCCATCACGAACAGGATATTTTCAAGATGGGCGGATTGAAGTCTAAGATGCCGATCACGTTTATTACGTTCACTATTGGTGTCGCAGCGCTGACCGGATTTCCGCTGCTCGCGGGATTCTTTTCGAAAGATGCAATTCTTGCGGTAGCGCTCGAATCGAATAAAGCTGCGTTTTACTTGTTGGTTTTCGGCGCGTTTCTAACGGCCTTGTACATGACGCGTCTCTGGCTCATTACATTCTTGGGGGCTCCGAAATCGGACAATGCGGATCATGCTCGTGAGAATGGATTGACGATGACCGTTCCACTCATCCTGTTGGCGGTATTGTCTATTGTCGGCGGTTACGCAAGTTTGTATCCGGAAGTTGTGAGCGGCGTGATTGGTGGCATCGCTCATCCTGACTCCGCGGGTCATACGACCATCTGGATCGCCAGTTTGGTGGCAGTGTTCGCGGGTTATGTTATTTCGTATTTCTTCTACGGCGCGGGCGCCAAGGAGGATCGGCTTGAGCAGACGTTTAAGCCTTTGCACACGATCCTCGCTGAAAAGTTTTATTTCGATCATGTTTACGATTGGTATGTGGCAAAGGTTCAGCAGAGGGTAGCGACGACGCTTCACTTTACTGAGCAGATCGCTTTGTCGGGTTTGATTATTCGTGGCACAGCGGGATTCGCCGGATTGATCGGTATTGGTTTAAAGGCCCTGCACGTGGGAAGCATCCACGCTTACGTGTATTGGTTTATTGGAGGCTTGGCTTTGTTTTGGGCCTTGGCAGTTGGAATTTTTTAAAGCGTTATTCGAATGAACGATTTTGCTTCTCTAGTTCAATTATCTATAGCAGTCCCGATTATCGCGGCTTTTCTGACCTTATACGTCGAGAAGTGGGGTCGGCCTGCCGTTCAGATCGTTAGCGTGACCGGTTTTGCGCTACCCGCGATCTTCGCGCTTTTTCTCTGGGGCTTCTATGATCCGGCTATCGCTGGCGACTATGCATTCGTCAGTAAAATGGATACAGGTTTGAGTATCATTGGGGTCAGTTTGCATTTGGGGCTCAATGGCATTGGCTTGCCTTTGTTTGTGATGGCATCGGTCGTCGGGCTTGCTGCTGGTTTGTTTGCGGCTCAGTCGAAGGCGGAAAACCTTCCGCGCTACCTCTTCTGCCTATTGATCATGCAAGGTGGTTTGATGGGCGTGTTTGCTTCGATCGATCTGTTCTTCTTCTACTTCTTCCACGAGCTAGCGCTCATTCCCACCTTCATCATGGTGGGCATCTGGGGAGGTCGGGATCGCAACTATGCGGCAATGAAGATGACGATCTACCTTACGTTGGGAGCGATGTTGTCCTTGGTGGGATTGATCGCGATCTACGTTAAGAGCGGGGCGGACTCATTCGATCTTATTACGTTGAAAGCGCACTTGGCGGAGGCTCCATTGGCGGAGTCGGTTCAGAATTACGCGTTCGGGTTATTGCTGTTCGGTTTCGGGATTTTAGTTTCGCTTTGGCCGCTGCACACGTGGGCGCCTCTCGGATATGGAGCGGCTCCAAGCTCTGCGGCTATGCTGCATGCGGGCGTTTTGAAAAAGTTTGGTCTGTATGGCTTGATTCAAGTCGCAGTTCCGCTGCTGCCGGATGGACTTAAGCAATGGGAGAGTTGGATTGTGTGGCTCGCATTGGGCAATATTTTGATCATCGGTCTAATCACGATGGCCCAGCGCGATTTGAAGCAAATGATTGGATACAGTTCGGTCATGCACATGGGATACGCGTTTCTCGGTATTGCGGCTATGAGCGTGCTGGGAGTGGGCGGTGTCGTTTTCATGATGGTTGCTCACGGATTGACCGTTGCCTTGCTTTTCATGCTTTCGACGATGATTCATCACCGGACGCAAACGTTCGAGATGGACGAGATGGGCGGGCTTTCCAAAAAAGCGCCAGTGCTGTCGGCATTCTTCGTTTGCGCGATGATGGCGAGTATTGCATTGCCGGGACCCGGCTTGGCAAATTTCTGGGCTGAGCTATCGATCTTCATCGCAATCTACCAATTCAAGAGCTGGCTGATTTATGCAGCGGTAGCGGGAATCGTTATTTCCGCGATCTATGGACTGCGAGCGATCGCGAATGTATTCTTCGGCGAGGAATCGGAGGAGTTTGTGGAATCTCAAAAGGAATTCGCGGTAAGCGATATGACTTGGGCGGAACGTGTACCGGCTTTGATTCTTATTATTGTAATGTTTTTCATCGGATTCTTTCCGAAGACCGTCACGGAGTCGCTCAACGATTCGCTAGCGAAAGAAGCGGTATACGCCCAGACCGAGCAGTAGTTTAAACCTAATTACGGATACATCATGTCCACGGAATATTTTCAAAAAATCGCTGAAACCAATGTTTGGGGAGCCATCGCTCCTGAACTGGCTTTGGGCATACTTGCTCTAGCGCTGCTCGCCATGGAGGTGATCCTTCCCAAAGTCGCCCACGGGTTGATCCCGCGCCTCGCGATTCTGGGTCAGCTGATCATCTTGGGTGTGATGCTTACCGCCGGTTCCTCTGGCCTGGGTTATACGGGGGAGGCTTTCGGGGGAATGCTTTCGTTTAGCGAGACGGGTCAGTTGTTTCGAGCGTTTTTCTTGGGTACATCGATTTTCGTGAGCTATCTGGGAATGGTTAGCTTGGAAAAGAAGACCCTGCCGCAAGTGGAGTATTTCCATATATTGCTCGTGATTACCGGAGCGTTGATGCTTTTAGCTCAAGCGAACCATTTCGTGATGCTGTTTGTGGCCCTGGAAACAGCGACGGTGGGTTTCTACATTTTGGTTAGCTATTTCCGCGACAAGGCGGTTTCTCTGGAAGCGGGTTTGAAGTACCTGATCATGGGAGCCTTGAGCTCGTCGATTTTGCTTTTTGGCATCGTCTTGCTTTACGGAGCTGGCAGCAACATGGCATTGGCTGGCGGTAGCGTGGATCCATTGAATTTCGGCAATCTACAGAAATTCTTGGCGGCAAATCCAAGTGATATGCTCGGACTATTGGGCATGCTGCTCGTGATCTCGGGAATTGCGTTTAAGATCGGCGTATTTCCGTTTCAGATCTGGATTCCGGATGTCTATCAAGGCGCTCCGATACCGACGACTGCATTGCTTGCGATCGCTTCGAAGGGAGCTGGATTTGCGATGCTGCTAAATCTGACGACGGTTTTCTCGCCGTTGAGCGAGTGGCTGTATCCCTTGTTGAGCGTATTGGCTGCGCTGACGATTCTCTTTGGAAATTTCGCCGCACTGACGCAACGCAATGTAAAGCGATTGATCGGACTTTCGGGGGTATCGCACGCAGGTTTCCTCTTAATAGGGGTCATTGCTGCGGAGAAAGTCGATTGGGCAACCAATGCGATCTTGTTCTATCTTTTCGCTTATCTCTTGGCGTCCGCTGCAGTCTTTTCGGTGTTGGCCCACCTGGGTAAAGAAGATGATTCCGAACTGACGCTTGATGACTTGGGCGATCTTGCGAAGCGCAACGGATTCCTTGGTTTGGCATTGGCAGTTGGGATCGGATCGCTCGCGGGCATACCGCCATTGGCAGGTTTTATAGGTAAGCTTTTGATCTTTGTCGCAGCCTTTAAGGCCGAGCTTTACGGACTTTTGGGCGTCGCAGTAATCGGCGTGGTCGTGTCGATCTACTATTACTTTGGCATCATCAAAGCCGCTTTCTTCGAGGTTTGGCGCTATCAAGATGAAGACGAAGAAACCCCAGAAGAACCGGTTCCTGGGGAGTCGCTACAACTCCTCGGTAAGCTCGCGATATTGGTAGCAGTGGTGGGAACGATTGTTCTTGGATTTTACCAAAGCCCGCTGGGAAGCTGGCTGGCTGGTTGAACGATTTTCCGTAGGGCTATTAAATAAGTCAGTGTAGGAGCGGGTTTATCCCGCGATTTTTCATTTTCACAGTATAGGCACGCTTTATCGCGGGGTAAACCCGCTCCTACAATTAGGCAGCGGAGAAATCCCCGACTTATTTAACAATCTCTTAGGGATGGTCCCGTTCAGCGTGGACCGAGCCGCAGAGTTAAGAGCTCTACAAACGCGGCACGGCGCAAGCTCCGGCCCTACTGTTTAGCATTGTCTTAAGCATCTGCAGAGCGTAGTCACCACAGTACCGTTTTTATGTATCGAGCGATCCTAATATTAGTTTTAGTTGCGTTGGTGCCTGTTGGGTACGCGGCGAACTTGAACGTTGACGCTTCTAAAAAGAAGAAAACGAAGCTTATCCAACCTCATAAACAGGAGGTTAAGATCGTTACGAAGTTTCAGAATAAGCGTTTTGAGACCAAGAAACTGGATAACAAGCTATTGCGCAACGACGCGCGTTTCCCGGTTTCATCGATATCGGCCGGCGAGACGATGAGTTTGTCGAATGGGAAGAAAGCGCGGATTGTCGATAGCGAGTCGAAGCGAACATCGACCATCTTAAAACAGGTCGTCACTTCGTCGGAGGCCTTCGAAAAAGCCTATCGGAATGCTCTGACGATAGAGCTCGTCAAACGGGCTGGGGCAAAAGTCGAAGTGAAGAAAACGAAGAAAGATAAAGTGAGCCAAGCCGACATCAACAAGGAAGCGAAGGTTCGCCGAAGCCAAACCAAGGGCTTCGATGTTCAAAAAGCCGGCTCGGAAGAAGAGTAGGGGCTAAGAGGGTTCCCACGAATTACACGAATCCACACGAATCAATTTCTAATTTTCTATTAAACTATTCGTGAGGATTCGTGTCATTGCTACGCCATCTACACTCCGTTACGTCGTGGGCAAAAAATCATCAAGTTGAGCCGTAACTCTTTACTTCGCTTTTCGGATTTTGTCTTTGGCGAATTCGCGATCTTCTTCTAAGCGTGTTTTCTCGCTAGAGATTTGAGTACGGACCGCTTCGGCCTCGTGCATTTCGCCTTTGGATAAAGCGCTTTGCAGTTGCTGGGAAAGGAAGATCTCCCGTTCGGCTATCTTAGCCTTGAATTTTTCGTCGACGGCAGCGAGAGCTTTTTTCGTTTCTTCGGAAATGGGAGTGTCGTCTCCATCGTCTTTGAAACGCTCCATGGCGAGTTCGTATGCAGATTTCATAAGGAAAGGTGTCTATGTTGGTTTTCGCTTGGCATCAATGGAAATGAATTCAATTCCATCTTTCGAATAGCTGAGCTGTTGTCATAAGAACGCGACGGTTATGCAGAGCCCAGAGTAGACGACCGGGAGAGCCCAGAGGTAGGGTTTGGGGAGATCCCAGTTGCGGTTGTATCCGAGGAGCATGCCAACTAGTAGAATTGAGAGAAATAGGTATAGAATCAATGCGGGTGGCTCGGAGAATGTGAGATGGGAGCCTTTGATTGCCCCAAGCTTACTCAGTAGGGCGTGCATGATCCAGAGGACAACTTGAGCGGCGTGATTGAATAGGGAGACGATGGGAGTGAGCCCAATGCTTGCGAATGCGAGCGATATGAATCCGGATATGATGACGAGCGACGCTAGAGGGAGTAGGATTATATTCGCCAGAATTCCGATTAGTGGAAGAGTATTGAAATAGATAATACTGAGGGCGCTAGAAGCGAGAAAAGCTGAAAGACTGATGGCGAAACTGCCGATGAGAAATCGCCCTGCATTGTGGATGCTTTTGTGGGTCAATGCCCATGCTTTGCGGGGGAGCGATTCGAAGGGGTTCCAATGCGCGTTGAGTTGTTCGGCTAGGGGGACTCCGTAGAGGAGGATGGCCGATACGGTTGCGTAGGACATCTGGAAGCCTGCTAGGAAAAGTTGAAGCGGGTTAATGAGTAGGCAGATCAATGCGGACAGAACGAGCGCGTTTAGCGAAGCGGATTGTCGCTTTGTAGCTGAGCAGAGGTAAAGGCAGGCGATCATTAAAAGAGCTCGCCAGGCGGAAGGGGCCCCGCCGGTCGAAAGGACGAACAGTCCGATTAGGAGTATGTTGGGAATAGGTATCCAGGCCTTGGGGATTCGGAGCAATAGAAAGAGCGCGTGTCCGCAGGCAGCAATTACTCCAATGTGGAGTCCGCTTATGGCAAAAATGTGAAGGGCTCCGTTTTGCAAGAAGAGCGTTTTTTGATCGTCGTCGAGTTCGCTTTTTATGCCGAGCAGCATCGCCGTGTAGGCATGCGTGTAAGGCGAGTCGGAGTCGACTCCGTAGCTGAGTGAATCGTTGGCCCAACTTAGGATACTGCTAAATCGGCTGTTCCAGTGGTTGGTTTGCGCTTGGGTGGAGAGGACGATACCTCGGTCGAATTGGAAGGCGACGCCTGAGTTTGCTAGATAGGAAAGGAATCCGTTTGATGATGCGTCTTTCAATGAAATGGGACGGAGCCTTCCGATTGCCTGTATCGAGGAACCGGCGACGATTGAATCGCTGAATTCGGAGTCAGGAGGTGGATAGAGAGAGAAGAAAACTTTCGCCTCTTGGATATCTTCGAGGTGCGTTTCGGTGGCGATGATTTTGCCGATTCCTTTTCGTTTGGATTCATCGCCTTCGAAAAGGCGAGTGATTTCGATCGATAGATTGGCTTCGCGTTCCGGAAAATTGTTTCTCGGTTTGTTTTTATTGTCTGCAAAATTCGTGTAGCAGTATCCGACTATAAGGAGACTGCTCACGACGAAATATGCCCATTGTTTGGGTTGTCGGGCACTCGCTTTCCAAGCGAGAATCCCGAGGATTAGGATTGGACCGATTAGGAGGTAAAAATGGGCAAAAGGAAATAGTCGCCCGAATACGATCCCTATTATGAGGGGAAGGAGAATCCAAAGAAGCGGAACGCGAGCTGGAGGCTTCGTCTTCATTTAAGGTGATTCATTTAGCAGTTCTTAGCTTTCGTTTGTTGATTGAAAAGGTAGGGTAACGACGTCCCGGCGTGCCGCCTTTTTAGATCCACTTTCGCGGCACGCCGGG
>JAPKDW010000222.1 GCA_028822375.1 Opitutaceae bacterium | reverse complement strand
CATGCAATGGTAAACCGAGCTCTCCCCAGCCATCTTGATACGCGTCTGCCTCATCGGAAAAGAAGCTACATCACCCCGATACGCAGTCAAGGGTCATATCTTATAATTAGCCTGTCCCTATAAGTCTCTATAGGCCTATTTTCGATCTTTTGCTTTACCTGCGCCCCGTTAGCTCTTCAAGTGGTCAAACGTGTCCATTAGAAAATCTATCCAATTCCCAGAAATCGAGAGCTCCATCGATTCTATGGCAGCCAGAATAGCCAACGCTCACGTCTCGACACACAACCTCGTGCTAGCCGCAATTGCCAACGGCGGAATTGCTCTTACAAATATACTCGGCAAGGTTCTCGCTGAAAAATACGGAATCAAAACCCACACGGCGACTATCGATATCTCGTTTCATCGTGACGACATCGGCGTCAATCCCATCGCCAAAGAGGTCGAATCGACCGAACTCATCCAGGATCCCGAAGAGTCCACCATCATTCTAGTAGACGACGTCATTTTCTCCGGCCGTAGCATTCGAGCCGCCATGGCTGAAGTTCATGCGATCGGCAGACCCCGAAAAATCGAACTCGCCGTGCTCATCGATCGCGGCAACCGCCTCCTCCCAATTCAAGCGGATTACGTAGGGATCGAAGCCGCAACCTCGACCGAAGAAAAAGTCGTCGTAGAGCTTGATCCAGACGAACTAATCAAGTCACGCATTGACATTCTTTCCACTTAGCGCTGATTGGCCTCTTCAGGTATGCCTTGGAACCGAAAAGACCTGATATCAATCGAAGAGCTCTCATTTGAAGAGATCCTTACGCTGTTTAAGACGGCGGAAGCCTTTAAGAAGATTCTCAATCGAAAGACCGCAAAGACCCCTGCCCTGAGAGGCAAAACGGTGGTCAATCTCTTCTTCGAGAACAGTACTCGAACCCGAGTCGCTTTCGAAATGGCCGCTACGAAGCTCAGTGCGGATGTCATGTCGCTCGACATGAAAACCAGCAGCACCGCAAAAGGCGAAACGCTCCGAGACACTGTGGAGAACATTAGAGCCCTGGCCGCCGACCTGATCGTCATCCGACACTCCGCACCAGGGTCTGCAGCCTACGTAGCCAAGATCCTCGATATCCCAGTGATCAACGCCGGAGACGGCGCCCACGAGCACCCCACTCAAGCCCTGCTAGACTGCTTTACCCTTCAAGAAAAATTCGGATCCCTCGAAGGGCTGAAAATCGCCATTCTCGGCGACATCCTCTACAGTCGAGTCGCTCGCTCCAATATCTGGGCAATGAACAAACTCGGAGCCGAAGTCACCCTCGTAGGCCCATCGACGCTTGTACCCCGCGAATTCGAACAACTGGGAGTCACCGTTTCCCATGATCTCAAGTCCGCTCTGGCCGACAAAGACGCGGTCATGTTGCTCCGAATACAACACGAACGGCAAAACGCTTCCGCATTCCCGTCCCTCAACGAATATACGCGCATGTTCGGCCTCAACAAAACCCGACTCTCCTGGCTCAAGGAAAACGCCGTCATCATGCATCCTGGCCCTATAAATCGTGGCGTCGAAATCGATTCGGAATTAGCGGACTCTCCACAATCGGTCATTCTCCAACAAGTCACCAACGGACTCGCCACGCGCATGGCAGCCCTCTACCTTTGCTCGGGCGGCAACGCAGATGCGCTCGCCGCATCTTAACGGCCAAAATATAGCTAAACGAGTTATGAGCCAAACAACTTGGATAAAGGGTGGTCGCATCATCGACCCGAAAAACAAACGCGACGAAGCGGGTGACCTTTTCATCGCCGACGGTAAAATCATCGATCGCCCTTCCGACGATGAATTGTCAAAGGCCACGATTATCGACGCAACTGGATTGGTCGTCGCCCCTGGGCTCGTTGATCTCCACGTGCACTATCGCGTTCCGGGACAAACCCACAAAGAAACCATTTTCACCGGCACCAGCGCGGCTGCGGCAGGAGGATTCACGAGTGTCGTCTGCATGCCAAACACCTCTCCTCCAGCCGATACCGCTGGAACTATCCAGTACATAAAAGACGCCGTAGAACGGGAAGCCGTCGTGAATGTCTTCCCAACCGGATGCATCACCGTCGGCATGGCTGGCGAACTTCTTGCGCCAACGGGCTCCCTAAGCGATGCCGGAGCCGTTGCCATTTCGGATGGAGGTAAATGCGTGCAGAACAACGGTCTGATGAGACGTGCCGTCGAATACGCGCACATGTTCAATATCCCTGTCATCGACCACTGCGAAGACTACGACTTATCCGCCGATGGCGTCATGAACGAAGGCTTCGTTTCGACCAAACTCGGACTTCGCTCTAACCCCAAAGAAGCTGAAGAGGTTATCGTTTCGAGAAATGTTATTCTCTCTGCCAAAACCGGCGCCCACATTCACTTGCAGCATATCAGCTCCAAGAACGCTATCGACCTGATACGAAGAGCCAAAGCTCGCGGAGTCAATGTGTCGGCGGAAGCAACTCCGCATCATATCGCATTTTCGGATACGGAAGTCGAAAGCTTCGACACCAATTTCAAAATGAACCCGCCACTTCGCACCGAATCCGATAGAGTCGCCTTGCTCGACGGACTGGAAGACGGAACCATCGACTGTATTGCTACGGGTCACGCCCCGCACACCGACTACGAAAAAGATGTCGAATTCGACTACGCTCCCTACGGAGTCATCGGACTCGAAACCGCGCTAGCCGCAACCCTCGAACAACTTTACCACTCGAAACGACTTTCCCTCTCAGGAACGCTTTCCTTGCTCACCCATCGAGCCTCTGAGGTATTGAACCTCAACAAAGGCACGCTCAGCGTTGGAGCCGATGCCGACATCGCGATCATCGACCCAGATCTCGAATGGACGCCCAACGCAGATAGCTTTCTCAGCAAATCAGCCAATTCTCCATGGATAGGCCGAGCGCTCAAAGGCAAAACGATCAAAACTCTTGTATCCGGAAACCTGGTATACGATGACGGTAAAATCGTCAAAAAAATCGTTTAAACGGCACTGTCTTTCGTAGGGCCGGCTCATGCGGCGAGCTATTCAAAAGGTAGCGGCCGATGAGTTAGAAAGAGATCCTTCCGCTATCTGCCGCGGCCACCACGGTCGCCCCCACCGCCTCGGAAGCCACCACGACCGCCATCACTGCTTAGCTGTTGTTCTGACTGACGCATGTCGCGTTCGTATTCAGAAAGCTGTTTCTCTGCAAGGCTCGCCAATTGAGCATCGTTGAGAAATTTCGATGCCTCCTCGAGCAACGCAGCCTCATAGGCCGATCGCTCTTGATAGTAGGTGTCGACCATTTCTTTCGTCGTTTCCTGTCCTTTGCCTCCACGATTATTGTTCAAATCATAAGTGTAATCATACTCATTATCGACCTTAGCATAAGCACTGACCAAACCTTCGCTCTGGCGCCTTGTAAGGGGCGTTTCCGTATAGCTCAAGGAGCGTTCTAGCGTTTCAACATCTCCACGATACTCCAAGGTATTGCTGTATTTCTTCAACGAATTCGCGCCCTCTTCACCCAATAATGCGACGATATCGGCATCCAGAAGATCGCGTTCGCCCTTCATCGATTCTTTGAGCGCTGTCCGTTCTTCTTCAGTTGCCCCAGAAGCGCGAATTCCGCCCTCCATTCGAAGCAATGACTGCTCTGCCATCAATGTCTTCAGAATATTTATTTGGTCAGTTGGAATATTGAGACGTTTAAAGAAATCCGCGTAACCACGATCAAGACGGCCCATCATCCCTTCGATCATTTCCATTCTTTGTTCCGGATCGCTGAAGCGCTCGAGCATCGCAGCAATCTGTTTCTCACGAATTTCCTTCCGACGCTCCGCTATTTCTTCGCGCCTTGGCTGCTCGCCCTCCGCAAAACGTCCGCGACGCCCCTCAGTAGCGACTTCAGGCGGGGCCTCAACCTGCGAAGCTTCCGCTACGGCTTCAGGCTCGATCGACGCTTTCACCACTATCGGGGTGTTGGCTCGATTAGCGATCTGACGTTTCAAGCTACGATTTTCCATGCTCAGGTAACCAGAATAAGCGGCAAGCATGACGGCAATAATCGAGAGTATAACAGTGCACCAACGTTTCATAATACTGAGTAGTAAGTTGAATATTGCGTCTCAACTCTCAAGACCTGAATTGGCACGCATTCTATTAAGACGCTTTCTTGCATAAATTGGTTACAGAATCATGCCAAACGGCAACTTAGATCCCTTCAGAATCGAATCGATAAACCCTTGCAAATTTTCGGTAGGCTGACGATTGTCGCGCTTTTCTTTTTAGAGTGCTATTTCAATGAGCGAAAACGTCTCGCAACAGAACGGACCCGATCATATCGGCATTATAATGGACGGCAATGGCCGCTGGGCTCAAGCTCAGGGATTGTCCCGCATCAAAGGTCACCGCGAAGGAGTGGAAACCTGCCGTCGCATCATCGACGCATGCCAAGACCTGAACATTCACTACCTCACTCTCTACGCGTTTTCTGCCGAGAATTGGAATCGCCCTGAGCCAGAAGTAAACGCCCTCATGGAGTTGCTCGAACTTTTCCTTATGCAGGAAACCGACCTCCTCATCGAAAAGAAGGTACGACTGCACGCGATCGGACGGTTAGAGGAACTCCCGGCAAAACCGCGCCGAGCCTTGAAGGCGGCTATTAAGGCCACTGCCCAATTCGATGAGTGGCATCTTACCCTCGCTCTGAACTACAGCTCTCGCAACGAAGTCATTGACGCGACCAAGGCGATCGCTCGGCTCGCGGCAGCAGGAAAACTCAATCCCGAAGACCTAGACTGGGAAACGATCGCCAGCCATCTTGACACCGACGGCCTGCCCGACCCGGATCTTATCGTTCGAACCTCAGGCGAAACCCGTCTCAGCAACTTCCTCCTAATGCAAAGCGCTTACGCGGAATTCTACTTCACAAGCACCTGTTGGCCTGACTTTACCAAAGCCCACCTCGAGGAAGCCATTCGCTCGTTTCATGAACGCGAACGGCGATTCGGCAGAACCGGCGAACAACTCGACGTTGAAGCCAGTCTTTCTCGCTAACCACGCCACGATCTCGCTTTGAAAAAACGCATTTTCAGCACTCTGATCCTCTGGATAGTTGTAGTCATCTGCTTCTTCGTCATCGGACCCGACGCCGCAGTTTGGCTGCTCGCCGTGCTCAGCCTCGGTTCGCAATACGAATTCTACGGCCTGCTGGAAAAAATGGGCCGGCGTCCCTTTAAGAAATTCGGCGTAGTTCTGGGAACGGTCATGATTATCGTACCCTATTACGCGAATCTCTTCACCGACCGACACGTAGGAAGTGTTCAGTCAGCCATAATAGCGGTAACGATCGTCGCCTGCTGCCTCCGCATCCTCAAAGAACGAAAGACCGACGAGCGAATCGAATCGCTAAGCTCCACTTTGCTCGGGTTAATCTACATTCCGTTCATGCTCAGTTTTTTGGTGCGCATGATCGAACTGCCCGCCGAACCCGCCAAGGGACTTATGCTGGTAGTCTGGCTAATCGTGATTGCCAAATTCACCGACGTCGGAGCCCTCCTATTTGGCAAAGCCTTTGGACGCCATCCAATGTCTCCAAACACCAGTCCCAAGAAAACCTGGGAAGGCGCCATTGGAGGTTGCCTCGTTTCCGTGGTGCTTGGCTTCGCCCTCACCTATTTCGCCCGCGACTATTTTCCGATGTTCTTCACTCCGCTTTGGGGAACTCTCCTCGCTCTGCCAATCGCAGTCATCGCAATCATTTCCGATTTGGTCGAAAGCATGCTCAAGCGCATGGCTGAAGAAAAAGATAGCGGCTCCTTCATTCCCGGAATCGGCGGTGCATTCGACCTAACTGATTCGCTCATCCTTTCCGCCCCTACCGGATACCTGCTTTTCGGCCTGCTCATCTAACGCATTCATGGGAAAACGATCGAAAGTCGTCTTGCTAGGAGCAACCGGGTCCATCGGCACGAGCGCCCTAAAGGTGATCCGACAACACGCCGACAAGCTTGAACTAATTGGCATCGCCGCCAATCGAAATATCGAACAACTAGCGGCTATCGCCCGAGAGTTTTCCGTCAAGGAAATCGGCATTTACGAGGAAACCGCTTGGAAGGATGCCAAAGATCGAAGGCTCATGCCTGACGGCGCTAACATCGTTTGCGGCGAAGAAGGCCTCTGCCAGCTCGCCGCGCTTCCCGATTGCGACACCGTTCTCGTAGCAGTTGTCGGCACCCAAGGTTTAATGCCTGCTCTGGCAACGATCCAAGCGGGACACAAACTCGCCGTCGCCAGCAAGGAAATTCTCGTCCTCGCCGGTAAGTTCATCATGGAAGCCGCCAAGGCGAAGCAAGTAGCGATCTTGCCAGTCGACAGTGAACACAACGCGCTTTTCCAGTGCCTCGAAGGCATTGAACCCGACCATGTTGCCAAACTCACTCTGACCGCGTCCGGAGGCAGTTTCCGAGACTTGCCTCTCGATCAGTTCGACAATGTTACGCTCAAACAAGCTCTCAATCATCCCAACTGGGATATGGGTCCCAAAGTGACCATCGATTCTGCGACCATGGCCAACAAAGGCTTGGAAATGATCGAAGCCAAATGGCTCTTCGGGGTACGTCCCGAGCAAGTCGATGTCGTCATCCATACGCAAAGCATCGTCCATTCCATGGTCGAATGCGTAGACGGATCCGTCATCGCGCAAATGAGCCCGCCCGACATGACCTTCGCCATCCAGCACGCGTTGCTTTACCCAGATCGCAGCGAAAGCGTGAGTCCTAGTATCGACTTCACAAAGGCGCTCAGCCTCGACTTTCGTCCTCTCGAAACCGATCGCTACCCATGCCTTGCACTGGCTCGAAACGCTATGGCTGCTTGCGGAGTCGCCCCCGGCGTTTTTAATGCTGCCAACGAGATTGCAGTCGACGCCTTCGTCCAAAATCGCATTAAATTTGTCGATATCGCAAAAATCGTAGAAAAAACGCTAGATTCCATTAATAACGTCGAACCAATCAGCATAGAAGAAGTCTTGGACTACGACACGCAAGCCCGGGCGATCGCCGCCGATATTATAGCTAAATCAAACACACAAGCATGACTTTCGATACCATCCTAGAATACTCCTGGGCTACTCTAATGATCATCCTCTTTTTCGGGGGATCCATATTCATTCACGAACTGGGACACTTTCTCGCCGCAAAATGGAGAGGACTGCACATCGAGCGCTTCTCCATCGGATTTGGTCCACGCCTCTTTGGCTGGAAGCACCAAGGCATCGACTACCGAATCTCGCTTCTTCCGCTCGGAGGATATGTCGCCCTACCGCAGCTAGCGGACATGCGTGGCATCGAAGGCGAAAACAGTTTAGACGATGCCTCGATGGAGCCAATCTCCTACACATCGAAAGTTATCGTTTCCGTTGCGGGAGCAGTTTTTAACGTCCTATTCGCTCTCGTCCTCGGCC
>JAPKDW010000221.1 GCA_028822375.1 Opitutaceae bacterium | reverse complement strand
TGCCAAAAAAAATGGTAACCTTACCATTTTTTTTGGCAGGCAGATTTTGATGGGCCGATATTCTGGAGTGACAATCGAGCTTCAATGCCTTCCATTTTGGAGTCTATCTGAAATCTATGAGTTGAAAGAATCCTCTTACCGAAACTAAAACCCTTGTTAAGGAAACGCCCTATTCGAGCGGTGAGTGGAACGTCGTCGAATGTTAGGAAACGGGAATGGTTTTCTTGCAGAATCCGCCGGATTACTCGCGATTGGTCGACGAATCTGCTTGGGAGAAGACTTATGAGGAAGAGAAAAAGCGCCGTCGCAAGGAAGAGCCCGTGCTCGATTTTGCGAGTAATCTGAGCAAGAATGTGCGTCGCAATTTACGTAAGCGCGAGCGTATCGAGAAGGTGGCGTACAAGACGTTTTCGTCAGCGTCGTTGGTGCGGTTTTCGCTATCCCGATCGCGTGAACTACTTCACTCCGAATACGCTGACACGTATGATCGAGACGTCGGGGTTGAAGTTGTGGAAGATGAATTTCTACGATCGGCTACCGACAAATGACAATGTTTGGGCGATCGCGAGGCGATAGGTAGCTAACCGCGCTGAAAAACCGAAATTTGAGGTGGATTTTAGCGCTTTCGATTTGCCACGCTTAGGGAAATCCTAATCCTCGCTAATCCATTTCAACGCAACGCATCAACCAATAAATAATTATGGCAATCGCTACAGGAACGAAAGCTCCCGATTTTACTTTAAAGACGAAAAATGATGAAGGCTTGGCCGACGTCACTTTGAGCGACAACTTTGGAAAGACTTCCACCGTTTTGTTGTTTTTCCCGCTCGCCTTCACAGGCGTATGCCAAGACGAGCTCTGCTCGATTCGTGATTCGCTCGGCGATTACGAAGGGCTCAATGCGCAGGTTTATGGAATCAGCGTTGATAGCCCATTTTCTCAGGAAGCCTTCGCCAATGCGAATGGCGGTTTCAAATTCCCTCTCTTGAGCGATTTCAACAAGGACGTGAGCACTGCTTATGATGTGCTATTCGAAGATTTGATCGGATTGAAGGGTGTTTCCAAGCGAGCGGCTTTCGTCATCAATCAGGCAGGCGAAATCGCATACAGCGAATCGAGTGATGATCCGAAGCAGCTTCCGGATTTCGACGCGATCAAGGCAGCCTTGGCTTAAAACCAATTTAAATAAACGCAGGACGGCGCCGATTACGGGCCGTCCTTTTTTTCACATTCGAGAACGGACGATAAGAACGATTAATAACAATACCGATTTGCGCGAATGGCGCTGTCGAAAACCGATTTCGAGTGTCTGAGTATAAAGTCCGTAATTGGGCGACTGATCACAGTAATAGAAAAACGATAAAATGAGCGATCTACCAAATCCGCTAAATTCCCTAAAAACGTTCAATTCCGGTTCTGAAGGAACTTCTTATTTGTATTCTTTGCCTTCGCTCGAGGAAAATGGTGTCGGCCCGATTTCGAAATTGCCGATTTCCATTCGGATCGTATTGGAATCCGTTTTGCGCAATTGCGATGGGAAGCGCGTTACTGAAGAGGACGTTAAGACTTTGGCCAACTGGAATGCCGCGGCTCCGGCTCAGACAGAGATCCCGTTCGTCGTCTCGCGTATCGTTTTGCAGGATTTTACCGGTGTCCCATTGCTCGTCGATCTCGCGGCCATGCGTTCTGCAGTAGCAGAGTTGGGCAAGGATGCTGCGATGATCGAGCCGCTTGTACCAGTTGATTTGGTCGTCGACCATTCGGTTCAGGTAGACAAGGCTGGTACCGCTCAAGCGTTCAAGGAAAACATGGCGATCGAATTCGAGCGCAATATGGAGCGCTACGAATTTCTCAAGTGGGGGCAGCAAGCCTTTGAAACATTTCAAGTAGTTCCTCCTGGCATCGGGATCGTTCACCAGGTCAATCTCGAGTACTTGGCGAAAGTCGTGCAGCAAAAAGCCACAAGCGATGGCGCGGTTTATTATCCGGATACGCTGGTTGGTACTGATTCGCACACGACGATGATCAACGGTCTAGGAATCGTAGGCTGGGGCGTTGGAGGCATCGAAGCGGAAGCGGGAATGCTCGGCCAGCCTGTGTATTTTCTCACTCCTGAAGTTGTGGGCGTCGAGCTCAAGGGGGCGCTCAAGGAGGGCATCACTGCTACGGATCTTACGCTTACGATTACCGAAAGACTTCGCGCTCTTGGGGTTGTCGGCAAATTCGTCGAATTTTATGGCGAAGGCGCTCGCAAGCTTTCGCTCGCCGATCGGGCAACGATCGCGAATATGGCTCCTGAATACGGAGCGACGATGGGGTTCTTTCCAATCGACGAAAAATCCTTGGGATACTTGCGTGAAACCGGACGTAGCGAAGAGCAAATTTCTACGATCAAGAGTTATTGCGAAGCTCAAGGAATATTCGGAATTCCAGATGCGGGAGAAATTGAATACACGAAGAGCGTTACGGTCGATCTCAACGAAATCGAACCGAGCGTAGCGGGACCGAAAAATCCTAAGGAACGCATTGCGGTCGCCAACTTAAAGGGCGCTTTCAATGAACTTTATGAAAAGCCAGCCGCTGATGGTGGATTCGGGCTACCCGCCGAAACGCGCGATACGCAGGTGTCGGTAAGCGATTTGGATTCGATCGGAAACGGATCAGTTTTGATTGCAGCTATTACTTCTTGCACGAACACGTCGAATCCAGGTGTCATGCTCGCGGCAGGTTTGCTGGCGAAGAAGGCGGTTGAAAAAGGACTTACGGTCGCTCCTTTCGTTAAGACCAGTCTTGGTCCGGGATCACGCGTGGTAACCGACTATTTGAATGAAACGGGTTTGCAGACTTACCTCGACCAGCTCGGCTTCAACTTGGTTGCTTATGGTTGCACGACTTGTATCGGCAATAGCGGACCGCTTGCTCCGGAAATCGAAAGCGCTATCAAGGAAGGCGAGCTCGTAGCGTCATCAGTGCTTTCCGGAAATCGTAATTTCGAAGCGCGCGTTCACGGATCGATCAAATCGAATTTCCTCATGTCGCCGCCATTGGTTGTAGCCTACGCATTGGCTGGCCGCGTTGATATTGACATGTACAACGAACCGATTGGCCAAGGAGCCGATGGGCAAGACGTATTCTTGAAAGACCTATGGCCGTCCAACGAGGATATAGCCAACGCGGTTCGCGCTGGATTGAAGACGGAGATGTTCGACAAGGAGTATTCCGATGTCGCGAACTCCAACGAGGAATGGACTCAAATCAAGTCCTCGACCGGTGCCATTTACGAATGGAATCCAGAATCTACCTACATCCACGAACCGCCGTTTTTCGATGGTTTTTCGATGGAGGTTGGCGTGATTAAGCC
Organism: Opitutaceae bacterium; assembly: GCA_028822375.1. Classification (GTDB taxonomy): domain Bacteria; phylum Verrucomicrobiota; class Verrucomicrobiia; order Opitutales; family Opitutaceae; genus Pelagisphaera. The sequence continues at coordinate 4,173 of JAPKDW010000221.1, read as the reverse complement.
GATCGAAGGCATGCGTCCGTTGGCAATCATGGGTGATTCGGTAACGACGGATCACATTTCTCCAGCCGGAGCATTCAAGTCGGAAACCCCGGCGGGGCAGTTCCTCAATTCCAAGGGAGTAGAAACGAAAGACTTCAATTCCTACGGATCGCGTCGCGGTAATGATTTGATCATGACACGCGGTACCTTTGCCAATGTTCGGGTGAAGAACCTGATGGCGGATGGGAAAGAAGGCGGCTACACGAAGGTTATGCCGGAAGGCGAACCCGCTTCGATTTACGACGCAGCCCAAGTCTATAAAGAACGTGGCGTGCCTTTGATCGTGTTTACCGGAATCGAATACGGAACCGGTAGCTCGCGCGATTGGGCGGCGAAAGGAACGAGTCTTCTCGGAGTCAAGGCGGTTGTAGCTCGGAGTTATGAGCGTATTCACCGGTCTAATCTCCTGGGGATGGGCGTTTTGCCGCTTGAATTTCCCGAAGGCATGAGCGCTCAGTCGCTTGGCCTCGATGGTTCTGAAATCGTATCGCTTCCAGGACTCGACGATAATCTCAAGCCGCAACAAATGCTCACTGCAATAATCGAGCGGGCGAATGGCGAAAAGGAGTCGATCGAACTGAAGGTACGAGTTGATACCGCGATCGAAGTGGAGTACCTTCGAAACAATGGGATTCTGCCATATGTCTTGAGGGATATTATTAAGGCGTCGGACTAAACGGTTTGTCGCTTTTGACAGGACTCACGTAGCGAAACGATAAGTAAACAATGGCAAGCGGGGCACCAATCTTTCTAGTCGATCCTAGTTCTAATCCGGTAGCGGTTAAGATTCTAGGCCGTGCTTCGTTTCAAAACGTGCTTCCGCTTAAGAACTTTCTAACCAAATCGTATACCTCGGGGAAACGTAGCTTCGTCTTCGATTTTTCGGAGTGCACGGGGATGGATAGCACTGTGCTTGGCGTTTTGGCAGGTTGCGCTCTAGAACTGCGACGTTTGGAGCCGAAAGGTTCCTTAGTGTTGTCGCGATTAAGCGAACGCAATCGAGATCTCGTTCGCAATTTGGGGCTTCATCGTATCGCGACTTTGGATGAAGGAGGCGATTCCGTTTCCGCGGGTGGAGCTAGCCAGTCCTTGTCAGGGCCTCAACTCGACGAACTAGCCAATGCCCGCTTGTGTTTGGAAGCCCACGAGAATCTCGTCGAAGCCGATTCCGGAAATCAGGCGAAATTCCAAGACGTCATCGACTACCTTAAAGGTAGAGTTGACGAGACGTAGATCCGGAATTGTAGGCGTTAATCTTTGCTGACCATTAAAATTACAAGCTTTTGATTTTAAAGATTGAAGCTTGTGGTTTGGCGGAGTGTTTATCGGCGTGGGTTTAATGCATTTTCGATTGCTTCCTTAATGGGGCGCCTGAATGATCCCGGCCTTTATGAGCGGGACTGCAGCAGAGGATATCGATAAGGAAGCATTGCCGAATGCTCAGGGACATTTCGGGGAATTTGGAGGCAGTTATGTTCCGGAAACCTTGGTGACGGCGTTGAAGGATTTGGGCGAGGAGTACGACCGAGCCAAAGTCGATCCGGAGTTCAATGCGGAGTTGGAATATTTCTTGGAGGAATATGCAGGACGTCCAACAGGGCTTTATTATGCCGAGCGTTTGTCCGATAAATTGGGCGGGGCGAAGATCTATTTGAAGCGAGAGGATTTGCTCCACACAGGCGCTCATAAGATTAACAACGCGATTGGTCAGGCTTTGCTAGCGAAGCGAATGGGCAAGAAGCGAGTGATCGCGGAAACGGGTGCAGGTCAGCATGGAGTGGCGACCGCTACGGTCTGCGCGAAGTTGGGGCTTGAATGCGTGGTCTACATGGGGGCGGTCGATATGGAGCGCCAGAAGCTGAATGTCTTTCGAATGGAGCTTTGCGGCGCAGAAGTGCGTCGCGTCGATAGCGGGCAGAAGACGCTCAAGGATGCGGTTAACGAAGCGATGCGCGATTGGGTAACCAATGTTCGCGACACGCATTACATTTTGGGATCTGCCTTGGGGGCTCATCCGTATCCGATGATGGTCCGGGATTTTCACCGAGTGATCGGTCAGGAAGCTCGCGAGCAAATTATGGAAAAGGAAGGTCGTTTACCGGATGAAATGATCGCCTGCGTAGGTGGCGGTTCGAATGCAATTGGACTTTTCTATGAATTTTTGGACGAGCCGAATATCCGGCTCGTTGGCGTAGAAGCTGGTGGTCACGGGATTAAGTTGGGCGAGCACGCGGCTCGTTTCGAAGGTGGTCGTTTGGGTGTTTTGCAGGGGTGCAAAACCTACATTTTGCAAAACCCGGATGGACAGATCGAGTTGACCCATTCGATCTCGGCGGGGTTGGACTACGCGGCGATTGGTCCAGAGCACGCTTACTATCGCGATCTGGGACGGATCGATTATGCTTATGCGACGGATGACGAAGTCTTGGAAGCATTTCAGCTGCTTTGTCGAACCGAAGGAATTATTCCAGCTTTGGAGTCGACTCATGCTTTGGCGTATACGATTAAGCGCGCGCCTGAATTAGGTAAAGATAAGATCATTGTAATGAACCTGAGCGGTCGCGGTGATAAGGATGTGAATCAGGTAGCCAAATTTTTAGGACACGACGTATGAGAAGCATGACAGGATTTGGCCGCGCTGAGCGGAGCGCCGACGGAATTTCGATTTCGTTGCAGGTGTCTTCGGTTAATCGCAAGAACATGGAGGTGGTTTGTTCGCTTCCAAAGGAATTTCAGCACCTCGAGCGAAAAGTAGTGGAAGCCGCTCGAGCTCGGGCAGGTCGCGGCCGTTTCCAGTTTTCCTTGGAAATTCGCAATGAGCGAAATGTCGCTGCAGGTTTGCCGACCGATGAACAGATCGATGCTGGCTTGGATCGTTTGAAGAGTATTCTGGAACGGCATGGATCGCCTTATGCGGTCGATGCGGGGACGATCGTGAACCTGGCCAAGTTGATTGAGACGAAAACTCCGAAGTTACCCGAAAAGGTCGTGGAGAAGTTGCTGTTGGGCAGTGCCGAAGCTGCGTTGGATGACCTTATAGCGATGCGAGAGCAGGAGGGCGCGGCGTTGAAGCTAGATCTGGAAACGCGTTGTCGGTCGATTTCGGATACGGTTTCAGAGATTAAGGAAATGGCTCCGGATATGGTAACCAAGTATCGCGAGAATTTGCATGCTCGATTGGCGAAATCCGGTTTGGAGATCGATCTTGATGACGAGCGCGTGCTGAAGGAAATTGCTCTGTATTCTGACCGGAGCGACATTTCCGAGGAAATGACGCGATTGGATAGTCATTTCGAACAATTTGCTGATTTGCTAAACAAGGATGAGCCAGTAGGCCGTTCAATTGAGTTTCTCGTTCAGGAAATTGGTCGCGAGATTAACACGACGGGCAGTAAGTCCTGTTCGATAGAAATCTCCAAAAACGTTCTCGCTATGAAGAACGAACTTGAACGGATTCGCGAACAAGTCGCTAACGTAGAGTAGCCGTTATTCGGCTGTTTTTGCTTCCTCAGGTTGGAGGAAGGAGAAGAGAATGTAGAGGGCGACCCCAATGGTAATGCCCGAATCGGCTATGTTGAAGCTGGGCCAGTACCAATCGTTTATATGGAAATCGAGGAAATCGACGACATGACCGTATAGGAAGCGATCGATTACGTTGCCGAGGATTCCGCCGATTATCAGTCCGAATGCCCATTGGAATTGGATTCGTTCCAATTGTAGCGTCTTGCGGAAAAACCAGAGCATCGCGAGGGCGAGCAGGCCGATTAGGGCAAGAATCTCGCTGTGACCGCTGAAAAGGCTCCATGCGGCACCCGTGTTTCCGACGTGTACGAGATTGAAGAATCCCGGGATAACCTCAATGCACTGAGGCGGGTAGAATGCTCCGAAAGGTAGAGCGTCGATGATGAGCAATTTGGTTGCTTGATCCAATACGAATACAAGCAGAGCCAAGCCGAGCAGGAGTTTGTACGCGGCAAGGCTTCGCATCGAAAAAGTGGATACCTAAATGATTTCTACTCCTAATCCGAGTCGCCGGACGATATAGCGTCGTCGGAAGTGGCGTCAGCAAAGATACCGCCTCGTTGTACGCTACGCGTTTGATTTTTTTCGAGTTGTTTCTGCGTTTCTACCGAG
>JAPKDW010000220.1 GCA_028822375.1 Opitutaceae bacterium | reverse complement strand
TCTATTTGGATCGCAATATCGCGGGGTAAACCCGCTCCTACACTGACTTATTAAATAGGATCTGAGGCATGTGAGCACGCTGCAATAAGCTACCTTCACTAACCTAACCGACACATTGATCCCGCACAGCAGAAAGTCGAAGCAAGCTCCGGGGTATTAGACGCAAAGGGAATAACAAGCGACCGAAAGAAATGAGTTTCTGGAAATTTGAGATGAATAAAGCTCGCCCTTTTCTTTTCGAACGCTTGATTTTCGAGAGAGCTGCTCGCGCAGCATCCGAATTCATACTTTGATTGCTTCTTCTATGATCGAACCGAAATACATTGTCGTTGGAAATTCTTCAGATGATCCGTTTGCGATCGACGTTGCTTTTGCCATGGGGCAGAGTGAAGATGTAGCTGACCTGATCAGCATGAAACGTTTCGCGAATTCCGAGTTTTGTCCGCGGTTTATTTCCGACGAACAGGATTTCAAAGAGATAGGCAATAAACTGCGCGGAAAGAGTATCATCATTGTCAGCACAAGCAGTTTGGTAATGAGTCGCCAGAGTTTGGCGATGCGCACCTTAATGATCGCTCGAGCCGCTAAGGAAAACGGCGCTTCGGAAGTGATTTTGGTTGAACCGGATCTTTATTACAGCGCTCAGGATCGTGGTCCTCGCTTGGGTCTTGGAGAAACCGTGACTGAGCGTGCCCGAACGGATCTGAAGAAATTCGACGGTCAGCTGTTCACGGCAAAACTCTACGGTCAGATGCTCAAGTTGGCAGGGGTAGATCGCGTGCTTACCGTGCACAATCACTCTCACTCGGTGCAGATGATGTTCAGCGAAGTATTCGAAGGGAAGTTCCACAACATCATCCCGTACGACATCTACGTAGACTACCTGCTGAATTCGAACATCGTGAAATACGGCGATGATGGCGAAGGTTTAGCATTGTGCGCTCCGGATAAGGGAGCTCGCGAATTCGTGAAAGAGATGTGTAATCGTCTGAATTTGAGCAAAGCTAAGTTCGTGCTTTTAGATAAAGAGCGAACCGGGGAGCGAAAAGTTGAAATTAAGATCCACTCGGAAAGCGAATGGAGCCTAGATCAAATTAAAGGTCACGATATCGTCTTGTTCGACGATATGGTGCGAACTGGGTCGACGGTCGTGAAGTCCTGTCAGTTGCTCAAGCAAGTCAATCCAGGCAAGACGGTGTTTGCGGTAACGCATTTTTACGCTAGCGAAGAAGGGCGTGTTAAGATGGCGAATACGGCGATCGATGAAATTCTCACGCTGAACACCATTCCCACTGTGCTCAACCGCGACATTCAAGGACGCCTTCGCAAAAAGATGGTCGTTTTGAAAATAGAGAAATGGTTGGCCCTAAATTTGCGCAGCATCCTCGAGTTGCCGATTTCTCAGCCAGAAGGTGAGGAAGCGGACAACAGCCTGTATTCCATCGACATGTCCTCCAAAAATCTCCGTTGGAAACACAAAATTTGGCTTAGCGAGCAGTTGAAGGCTTTGAATCACGGGTAGATCGCTGGTCATTCAGATTGCGTAGCATACTTTGTGCAGCGAATTGCGCAATCACTCGTAAGTTCTCGTATTGACTGCATAGGCTTTGATTTTAATTAGTATAAAATACTAGTGCGTCCACTTTCGGGTAAAATTCCGGAATGCTTGCGATCAGGGTCCCTTACCTAATAGTATTAAGGTTAATGCTTCGTACCCCAATATTCGCTGCTATTTTGTTGAATGCGCTTCCTGTTGCTCATGTTAGCGGGCAGGAACTGGTGATTGATCAGCCTTTGCTCGGTGTGCTGAACGATCACTGTGTCAGTTGCCACAATCCTGATAAGAAGAAAGGGAAACTGGATTTGGAGAGTATTCTCTCTGTTGACATGAGCCAGAATCTCGACGTTTGGGATGATGTTGCTTGGATGTTAAGCGAACGGGAAATGCCCCCTGAGGATGAAGAGGATATCGAGCGTCCAACTGAATCCGAATACAAATTGGCCACCAATTGGTTAGATTCCCAGCTTCTATCGCTAGCTCCGGACGAGGGAGAAAGAGAACTGGCGCTGTCGTCAAAGCATGCGTTGATCACCGAGTACTGCGTAAGTTGTCACAATGCCGATGAGAAAAAGGGGAATCTTATTCTCGATGGTATTTCCTTGGATGATCCGACGATTGATCCCGAGCTTTGGGAGCACGTTGTTCTTAGACTTTACTCAAGACAGATGCCGCCTCCCGATAGGGAACGGCCAAGCGAAGCGACCTATGACGCGGTTTTGGCTTCGTTGACTGATACATTGGATTCAAATGCTGCGGCTCATCCGAAGCCGGGTCGCGTCGAGACCTTTCGTCGCCTTAATCGGACTGAGTATCGAAATTCGATTCGCGATCTAGTTGGCTTGGAAATCGATGCGGACAGTCTGCTTCCGAAAGATGAAGAAAGCCATGGCTTCGACAATGTGACAGTAGGAACGCTATCGCCCAGCTTGCTTGATCGCTATATTTCGGCTGCTCAAAAAATCAGTAGATTGGCTGTGGGCGTCCGCAATGATAAACCTCAGGGATACACGGTTCGTATGCCTGCCGATTATACTCAAGAGTTTCACGTCGAAGGATTGCCGATCGGCACGCGTGGAGGAACGTTGTTGGATTACACGTTTCCCCAGGATGGTGAATATGAGATTGAGGTAACGCTTACCCGGAATCGCAACGAGCACGTTGAAGGACTCAAGGAGGCCCATGAAATGGAGATCTTGCTAGATCGTGCCCTGGTCGAACGATTCACGATCGGCCCTCCGAAGGGACGCAAGGATCACAGCATGGTAGACAAGCATCTCAAGACCCGCGTTCAGGTTCAGGCAGGACCGCGCAAGCTAGGGGTGACCTTCTTGAAGAATCCGTATTCGCTTCTTGAGAACAAGCGTGAGCCATTCAAGGCGCATTTCAATTACCACCGACACCCACGCCTATCGCCAGCGGTGTATCAAGTATCCATTACGGGACCTTTTAATGCGCAAGGCGCGAGCGATACGCCGAGTCGTGATAAGGTTTTTATTCGGAAGCCAAACCAAGCTAGCGAAGAGGAATCCGTTGCTCGGGAAATTTTGGGGAATCTCATGAAACGCGCTTATAGACGTTCCGTTTCGAAGGCGGATATGAAGCAACCGATGTCGTTTTACAAAGAAGCCGCGAAAGAGGGCGGATTCGAATCGGGAATTGAATCGGCTCTTACTTCGATTCTCGTAAATCCGGAATTCATCTTTCGCATTGAACGCGAACCGGCTCGAGTGAAACCGGGACAGCCTTATCGAATCAGCGATCTTGAATTGGCGAGCCGGCTTTCATTCTTTATTTGGAGCAGTTTGCCTGACCATGCGCTGATCGACGACGCGATCGCTGGCAATCTAAGCGATCCTGAGACACTTGAATCGCATGCGCTACGAATGTTAGCCGATCCGCGAGCGATTAACTTAGTGGATAACTTCGCCAGTCAATGGCTTCATTTGAGAAACCTGGACTCCGTGACGCCGGATCTGCGATTGTATCCGGATTTTGATGATAATTTGAGACAAGCTTTTCGTCGCGAGACGGAACTGTTTCTGGAAAGCGTATTCATAGAGGACCGGAGCGTGACGGAATTGCTCAAATCGAATTATACCTATCTCAACGAACGCTTGGCCCACCACTATGGGATTCCAAATGTATTCGGCAGTCGTTTTCGCAAGGTCGAACTGGAGCCTGAGCATCACCGCGGAGGCCTCCTCCGGCAGGGCAGCATTCTTACGGTGACTTCCTATGCGACCCGTACTTCGCCGGTTATTCGCGGCAATTGGGTTTTGGAGAAGATTATCGGAACGGCTCCGCCGCCACCGCCTGCGGACGTTCCAGCGCTCGAAGAAAATACGGTAGATGCGACTTTGTCGGTGAGAGCTCGACTTGAGGAGCATCGAGCGAATCCCGCTTGCGCGAGTTGCCATGACCTAATGGATCCGGTTGGTTTCGCTCTCGAAAATTTCGATGCGATCGGCCGCTGGCGCGAGTTCGAGTACGGGGAGAAAATCGACGTATCAGGTGGGCTACCCGATGGAAGCGTGTTCGATGGAGTCGCGAATTTGGAAAATGGGTTACTGGAGCGACCTGAACTTTTTGTTCGCGCTTTGAGTGAAAAATTGCTTACATTCGCACTGGGTAGGGGCGTTGAAGCCTATGATGCTCCTGCTATTCGCAAAATAATTGAAGAAGCCGAAGCCAATGAGTACCGCTTTTCCTCTTTGATTCTCGGTATTGTAAAAAGCGTTCCGTTTCAGATGAGAACGAAATCGGAAAGAGAGTATACGCTGATGCAACATACAGAAAGAAAAACCCCATGAAGTTCATCTCTAAGAAATCCGTCCCTCGTAGAACGTTCTTGAAGGGTGTAGGAGCCTCGCTTGCCCTGCCATTGTTGGATGCGATGATTCCCGCGGCGACTGCCGCTTCCAAAACGGCCGCGACTCCGGTTCGGCGACTCGGTTATGTGTTCATGCCTATGGGCTGCGACCAATCGCGTTGGACCCCTAGAAGCGAAGGCTCTCTTGAAGAGCTCTCGCCGATTCTCGACTCTTTGGCTCCCGTTAAGGACCAGACGACGATTTTCACCAATATGCAGCTGAAACCTGCCTATCCTGGATCGCATGCGACTTCGAATTCCTCGTTTCTCAGTGCTGCCAAAGCAAAGGTCACCGAGAGCTCCGACTACTACTTGGGAACCACTGCCGACCAATTGGCAGCCCAGCAAGTAGGACAGCAAACGCAATTGCCTTCCCTGGAGCTTGCGATGGATTTGCTTCAAGTCGTTGGTCAATGCGACAATGGCTACGCGTGCGTCTATCAAAATAATTTGTCCTGGTCCTCGCCGACCACGCCGCTTCCAGCGGAAGCGCACCCGCGCATTGTTTTCGAAAGTCTATTTGGCGAGGGCGGCACGCCCGAAGAACGTCAGGCCGCATTGCGCAAGCGAGCTAGTCTGCTGGATTCGATCATTGATGACATGAGGCGCCTCAAGCGCGGCCTCGGGGCGAATGACCGTTCGCGGGTTTCGGATTATCTTGATTCTATTCGCGAAGTGGAGAGGCGTATTCAAAAAGCTGAGACCGATACGAAGGACAAGCCGATGCCTGACTTGGATCGCCCAATGGGCGTTCCTGCGGCGTATGCCGATCATGCTCGATTAATGTTCGACCTGCAATTGCTGGCATACCAAGGCGATATCACGCGAATTACTACCTTTCAAATCGCCCGAGAAACGAGCAATCGATCCTATCCCGAGATCGGTGTTTCCGATCCGCATCATCCGCTCTCCCATCATGGCGACAATCCCGAGAAGATCGAGAAGATGTCGAAGATTAACGCGTTTCACGTGTCACTGTTTGCCGAATACCTAGAGAGACTCAAGAATACACCCGAAGGGAACGGCTCTTTACTCGATAATGTTCTCTTGCTTTACGGCAGCGGTATCGGGAATCCCAATATACACAATCATTCTAACCTGCCAGTCATCGTTGCCGGCGGCGCTGCAGGAGGCATGAAGGGCAATCGTCACATACGCTATGAGAAGCCGACGCCGCTAGCGAATCTGCATCTTTCATTGCTCGATAAGGTGGGCGTGAAAATCGATCAATTTGGCGATAGCACGGGCAAGCTTGACGGACTTTTCGAACCTTTGTCGGTGTAATCTCGAATATAGTAGCTCAGTGTTTTAACCTGAACATGAAGACAATTTGATACGCAGGTTCTGAATAACTGATCCTCATATGAAGAAATTTAAACTACGATCTTGGGTTTTCGCTTTTATGGGCACGGTGTTCTTCGGCAACGCATTTGCCGCGAGCGCTTTCTTGGCCGATGCAGTGGAATCGAGAGACTTCGAACGGATTGAATCGGCGCTTTCTCGGCAAATCGATATCGACGCTTCGCAGGTCGATGGGATGACTGCTTTGCATTGGGCTGCGTATCACGACGATTGGAAGATCGCTAAACGACTTCTCGATAAGGGAGCCAGTCCTATCGTTCAAAACCGTTATGGAATTACGCCGCTTTACTTAGCTTGCGTGAACGGAAACGCTAATTTCGTAAAAGCGTTCATCGATTTGGGAGCGGATGCCAACACTACAGTCAAGGGAGGCGAGACCGTTTTGATGACAGCGTCTCGGACGGGTAAGGTAGACGCGGTCGTTGCTTTGATCGATGCAGGCGCGAATATCGATGCGACGGAACGTAAAGGGCAATCGGCTATGATGTGGGCGGCGGCGGAAGGGCATGACGCGGTTGTTCGAGCGTTGCTCGATGCCGGGGCGGACTTTCAAACGCCGTTAGGCGAATCAGGTTACACGCCGTTCTTTTTTTCGATTAGGGAAGGTCATACTCAGGTCGTTCGAACACTGCTCGAAGCGGGTGCAGATGTGAACGCTGCGATGCACCTTAAAAAGTCCACCGGCAAGCTCCCTAAGAACGGAACGAGCCCCTTGTTGCTTGCCGTTGAAAATGGGCACTACGATTTGGCGATCGAATTGCTCGATTTAGGAGCCGACCCCAAGGATGATCGCTCAGGCTTCACGATTTTACATACATTGACCTGGATTCGCAAACCGGATTTTGGCGAATCGGCGAGTGGTGATCCGGCTCCACACGGTTCCGGCAGGCGCAACAGCGATCAGTTTATCCACGAAATCGTTAAACGAGGCGCCGACGTTAATACACGTCTTAAACACGGTCGCAAGGCAGGTAGAGGCTACGTGGCGGATGAGGGAGCGACGCCCTTTTTCATGGCGGCAGATCGCGCGGACCTGCCCTATATGAAGTTGCTTATGGAATTGGGAGCCGATCCGTTCGTTCCGAATAGCGATGGCTGCACGCCATTGATGGTCGCCGCTGGTTTGGGAAGCCGCGCTCCGGAGGAAGAGGCGGGTAGCCTGGAAGAGTGCTTGGCGGTCGTTAAATTCATGGTCGCTCTTGGATCAGACGTGAATGTCGTCGATGCGAATGGCGAAACGGCGATGCACGGAGCTGCCTATAAAAATGCCCCTTTAGTGGCTCAATACCTCCACGAGCAGGGCGCAGATATAGGAATTTGGAATACGGACAACGATTTCGGCTGGACGCCGCTTCTCATTGCGGAAGGGTACCGTCCCGGCAATTTCAAGACGTCGTTTGTGACGGTGGATGCGATTACCGAAATCATGCTTTCCCAGGGAGTGAGGATTCCAACCAGTCGACCAAAAGCGTACAATTACTACGGGAAAGAACCGCCTGCCAGCGACAAGTCTAAAGAGAGTATTCTGAAGAAGCTATAAGCGCCTTGACCGTCTCGGGATCGAAGAGGAGGGTTTAGGCTTTCCCTATGGCAAACTACGCGCGGAGCAACGGGAAGCTTCGTTTTTCGAGTCGATGCTTCGCTTGCATTTTCGGCATGGATACGGCGAGGGAAGCGTCATTTAATGGGTTTGGGCTTTTCTCGTGGATCTCGTTTGCGTTTCGTTTATCGTTTGGGTGGTGACTGGGT
>JAPKDW010000219.1 GCA_028822375.1 Opitutaceae bacterium | reverse complement strand
TACCTCGACACGTCGGGGTGGTTTTTAGACGATTTCAGTTAAGTTGACGCCAATGGGCGGAGCGGGACGCTCTCGCCCTACCTTTGGGGTGGGAGCTTCGGGAGTGCCTGTTTTCAGGGTTGAGTTCGAGTTGGATTGGAGGTGTATTCGCTGGATGGAGTTGGGGAGTCTGGTTAGTTTGTTCAGTTACCTTGGACGGTGTTTATGACTTTGGAAGAATCGTATCGTATATTGGGGCTTCAGGAGGGGGCTTCCGAGGAAGACCGACATCGAGTGTATCGAGAGTTGCGCGAACGGCTTAATGTAAAGCGTGATAAGGCCCCGACGTCGGGGCTGGAGCTGAAGTACGCCGAAGCGTTGAAGCGGATCGATCAGGCGATCGAGGTTGTCGAATCGACTATCGATGCGGAGGAATTGCCCGTTTTTGCGGAAGAGGCTTCGGCAGTCATGGTCGATATTCCCGAAGCTGAACCGAAAACGTCGGCAGTAGTAGAGTCAGAGCTGGAGTCTCCCTTGCTTCCCGAAGAGCCACTGGAATCGCTTGCCCCGCAATCGAATCGTAAATCGTTTCCACGTGTTCTGGGAGCGATTCTTGTGATTGCCGTTTTTATTATCGGAGCTTGGTTTTGGCGGAACGAGCTTGTGGAGCGGGACCGGGTTCGGGCAGAGACAGAGACGGTTCGAATAGCGGAAGTCAAACGGTTGGCGGAGGAGGCCTCATTGCAGGGGATTGCGAAAAACGAGCAATTACTCGCTGAATTGGAGGTCAAACGGGCACCGCTTAAGAACAGTTTGGCGGCGATTGAGAAACGGATGGAATTGGCGGAAACTCAGTTGCGCGATTTGGAGGGAGCTGAGCGCGTCGCGAACGAGAATGGCGACGCTAATGAAAAAGCCGTGTCTGAATTCCGTAGGGAGTATTTTGAGGAATTCGTCGTGTGGCTCAGATCTTTTCATGAGGAGCTTCCTATTGTTGAGGAAATATCAAAGGCGGATGCCTTGCAGACCGAGGGGAAACTGGAGGAAGCCATAGCTGCGATCGGAAGCGAAGCGCTTGATGCATCTAAAATCGAAGCGGAAATTACACGCGTTGAAATGGAACGTTTTTCCAAGCCGGTTGAGCGGTTCGCTGCTGAACGCGCATATGATCAGGCGGGTAAGGAATCTGATTTGGTATTGGTTCAACGCGATTTTCAAGGGGCGGTTAATTTGATCGAACCTTTTTCGAAAAGTCCGTCGGTCGGAGAGAAGGCGAAAACGAGATTGGGGATTATTTACCGATTGAAAGCGAAGGATGCTTTCGAACGCGCTCAAGACGCGGCAGATCTCGGGGAGTTCGCTTCGGCGAGGTTGATCCTGGAGACTTTGGATGGTGATCCGGAGCTTGCGGAGCAGTCGGAAGCTCAGCTAGAATTGATCGAGGCATTGAATTCTGAATACGCTTTAGAGCAGGCGGTCGCTGCGGCCGAGCAAGCATTGGACAAAGATGACTTCGAGCGAGCTCGAGAGGTGTTGAGCTATCTCGCAGATGATGCTTATGTTGGCGTACGGGTTAAAGGTGGCCTGGTTCGAATAGACGAAATCGAGGATGTTTGGAGGCGGAATTTGATCGCTATTCGAACGGACGATGAGCTTGCGGAGCCTTCGATTGAGTCGGAGTCGGTTACGCCGGACACACTCCCAAAGTTAATTCGAAAAGTTGATCCGGTCTATCCGGATCGTTTACGCCAAGCCGGAGTAAAGGGTTTCGTGGAGATTGTTTGGATTGTCGGAGTAGACGGGAAGCCGAGCGCTATCGATGTTGTAGATTCGAGTCATTCGGAATTTGAAATTCTTGCGGTTGATGCGTTGAAAAAATGGAAATTCAAGCCAGCTAGAAGGAATGGCGTTCCGGTGGCGTTGAAAGTCCGTCAGAAAATAGAGTTTAATCCGAAGTGATTTGCGGGGCTTGGATCTGTGGGTTATGGAATGGCTGAGGCAGCGGCCGATCTCCTTCCTCTATCCCGTAAATACCCTACCAATTCTCGCTTTACTTCTTGATCGGGGGCTTTCAGCGTTGGTTTCGACCGGGAAACGCGCGATGCGTCCAATTCTGGTATACGAATAGTAATTACGAATAATGAAGATGAAACAATTTTGGATGGCGGTGATTGGATTGATCGCGATGATGACGCCCGTTGTGGCAGGTTCTTTAGTTTACGAAGGCAGTAAGGGAATAGGCAAGGGTAAGCATATCGTTTTCATTGCAAACGATCATGAATACCGCTCGGAGGAATCTTGTCCTGCGATTGCTAAGATTTTGGCTAAGCGCTATGGTTTTCGTTGCACGGTATTGTTTGGCTTGGACGAAAACGGAGCGATTAAAGGCGGGGGGCGTGATACTCCTGGAATGGACGTTTTGAAGGATGCTGATCTGCTATTCTTTTTCACTCGCTTCATGAATTTGAAGGACGAACAAGTGGATCATTTGGTCGATTATTTCGAGCGTGGCGGTCCAGTCGTGGGACTACGCACGTCGACGCACGGCTTCAACGGTCAGAAGGGTAAGTGGGAGAAACTTAATTTCAACTATACGGGAGAGGACTATTTTGGTGGCCTGGGCGAGCAGATCTTTGGCAATACCTGGCACAAGGAGCGTGGGCAATCGCACTACGGTTCTAACCATGTGATGGGAAGTCGGATCACTCCAGTTACGAGCGCAGCGGGTCATCCCATCTTAAAGGGCGTGAAGCAGATTCATGCATACTCCGGCGCTTACAAGTCTCAGCCGCCGGCCGGTTCGGTGCCGCTTCTCGAGGTACAGGTGCTTAATACCTTTCATGCGAGCGACGACATCAATAGGGAAAAGCCTCTCGTGAATGCGGGTTGGACTCGGGATTCGTATGTCGCTCCGTCCGGAGCCAAGAAAAAGGCTCGTGTCGTTTATGCTTCTTATGGCGCGTCTGAAGATTTGCTCAGCGAGGATGGTCGTCGATTTCTGGTAAACGCTAGCTTGTGGGCTGGCGGTTGGGAAAAGAAAATCAAAGCGAACCTCGATGTAGACCTCGTGGGAGGATATGCTCCGACTCCTTATAATAACGGGATTTCAATCGCTGGCGTTAAGCCGGAAGAATTGGCTGATTGGGAAAGTAAGATAATGCCGGGCGACGCTCAGTTCGGAAATTTCGATAAACCGGAAATGGTCAAAAAATACGGTAGGGTAATCAAGAATCGCCCAGAGCTACGTGCTCGAATTGCTGCCGAGCATCCGGAATTTTTTGCTTCAGGTGGACCTCTTGAAGATTTTTAGGAAATTGAATATCGTAGGGTCGGCCATTGCGCCACGCCCCGAAATAAGGGTGATCTCTAACTACGCGGCATGGCGCAAGCACCGGCCCTACATCGAGTTTAGCGAACGGAGACTAATTTATTGTTAGAGGTCGAGACAGTTGTTACGTTTTTGATAGCATCCTGTTTGATCGGGATCGCTCCGGGACCGGATAATCTTTTCGTGCTGACGCAATCGATTTTGCATGGGAGGAAGGCCGGCCTTTGGGTAACGCTTGGTTTGTGTACTGGATTGCTGGTTCACACGGCCGCAGTCGTCGTGGGAATAGCAGGGATCGTACAGGCATCGGCAATCGCATTCTCGGTTCTTAAGTTTGCGGGTGCGGGGTATTTGGTTTATCTCGCATGGAAGGCGTTTACGTCTGTTCCGCAAGCGTTGGACAATAGCGATGAAGGGAACTCTATGAATGCTGCGAAGCTGTATCGTCGCGGTATCATTATGAACATTACAAACCCGAAGGTATCGATGTTCTTTCTCGCGTTTCTCCCTCAGTTCGTCGATCCGACCAAGGGATCGCCAGCCATGCAGACGTTTTCGCTTGGCGGTTTGTTTATGCTAATGACACTCGTCGTGTTTGGAGGGGTCGCCGCTATGGCTGGACAGTTGGGGCACGTGCTCAAGCGCTCGCCACGAGCGCAGGTAATCATGAACCGCTTGGCGGGTATTGTGTTTTTGGCATTGGCAGTGAAAATCGCGACCAGCGGCGTGAAGTAATAAGGGGACGATGACGTTGCGCTTTGATTGATGGCAATATTGCGGTAGCCTCGTAAATGGTAGCGGCCGATCTCCGAGCGACCATTATTGTCAAGGCAACCACTGATAAATCAGGGAAAATACCCGAACGATTGCAACGTTCAATGGCCGCTCGGAGATCGGTCGCTACCTTGAGAGCGCCGCGTGTTTGCTCACCGAATCATCTCTAGTAATTGCTTCTTCAATACTCCGTCGGGTTTTCCTAGTTCGTAGACTATCTCGAAATGGTTGAGGTTTGGGAGGAGGGAGTATTGGGAGTCGTTGCCGTTTGCCGTCATGCGTTCGCTGATAGTTTGGGATTGACGGATAAACTCGTCGGTTTCGTCACCGCCTACGGCGAAGCGTAAGGGGATGTTGGTGGAGAAGGCTTCGTTGAGGATCGGACTAAGGCGGGTCACGGTCGAATCGTCGAAATTTAAGGTTTCGTTTAGAAAGGAGTTTCGAACCGGGTCGAGGTCGAAGAGTCCGCTTAGGCTGAGGACGCCTCTGATGGATGAAAGGAGCGGATCGTTTTTCTCTTGGAGAAGCATCGCGGTCATGAGGGCGAGGTGAGCGCCGGCGGAATGTCCTGTTACGTATAGATCGTTGGGGTTTCCGTTGATCGCGGTCGCGTGCTCGCGAATTGAATGCAGGGCCCTGGTGACATCATCGAGGATTTCTTCGAGTCTGGCTTCGGGGGCGAGGCGATAGTTTACCGAGCATACGGCACAGTCCGAATCAATGAAGGATGGGGCGACGAAACTATAGTTTTTCTTATCGAGAGCACGCCAGTAGCCGCCGTGGATGAAAATGACGATGGGTGCGTTTCCCTGTTTTGCTGGGAAATAGTCGACTGCTTGAAGCGGGTGATTCCCGTAGGAAATATCAAGCTGGCAAGGCAGGGCTTCGACGGCTTCTGCGCTGAGCGAGTCGTTTTTGTCGAAATACTCTTGGAAATCGGCGTGGCGCGATCTTAGATCGAATTGGTTGTCGAAAGCGTGGGATGAGTTCGTTTGGCGCACAGTTTGGATAATGCCTGATGAATCTGGTAGGTAAATGGAAAATTGGTCTGTTAGATGAATTCGGGCACGGTGAAGGTTGTGATTTATTGTGAATGCCGAAGGTCGGGTTGCTTGGCGCAAAGCAACCGCGAAAGTAGCGTAGACCGTTGCGGTTGCCTAGGGACAGGCAACCCTCGCATGCAACAGAATAAATAGGGCGGGACAATTGTCCGATATGGCGGGGAATGGAGTTATTCTTAGCGATTGCAGTTTTTGGATTTTTAACTCCTGGTTTCATTATGATGCGCATTTCTTCCGTAACCCCTCGAATCGTTTTGGCGGCGGCGGTTTTGGCCTTTGCTTTTGGATTGACCGATACCGCCTGGGCACAGGCGAGCGGTTCTAAACCGAATATCATCTTCGTTTTTACAGATGACATGGGATACGGCGATTTGGGGGTATTGCATCAGAATCAACGTACGGGGAAGAAGCACGCGACTCCGAATATCGACCAATTCGCGGCTGAAGGGATTCAATTGCGGCGTCACTACTGCCCGGCTCCGGTTTGCGCTCCCTCTCGGGCTTCGCTTTTGCGGGGATTGCATCAAGGTCATACGGAAGTGCGCAATAGCGAGTTCGATAAAGAGCTTCCGGATAACCATACTTTGGGTACGGTGATGCAGGGGGCAGGTTATCGGACTTTGCATGTGGGCAAGTACGGTCTTCAGGGAATCGGCGAAACCAAGGAATCTTTCAATACTCCCGGCGAGTGGCCGGCTTATCCAACCAAGCGTGGTTTTGACGAATATCTTGGTTACATCCGTCACGTGGATGGACACGTACACTATCCCAATAACGATTGGCCAATGGGGAATAGCCCGACTCACCAGACTGGCAAAGAAGTTTGGCACAATGAGGAGGAGATCTCGGCCGGACTAGACAAATGCTACACAACCGATCTGTTTACTGCCTACACTAAAAAATGGATCGTGGACCACACTCAATCCAAAGCCGATCAACCATTTTTCATCTATCTCGCCTACGATACGCCGCACGCGGCCTTGCAGGTGCCAACGCAAGCGTTCCCTGAAGGGGGAGGTTTGGAAGGGGGTCTTCAGTGGTTGGACAAGCCGGGTCATATGATCAACACGGCGAGCGGTGAAATCGATTCTTGGATACATCCTGAATACCGCAACCCGGATTGGAGCAATGTCGAACAGCGCTTTGCGACCATGGTGCGTCGAATCGATAGCGCGGTGGGGGATTTGGTTCAGTTGCTAAAGGACTTGGAAATCGACGAGGAGACAATGGTCGTTTTCACCAACGATAACGGTCCTTTGGCGGTTAGTTACATCGCTGGAACGCCGTTCACTCCGGTACACTTTCAATCGTACGGTCCTTTTGACGGAGAGAAACGCGATGTATGGGAAGGTGGAATTCGCATGCCGGCTCTCGCTCGCTGGCCAGGCGTTATCCCTGCGGGTCAGGTGGACCATACGCCTTCGCAGTTTCACGATTGGATGACGACTTTTGCCGACCTCGGTGGGGTGCCTTTGCCGGCGCTTTCCGATGGCGTTTCGCTATTGCCGGCTTTGACGGGGGAAGGGACTCAAGAGGAGAGTACGGTTTACGTGGAGTTTCTCCATGGTGGACGGACCCCGAATTATCCTGATTTCGATTCGAGCCATCAGAACCGACCTCGTAAGGAAATGCAGGCTTTGTTCCTCGAGGGGTTCAAGGGAGTGCGTGTCGATATCAAGGGTCACTCGGACGATTTCGAAATTTACGATGTGAAGACGGATTTGAAGGAAGTGAATAATCTAGCCGGTACGAGCGCGTTCTTCGATGGCTTGCAGCAGAGATTGAAGGATCGGTCGCTTCAATTGCGTAGACCGAATTCGGATAATCCGCGCCCCTATGACGGCGAATTGGTACCGGCGGTCTCCGTGGCCTCGACTCGTCCGGGAGCACGTTGGTTGGGATACAAAGGAGATTTTCCGTGGGTTCCTAAATTCTGGGATGAATCGCCTCAGCAGATGGGGGGAGTGACTCAATTGAAAGGGAACCTAGGGCCTGAGAGCGGAGCGGTTGTTTTCTCGGGTTACCTTAATGTTCCAAGTGATGGGGAGTATGTTTTCTCGCTGACAGCGGATTCGGGCGCGATTATGCGTATTCACGATGCGAATATTATCGATGCGGATTTCGGATATGAAGGCGGAACGGAAATAACAGCCAGCGTGAAACTCGAAGCAGGATTGCATCCTTTCAGTTTGAACTATTTGAAGATTGCCGACAACGGCTCGTCTCTCGACGTTCAGTGGAGTGGTCCGTCGTTGAGCAAGCAGACGATCGCGATCGATTACCTTTCTCATTAGCCTTTTAAGTTTGTCAAAATCCCTACCGAATTATGAATCTCCCCAAACGAATTTCCGCCATTTTGTTATCCGCAGCTCTCTTAAGCACGGCCGCATTTGCTGCATCGGAAAAGCCG
>JAPKDW010000218.1 GCA_028822375.1 Opitutaceae bacterium | reverse complement strand
TTTACTCCATGAAGTTGCTGATACCCATCCTGACTTTTCTCGCGATGCTGACGTCCGTAGCCACGGCCGCTGACAAACCGGTAAACATCCTGCTCATCATGGCTGATGATGTGGGTTTCGAGTGTTTCAGCAGCTATGGCAGCAAAGAGTATTCTACCCCACGATTGGACGCATTGGCGGAAGCGGGAATTCGTTTCGAAAACTGTCACTCAACACCGGTCTGCACGCCGAGTCGCGTCAACCTCTTATCGGGTAAGTCCAACGTATTCAACTATGAGGACTTCGGGATCTATCCCAAAGGAGAACCCACCTTCGCCAACCACTTCAAGCAATCGGGATACGCCACCGCCGTAGCTGGAAAGTGGCAACTGCTAACCGAGGAAGGAGGCACCCGTCCAAATGAAGCGGGATTCGATACCTACTGTCTATGGAATACTCCACTCACCACTCGCGAGCGATACTGGAACCCCTCCTAGGAAAAGGATGGCACCCTAATGGACCTCCCGGAAGACAGCTACGGGCCAGACGTCTGCACGGGCTTCCTTGCCGATTTCATAGAGTCCTGCGCCGAGACCGACACGCCTTTTCTCGCCTACTACCCGATGATTCTCGTTCATGACCCGTTTCTCCCCACGCCGAATAGCAAGGATCGAGACGAGACCGGCGACAAGAAGAACTTCATCGATATGGTGCACTATATGGATACGCTCGTCGGCCGCCTCGTCGATACGCTCGAAGCCAATGGACTGCGCGATAACACGCTGATTATTTTTACCGCTGACAACGGGACCAACAAAAACATCGTATCCGAGTTTAAAGGACAACTCCTCCCGGGGGGCAAAGGTTTCACGCGCGACCACGGCACCCATGTACCCCTGGTCGCCAACTGGCCGGGGCATATTCCAGCGAACCAGGTCAACCGCGACCTAGTCGCTTTTTCCGACTTCTTTCCCACCATGGTCGAAGCGACGGGCCTACCGCCCAATAATATATCTGACGCCGATGGCGTAAGCTTTTGGCCCCAATGTCTGGGCGAGCGCGGAGATCCTAGAGAATGGATCTACGGCTACTATTTCCCACATCCCTACGCAAAAAAGTTCAATGACTCAAACAACCACCCAGAGGTGAGGTATGCGCGGGATCAACGTTACAAGTTCTACGACAATGGCGATCTTTACGATACTCAGATCGACGTCATGGAGACAAAAGCGATCGACCTTGAAAGGGCTGCTCCAGCGCTGAAGCAAGCCCGACAGAAACTCCAAGCCGCTCTCGATTCCTACCCCCGTCAAGGCACTCAAATCGACCACTCCAAGGTCCGAGGCGTTTACCAACCGAAGTAAAAAAATAACCCCATTCCTATGTCATCTCAACACACGCACCCCGAAAATAATCTGGAAGGTAAACTGCCAATCTCTGAAAAGGTCGCCTATGGATTGGGGGACACGGCGTCCTGTCTCTACTACTCGACCTTGGCCCAGTTCTTGTTGTTCTTCTACACGGACGTCTTTGGGATTACCGCTACGGCGGCGGGGTTAATGATGCTGATCACTAAGCTCTGGGATACGGCCAATGATCCCATAATGGGAATGATTGCGGACCGAACGACTTCCCGACACGGAAAGTTCCGATTTTGGATTTTATGGATGATCCCAGCGTTCATGATTACTGGGGTACTGGTATTCACAACTCCGGATCTGAGTATGACCGGGAAGCTAATCTGGGCGTATGTCACGTATTCTCTGGTTGGCATGGCGTACACCGCGATCAACGTTCCGTACTCCGCATTAATGGGCGTAATGACATCGAACTCTAAGGAGCGAGGTGTCCTCGCCTCATTTCGGTTTCTCGGGGCGAATTCCGGAAGTTTGATTGTGAATGGAACGCTTCTCTGGCTGGTCGCTACATTAGGACAAGGAAATGAACAAAGAGGCTTTTTATATACGATGTGCCTGTATGCGGTCATCGCTGGGGCGCTGTTCTTTATAACGTTCAAATACACACGTGAGCGCGTGTTGCCACCGCTCAAGAAAAACACAGTTTTGCGAGATCTGAAGGACCTTACAAAGAACGGTCCCTGGCTTGTGTTTTGTGTCGTTGGGGTGCTCACGCTCATCTATATTTCAGTACGTGGCGGAGCTACATTGTATTACTTCAAATACTACATCGGAAACCAGAGCCTTGCCTCAAGTTACTTGGTGGTAGGAAGCGTTATGGCGATTGCGGGCGTATCCTGTACTAAATACATTATTGCTTGGTTTCGCGATAAGCGACGGGCATATATTTGTCTGACCTTGTTGACCGCGACGATTACGCTGGCCTTTTACTTTGTAAGCCCGACTGACATAGCCTTGTTGTTTGGCCTTCAAGTGGTTGGCGCTTTTGTGGCCGCCCCATTGATGCCTCTAACTTGGGCAATGTTTGCGGATACTGCTGACTATGCAGAGTACAAGCTAGGCCGCCGCGCCACGGGCCTGATCTTCTCTGCAGGTACAACCTCGCAGAAGCTCGGTTGGACGCTGGGCGGATCGTCTGCTGGATTCATGCTCGGCTTTTACGGATTCGAGGCAAATATGGAGCAGGCGCCAGATACCCTTAACGGGATCGTTTTACTGATGAGCATCATTCCCGCCTGCATCGCGTTCCTGACGGCATTTGTTACCTTTTTCTACAAGATCGATTACAAAATGGAAAAAGAGCTAGAAGAGACGATCTCCAGGAATTCAGCCGAACGAGCCGAAAAGAAACCCTGTATCCCCAAGTAGATGGTGTTAAGAACTGAATACATTCCACTTTGCTGGTAATACAATTAAAGATTACAAAAAATGGATCCTATGCAGTTGATAGGAAATTCAATTGTTCCGATTTGATTCGGAGGGGAGGGTTGATAGGTCGATTGCACTGGGATCGTTTACCGTTACGATGACGGCATTGCCGGGTACCCCGGCGATTCAAAATGCCATCCCGATGCCGTTTTTTGGCACGACTCCTTTCGCGGCTCCGTTACTGGGAATTATCGGGGGGAGTATCATGTTCGTCACGGGGATGCTATGGCTCAACCACCGCGCACGTAACGCTATGGCTAACGGTGAAGGGTACGGGGATCATTTGGAAGAGTTGGACGATGAAGATGAAGGACAGGCGCTACCGAGTTTTGGTTTGGCAATTACTCCCATCTTGCTGGTCATCGTGAGTAATTTCGTATTTAGCAAGTATGTGATTCCCGCTTGGAATACCGGTTACCTCTCCGAGGAGCAGTATGGAGCCGTCGAACTCAAGGCAGTTCATATGTGAACATTTAGGAATATTTTTGAACTGGAGCTTGCAATGAGATCTTTTGAATTCGTCTAATTCATTTCTTTTAATACACAAAACTATCAGGACCGCTTAACTTAGTTCGATTATGAAAATAAATCCTATATACCTATTTACGGCTCGTGCTGCTGTTTTGGCTTCAATGATATTGGCTGGCATCAGTTCGCTCTCAGCCACTGAAGAAAAAACTATTTTAGTGCTTGTTACGGGGGCTGCAAAAATGATGAATGGAAAACCTACGGGACTCTGGCTTGAAGAGTTTGCCGTTCCATATAAAGTGTTTACTGATGCAGGTTATCGGGTTGAAGTAGTTACGCCGAAAGGAGGTGCTGCACCAATAGACCCACGCAGTAAGCCGAAACCTGATCAGGCTGCCGCTTGGAAGGGAGCCGCTCAACGCTTAGGTGAAACCAAAGCACTTGCGAAGGTGACGGCAGAGAGCTTTTCTGCAATTTTCATTTCTGGAGGTTGATAGGAACACCAACGGTTGATGATCGTATTTCCGTGGCAGGCCAGATCTCCGTACCCCTGATCATCGGTGATAATAACAATCACATTCGGCTTTTCAGCAAACGCGAGCGATCCCAGCAATAGAGTCCCTGTAATTAGAATGTGCTTTTTCATTGGTTATGACTTCCAGCCGCTCTATTGAGCGAATTCATACGTTTCTTTCGCTTTTAAAGCCTCTTTGCCTGAGGGCTTTTCATATAGAGCTCAATGGCTTGGGCGGTCCACCGCTTTACCTGATCGTCTCCGGTTAAAAAATGGTGTTTAACTAAAAACGCATCAGCCTTGGTGAGCGTATCCTCAAACATTTTTCGCCCACCTTTGTTGATGTGGAAAAACCCATGTTCTTCGCCGTCGTAAATATGGGTGAAGGAATCATTCCCCGCTTTGATCATCGCATCTTGAAAGGCGTTAATCCGCGCGACACTGACATGTTTGTCATTTGATCCAAAAAAAGCGATCGTTGGAGGCAAACCTTCACGGATATTGTGATACGGAGAAATTTCTTTCCAGTATTCAGCAACACGTTTATGGCCGTATCCTTCCGGTCCGTTATTGTATACCGGATTGAAGAGCACAAGAGCATCCGGCATGCTCGAAATGGTGCTTTCCGGCTCCACATCGATGGTAGCGCACATTGCGACAGCGGCGGCGACATGTCCACCTGCTGAACCGCCACCAGCGACTATCTTATCTGGATTAATTCCCAATTCAGCAGCGTGCTGTCGAACATAGCGCACCGCTTGTCTACCGTCTTCAACACAATTTCTAGGAATCGCGTTATATGCCCTCTCCGTCCTATATTCAGCCGCGATAGCAAGCATGCCGCGTGAGGCGAAGTATTTGCTGAATCCATAAAACTGCGCGGGAGTCCCACCCATCCAGCCGCCCCCAAAGAAAAAGATGATGCACGGTCGTTGGTCGTCAACCGTGTAGTCATCGGGGAAGAACAGATTAAGCTTCAGGTCCACGTTTGGTACCGGGCTATACTCTATAACTTTATCCGGCTTATACCCAAGCGTCCAGGTATAGCGTTCTCGTGAATCATCTTGCGCGGTAACAGCTATGGTCAGAAACAAGCTGAACATTATGAGCATCATTTTCTTCATTCTACAATCTTCATTCTTAATTCACTGCTGCGAAGCCGCGTTAGACTCACCTGGATCCTTCCTTAAATCATAAAGCGGAGAGGCTGGAAGCAGTTTCCATGGGTTATTGACGCGACCTCTATTTAATGGCCTTCAAATGGTGCCACGGCTCGGTATCGTTCGCGCTCTTCTTGCCAGCCACGCTGGCACCGGAATGGGTATAGTCCAGCAGCAGTTTGGTGAGCTCGGAAACGATCTCCGGATGCTGGTCGTAGACGTTGGCCGACTCAGCCGGATCATCCGCAAGGTTGTAGAGCTGAATTTCCGGCAGCCCCTGCGCCAGGGCGGCCTTGTCATTCGGTGCCGTCCATCCGCCGGAGCCGGGGCAGAATTCAAGTTTCCAATCCCCGCGCCGAATGGCGAATCGTCCGGAAATCGAATGATTGACGATGCCGGCGCGCTTGGCGACGTCGGTCTTTCCGCCCTGGAATGCCGGCAGGAAAGAGAGGCTATCCTCCCCAGCATCGACCGGAACCACCACACCGGCAATATCGGCGGCCGTGGCCATGAAATCGGTCAGGCAAATAATCTCCGCGCTCTTCGTTCCCGCCTTGATCCCCTCCGGCCATAAGGCCAGAAACGGGACACGGTGCCCGCCTTCCCATAGATCCGCCTTGGATCCGCGGTAGATGTAGCTTGGATGGTGGTCGGTCGAATCCTTGGTCTGCGGGGTCAGGTTCAGGTTTTTGGAAAACTTTTTAGGCGAGGCGGCCCTGGAGCAGCCGTTGTCGGCCGTAAAAATGACCAGCGTGTTATCGGAGATCCCTTTTTTCTCCAGCGCGTCGAGCACCTGCCCGACCGTCCAGTCGACCTCCATGCAAAAGTCGCCATACGGCCCGAGCGCGGATTGCCCCTGGAAATGCTTCGCGGGCACAATCGGGGTATGCGGCGCGGTCAGCGGCATATAAATAAAGAACGGCTTCTTCTCCGAGCGATTCTCAATATAGTCAACCGTCTTGGAGGTAATCATGCCCATCGTATCAATGGCTTCAAAATCAACGTGCGCCAAGCCCTTTCGAGGAAACCCCTTGATCACCGTCGGACGCCCAACAAACTCATCATTCTCGATATAGATATAAGGAGGCATATCCAGCGAAGCCGAGATGCCATGGAAATAATCAAACCCGTTCGCGTTCGGGCCGTTCTTGATCGGGACATCCCAGTTGATGTTTTCAGGCGTTCCATGTCTTACCTCTGGCATGGCGACCTCAGCGCCATCCGTCGTGCCCAAATCCATACCCAGATGCCATTTTCCGATACATGCGGTGTCATAGCCCGCCTTCAAGAACACATCAGCAACCGTCATACGATCCGGAGCAATCAAATGCGGGGAATACCCTGTAAGCACACCCGTTTTCAGACGGGTTCGCCACGCATAGCGACCGGTCAAAACGCTATAGCGGCTCGGTGTGCAGACGGAAGACGATGTATGCGCATCCGAAAAATGCATGCCCTGCCCGATCATTCGATCCAGATTCGGAGTTTGAACCTTCGACCGCGGGTTGAGCCCGCTCACATCGCCATAGCCCATATCATCGGCCAGAATAAAAATGACATTGGGTTTTTCAGCGGCCATGGCCATTAGACCACCGGCAAGAGCCATGGTTATTCCATATAATAGTTTTCGCATCGATTATCTTTTCTTCCTGTTTTAGTGAACCGGTACCAGAGTCAGCCCCTTAAATTCATAATCCTTGTTCTTGGTGGTAACCACGGGCCTGACCGTAATGGTGTAGGTTCCGGGTTGATCGAACGAAATCGTTCCCGTCGCCTCTTTTCGGCTCATCTCTTCAGGGCCTTTGGCATCCAGCAAAAGGCGCTGCTCGCCCACGCGAAGCTCATAGGTCAACTTCTCATCACCGGTCTGCTCGACGAATACCTTGCAGGCCCCCAACGGCTTCTCAACGCGAAGGGTCCAGATCAGGCCTTGTTTCACATTTTCTCCCCAACGGAACGTGACCTTCTTTTCGTAGTCATACCCAATTCGAGCGATTTCATATTCACATTTCGAGATCGGAAGGCTGATGCTTCCATCCGCGAGCGGCCTTATGGTCTCATCAGCTACTCGCGCCTGCTCCTCATCAATCTCCAGTACAACAACGGTAACTCTTGGTTCAAGACCTTCAGAGGGTAAATCCAACTCGAAAGACTCTTTGCTTTGGCGGAACTCCAGAGGACGTTTCTCCGAGTCGGTCAATACAAACGCCTTATTCACCTTCGTCAATAAACCATCCAATTTAATGATGCCCTCATCGGCTTCCTTTATATGCAGATATAGCTTCCCCGGCTTACTTGTAATCGCGAAGGGCGGAAACGTGTAAGGGCTGGGATCCGCATTATATATCGACTCCCCATTTTTCTTAAGCCAATCACCCAATACGCTAATCGTCTCAATTTGCTCTTGAGGGATGCGACCATCCGGAGCCGGAGCCACATTCAACAAATACACTCCCCCGTTACTGACAATATTACACAATGTATAGATTCTTTTCGTATAGGTTGACGACTGATCTCTATGAGCGGCATAGCTAGTATACCCCCATCCTCCGGACGCAGAACCATGGGTCTGCCAAGGCACCTTCAAATCTGGAAGCCACGCCTTTTTGTTCAC
>JAPKDW010000217.1 GCA_028822375.1 Opitutaceae bacterium | reverse complement strand
GTTTTATTCAGTACCGGTGGTACAATCCGGGGACATAGGTTACACTTATATCAGGCGATATGGCCTGGAAAAGCGAGTCACCTATGGATCAGAAGCAACAATTCGTACACCTTGCCAACAGCGGCAAGTCTCATGTCTCGGAACTATGCCATGACTTTGGCATAAGCCGTAAAACCGGTCATAAGTACCTCAAGCGCTACGCCGAGCATGGAGCCTGTGGACTTTCAGAGAGAAGCCGCCGTCCGCATAGCTTGCCCGGAGGAATCGCCGCTGCCGTCGAGAAGCTCGTTCTTAAGCTCATATTGATTATTAACCTGTCCCTATTTATATGAATCTTGGGCTAAAATGGCCATTTTCGATTATGAGTCCCGTGCTCTAAACAACTGAGCAACAGGCCCGAACCAGCTTTGAAAACAACCCCCACTCGCGGCTAGCGATTTCCCATGATTTCAATAGCTTCTGTATCTCCGGTTTTATCGGCGTAATCACGCAATAGTTTTCTGTGGGCCTCCAAGGCGGCTCTGTGTTCGGGATTTCGGGCAACGTTTCGCATCTCGTGCGGATCGTTCTCCATATCGACCAACGATTCGCGATGCTCGCCCAAATCATACACTGCGTATTTGTAGTTATCCGTTCGCAACATGCGACCTCGACTTGCAGGAATTTCGGTCCCCCCAACCGGCACCGCTCCTTGAACCATATGATTGGAAACGACCACATACTTGCGCCAATCCTCTACATTCGGGTTTTCGCAAACTGATTTCAACGAGCGACCTTTGAACGAACTCGGAATCTTTAAACCCGCGAAGTCCAACATCGTAGGAAACGTATCCACGCCGACATTCACTAATTTGCGATTCGCGCTTGGAGCAATCTTGCCTGGATACGACAGGATCAACGGAATCCGGGCCGACTCGTCATAGAATACCGTCTTTTGGGCGAAACTATGAGCGCCCGTACAGTCGCCATGGTCAGCCGTAAAGATGACAAGCGTGTTCTCCGCGAGTCCAGATGCTTTCAACGCATCAAGCACCTTACCAATCTCTCGATCCGACCGCTCGATCAATTGATAATAACCCCAGCGCATCTGACGCCATTTATCGTTATTGAAATGCGCGATTGGCGTCATCTCGGTCGCTTGATAGCTCTTTCGCATCAAAGCCATGCTATCCGTTTCGTCAATCGGCGGAGCCACGTTAACCGGCACAGGCGGACAATCCTCCGGCTTGGGAAATTCCCCGATAGGGCCTCCCGGGATCTTTTGTCCGCGAACCATTTCACAAATGTCGTGCGGTCCCGTGAACGACGCGACCAACAGGAAAGGCTTATCGCGCTTTCGATTGAGAAAGGCAATCGTCGGCTCCGGAATCAAGTGATCTGCCCCATTATTTTTAAGCACTCCGGTTTCGTCGAATCCATGACGCTCGGCGTCGCTCGTGTTCATATTCAGGTGCCATTTCCCAAAATAGCCAGTATCGTAACCCGCGTCCTTGAAATGTTTGCCCATGCTGACCATTCGCTCGGGCAATGGCTGCTTGGAATTCGTCTGCAGACCTGTTTCGAAGGGGTAGTACCCGCTGAAGATCGAATTGCGCGCTGGGATGCAAATCGGGTTCGGAGCATAAGCCCGATCGAAACGAACCCCGCTCTCGGCCAGCGAATCCAAATTGGGCGTTTTAACATAACGTTTCCCCATCACTCCGCTCATCGCGTCTCCAAAATGCTGATCCGTCATGATAAACAGAATATTCGGACGCTCCGCCGAAAACGCCGAACTAGCGGACACTGCAAAAGCCAGAATAACCGAGGGTAGATATTTCATAATCATAGCCATACCTCAACGCGCCGATCTCACAACAACGTTTAATCGGTTTCTTCGAAAAGCTCTGACCAGCGCTCTCCGGTCGCCAAGGTTCTTGCCTTATATAATCGTTTCATAAGCGGGAAGAATTCAGCCTTCGTTCTGGGGGATTCGTTCCACTTCTCGATTACCTGGGCTTGAAACCTCCATTCGTACTTATCGATTGTATGATCGTGCACGATTTTCTCTGCATCATTGGTGAAATCGGCTGCCGTCCAGTCTTCGGGGCATACTTTGTAGATCTCGTTTGATTTGGAAAGCGTGCTGATTGCGGGTTTGCGAATATAGCTTAATAGGCCAGCTGCATCTAGTACGCTAGGATAGAGCCCGCACATCTTGGGGCGCGATCCATAAACAGAGCAACGCGCTATGATTTTGGCTCCAGGGTGATCGCCTCGTTTTTCAATCGGAGTGGATCGCTCCCACTCATTTAAGAAAATGCATCGAATTGTATTCGGAATCAAAAGACTTTCGACGCGGCGCAGGGTGATGAAAAAGCGCTGTTCCTCTGAGCTGGCGTCGCTAAACAGTATGCCCGGACATTTAGCGACAAACGAACTTCCCTCGCTTTCGCCATAGGTTTTGATGTCGACGAATTCTTCCGGAGAAAGTCCAAGGTCATTCGATATCCGAAGAACATCTGGAATGGTAATGAAAAGGTTGTAGGCCCGGCAGCAGCCGGCGTGACAGGTTTCACACTGCATTGGATTGGACGATTAGTCGTTGAGGGTTGGAGTAATCTTCAGCGTTTTTCAGAGTTAGCTGGCGACCAACCAAATTATTGCGGTTCAATACGATTGGATTCTTCAAATCGATATATACCTCTTCGTTTTCGAAAGATACGATATTAATCAAATTCAGAAAGAGCGCATCTCGACTGTCGTAGATATCGAGCCAGTTGGCATCGCTTTTAGAAATCATGGGGCTGTATCCAGGAACCCATCCGCCTGGTTCGATGACAAGTATCTGAGACTGGTCGTTATTGCATGGCCGGAGTAGATAGTATGGCCAGTAGTCATCCGTACAGAGAAGGCTGAAGGTCTGCGTTTCCGGAAAGCCGCTAAGACCAGCTGGCAGTTTAATCAGTTCCCCCAAAGAGACTGGGGGAGCTTTGGAAAGGGTGTTGTCTGTGAGTTGGACTTCCATTGCCGTTGGGATACTGTTGCGGATCGCTTAGTATGGGAACCGTATTCTCCAATTGGGGGTATCGTCAAATCGATTGTCGGGCGGGCGCTCCGCCTTAACCAAAACGTTTCATAATAAAAGCGTAACGATGATTGCAATGTGGCGAGCTTGGGAGTGCAGGTTTACCTACAAACTGTAGGGCGGGTCGCTGACCCGCCAGCGGATGAAGAAATGTCGCCTCAGCGAGCCGACCTACAATGGGAACGAAGCGCCAGCCACCCCCTAGCCCGCTCAACCGAGCAGTTTAGAAACGTCGGGCAAGGGACGGGCTCGTCGGCCCTGGGACACCCGTGCAAGAAACGTATCCTTCGAAGGATCGCCACCTTCGAAATCCTCTTCACCCTCTTCGATTTCGTCATCGAAACCGCTGATCTCCACGTCACCATCCAGAAGTTCCAAGGCTCCGATTCCACCATCGTCTGCAGCAGTAAGCTCGTCCAAGTCGAAGAGTTTGGAGATTCGCCGTGGCTGAGGCTCCAAGGTGAATGACGGATTGGCTAATCGGCCCTTCTTAACGAATTCGAAATGACAGGGAAAATACTCCTTCAAATAGCGATTTTTGAATTCCTCGATCCATTTATTCGAAACCGTTTGTCGATTCGAGAGCAGAACGACATCCGAGAAATGAATACAGCAGTCATACCAAGGTAGCAGTTGTTTTTCACCGTTGATCCGATCGCAGTCAGCAACCGTGATAATACGGCCTAGTTCGTAATCCGCTTCCTGGAGCCAATAGGAAAACGCTTCCACGAAATCCGCTGGATCGGCCAGTCCGTCAGCGACTACGAAAACGACGTCACCTGTCGCCTCGAATGCCAAGCCCGCTTCGAATCCCTGCCACGAATAACGCGTCAGTTCAACTTGCTTGCTATGAATCGTCGGCTCGCTTCCCCATGCCACGACATCCTCCTCGGATACAAACACCTGAGATTTCGGATCTTCCGCTCCACCAAAGTCCACCAAGTCGGAAACAATGTCATTCTGACCTGCCCCTCTCGACCCCAAAATTAAATATACCAATCGTTCTGACATCTCGATTCTCTAAACGGCTAGAATGTGAACAAGCGATTCTGAGCATGCTGACGCATCCAGTGATCCAACGCGACAAGGTTAGCCATCGCTTCGACAATCGGCACCGCGCGAGGCAAGACGCAGGGATCGTGACGCCCTCTAGCTTTAAGCTCGGTTTCGTTGCCGTCGACATCGACCGTTTTCTGCGATTGAAGCAAAGTTGCGGTCGGCTTGAACGCTACCCGGAAGCACACATCTTCACCATTCGTTATCCCGCCTTGAACACCGCCCGAACGATTCGTCGTCGTACGCACTACTCCATCGCGGTTCTCGAAAGGATCGTTGTGCTCGGATCCCTTCATCAGCGTACCCGAAAAACCGCTGCCGACTTCGAATCCCTTGGTTGCCGGAAGCGAAAGCATTGCCTTGGCAAGATCTGCCTCGAAACGATCGAAAACCGGCTCGCCCAAACCCACTGGAAGATTTCGTATCCGACACTCAATAACGCCGCCAACTGAATCTCCCTGTCCTCTTACTTCCAAAATCCGAGCGATCATCTTTTCAGCAGTCTCCGCATGCGGACAGCGAATCGAGTTGGCCTCGATCAAGTCCGACGTAATCACCGCATCCTCCGGCATCTCGATATCCTGAACGCGCTTCACGTAGGCAATCGTCTCGACCTTGCCAGCAAGTCCCAAAATCTTCTTAGCGATCGCGCCCGCAGCGACGCGACCGATAGTCTCGCGAGCCGAAGAGCGCCCTCCACCCTCGGGATTTCTGTGACCGTATTTCGACTGGTAAGTGAAGTCAGCGTGCGAAGGACGAAACTTCTCCTTCATCTCCGAATAAGCCGAAGGACGATGATCCTTGTTGAATACCAACATCGAGATCGGCGTACCGGTCGTGCGGCCTTCGTACACTCCCGAAAGAATTTGCACTTGGTCCGCCTCCTTGCGGGGAGTCACGATGTCGCTCTGGCCCGGACGTCGCCGGTCGAGCTCGATCTGGATTTCCTCCGCCGTAATCGGCAGATTCGGAGGGCATCCGTCGATCACGACGCCAACGCCCCCGCCATGGCTTTCGCCCCAGGTACTGATTGAAAATAGCTTCCCGAATGTATTGGGCATGGCGAGACCCTAGAAGCGTGAACGAAGGGATAAAGGAAAAAGTGGTATTAAAAACGCAGAGGCCAATCTACCGGTTCGTCAAATTCCAGGATCGAAACCGCCCAGCTCGCCGTTATCAATCAGCTGATTCATGCCCAAAGCCGGGGCGCTTTCCTTACAGGCTCCAACACTCCTCGCAGGTACGCCCACTACCGTGCAATGCGCTTTCACGTCTTTTAAGACCACGCTTCCAGCGCCGATCTTCGCGCCTTCGCCGATTTTAATATTTCCCAGCACTTTCGCCCCTGATGCGATTAAAACGCCGTTACCTACTTTGGGATGACGATCGCCTTGTTCCTTTCCGGTACCCCCCAAAGTGACCCCCTGCATTATCGACACATTGTTACCAATCACCGCAGTTTCGCCGATCACCACGCCATTACCATGGTCGATTAGAATCCCATGCCCAATCGTCGCCGCTGGGTGGATATCCACTCCAAAAACCTTCGAAACAAGACTCTGTAAATAAAGAGCCAAGGTCTTGCGATCCTCGTTCCACAGATGGTTCGCAAATCGAAAGGCCGACAAAGCATGAAACCCTTTGAAAAAGAGAAACGGAGTCAAAAATCCGGCCGCCGCGGGATCGCGATCCCTAACTGCCTGCAAATCGATCCTCACGCACTCCCTCAAATCATCCTCAGATTCAAGGATTTCCAAAAATAAGTCCCTCAAGGTTATGCTTGGCAAAATATCGTCTCGAAGCTTCGAGGCCAAAGTATAGCTCAAAGCCGCATCGAATGACTTTTGCCCCAAAATCGTCTCCTGAAGATAGGCCCCCAACAAGCGCTCGGTGGTGGCCGATTTCTCTGCTTCTACCCTAAGGGCATTCCAAATACTGTCGTTTTTCGCGCTCATGGCTCTGAAAACGAGTCAAACATGGCATAAACTGCGTTTGCAAACCGAATTCCTATTCGTCGCTAGGGATCTATATGGTAGAGGTAATAAGAAGATCCCCCAATCTATCCAAGAATCGACAGACGCCTCACCACTCTATTCTTGCCACCAAACAGATCGATGACACTTTTCACGACCGATCTGGAACGCCTTCGAGCTTTTCGGGTCAACGCAACCACTTCAGACGACGCAATCCAGATTCCCTCTATCACACCATGGAATCGACCCTGTGCGTTCTAAACTAACTAGCACTATGAAAAACTTCGTCGCAATAACCGTAGCGTCCTTACTTGCAGTCGCTACTTCATTCGCCGACGTAATCGTCACCAAAAGCGGATCCACCATCAACGGAAAGATCCAAGGAATCACTGGTGGGAAGATAAAGATAACAACCGACTTCGCCGGTGAGATCGAAGTTGATCAAGCCCAGGTCGAGTCAATGTCCACTGACGAACCCATTTTCGTCTCCTTCGAAAGCGGAGCCTCCTACGAGGGAACGCTAAAAGGTTCCGGAAACAAGGCCATCAAGGTCAATACCAAGGACGGCGAACTCGCTACCTCGATCGACAAAATCCAAGAAAGCTGGCAGCCAGGAGCCCAAAGCCCAGCCGAAGCTCGCCAAGCAGCTGAATTGGAAAAGCTCAAACGCAATTGGGCATACGAAGCAGCATTCGACCTAACAGGTAAAAGCGGTAACTCCGACAGCACCGGAATGGGAATGGCCTTTCGTGCGACTCTCAAAGGGCCCGATGACAAATTGGACTTCTACTCGCGAGCGAACTTCGAAGAAACCGACGGCTCCAAGAGCGCCGACGACTCCCGTGCCGGCATCGACTACACCAACCAAATTAGCAGCGATTGGAATTGGTTCGTCAGCAGCGAATTCGGACGCGACGTTATTAAAGACACCGATTTATTCGTGACGACCGCCGCAGGTTTTGGATACACATTCGCCAACACCGACACACGCTTCCTCAATGTTCGTGGCGGTCTCGGGTATCGTTTCGAGAACTACAACGACCTCGGCCGCGAAGAACTCAGCGCAGCAAGTCTCGATCTCGGATTAGAGCACAAGGAAACACTCAAATGGGGCAAGTTGGTCAACCGAATCAAATTCACGCCGACCATCGAAGACTTCGGAAGCTTCCGCCTCTATCAAGATTCCTCAATCGATTTTCCGCTCAAGGCAGAAAAATACAGCGTCCGCCTCGGATTCTCTAACGACTACGACGCCGACGCTGGCCTCAGCGGCAAAGACGAACTCGATACGACTTACTACATTCGCATGGTCCTAAACTGGGACTAAGCATAATAGTCGCTCGCAATTTTCAACGCCTCGTCTCTCCGGAGCCGAGGCGTTTTTTTTGCGCAAAGCCGTAGGGCTGGTCGCATAAGAAGATCATTGCATTGCGGCACGGCGGGACGTCGTTGCCCTACCCAATAGCCCTAGCGCTGATTCAACTAAGGTGAACTAAGATGGTAGCG
>JAPKDW010000216.1 GCA_028822375.1 Opitutaceae bacterium | reverse complement strand
GGCCTATGCTGTCATAAAATCCGGATACGACAGTCGTGAGCGCGTTGCCTGGGGCTCGGTAGTCGCGATGTAGGGAGGCGGAGATGATGCCAATATGCTTTTTTATCTCCCAGATACTCTCGCCGGACCCTCGCTGGAAATCGAATATTTGGAGGTCGTTGCTATAGCATTGCGGGTGGTCGCCGGAAAGGAGCTGGAGTAGCGTGGATTTGCCAGCTCCGTTGGGACCGGTGATAATGGTGTGTTCTCCTGGTTTGAGTTCCCAATCAAAGTTTTCGAATTGGACTGAGTCGCCGTATTGGACTCTACATTGAGTCATTCGGGCTATCGTATCGAATGACGGCGTATCACCGGAGGGGGGTGGCGGTAAGTCGGGAATACTGGCGGCGTCGAGAGTCAGAATCTGTTGTATTTCGGATTGGCTGGTGATCGTGTCTTTGGGACCACTGGCAATCAGTTGGCCGCGTTGGAGGACGCCGAGATGTGTCGAGCAAGGAGGGATGTCGCCGATGCGGTTGACGAGAAAGAGGAGGGTGTGTCCTTCGTCGATGAGATTTTGGCACAGGGTCGTTAGTTCTTCGCGCGAAGTCGCGTCGAGTCCTTCGAACGGTTCGTCGAGGATGAGCAAATCGGGGTCCGAAAGGATCTCTTTTAGAAGCAGCAATTTTAGGGCTTCGCCACTTGAGAGGAGTTTGTAACCCCGATCGAGAATATAGTCGATCCGCAGCTTGTTGGCGAAATCGCGGGCTTGGGATTCGTTGGCTCCGGATTGAAGCAGGATTTGAAGACCGGTGGAACCATGGTCGATACGGTCCAGATAGTCGGTGTCGTCGTTTTCGATCTCGGCTTCGTAAGTCGATTGCTGAACTTCGAAGGACGCCCAGCTGACCCGGTTCGGAAGTTGGTGAATAGAGCCGCTTTCTTGCGATGCATCGCCACTGAGAATAGAGGCTAACAGACTTTTGCCGGAGGCATTCCCGCCTATAAGGCACCAGGTTTCTCCAGGATTCGTTTCCCAGCGATCGATGTGAAGGCTTCGGTATCGTAGATCTTCGAGGAGCATACAGGTTGAAGACGATTGGAAAACGGGCGCTCTGGGAAGCTTTTTGTGGAAGAAAAGCGGTTCAAAAACGAGTAGAGCACAGAAAACGGCCTCGCCAGTGGCTCAGGGCCAAAATTGCGCTTTACGAGCGTGGCGCGAACTGCATAGGGTCTCCGATTCTATTTTTTTACCGGATCTCGCGATGAGCAGAAAAAACTACTTTAACACTCTGACATTGGCTCAGAAATTGGAACAACTCGGCCGCTGCCGCTTTATGGACAGCTCGGAGTTCAATGGCGTGGAAGCCCTAAAGGGCAAGAAAATCGTCATCGTGGGATGTGGAGCCCAGGGCCTGAATCAAGGTCTGAATCTTCGCGATTCCGGTTTGGACGTGAGCTACACGTTGCGTGCCTCTGCCATCGAAGAAAAACGCCAATCCTGGAAGAACGCTTCGGAAAACGGATTTACGGTCGGCACTTACGAAGAGGTGCTGCCGTCGGCGGATCTGGTTTTGAACCTTACTCCAGATAAGCAGCATGCTGCAGTTGTTGAAGCCGTTCAGCCTCACATGAAGCACGGAGCTTGTCTCTCTTACAGCCACGGATTCAACATCGTTGAAGAAGGCGCCAATGTCCGTGAGGATCTAACCGTTGTAATGGTTGCTCCTAAGAGCCCGGGTACGGAAGTTCGCGAAGAGTACAAACGTGGCTTTGGCGTTCCTACACTTTTGGCGGTTCATACGGAAAACGATCCGAATGGCGAAGGCTGGGATATTGCGAAAGCTTACGCCGCAGGAACCGGCGGAGACCGCGCGGGGTGTCTCGAATCTAGTTTCATCGCTGAAGTGAAGTCTGACCTTATGGGCGAGCAGACGATTCTTTGCGGAATGCTTCAGGCAGGTTCATTACTCTGCTACGATAAGATGATCGAGCAGGGCATTGATGCGGGCTGGGCGAGCAAATACGTTCAACACGCTTTCGATACGATTTGCGAATCGCTCAAGCACGGCGGAATCACTAACATGATGGATCGCCTGAGCAACCCGGCGAAACTAAAGGCATTCGAGCTTTCAGAGCAGTTGAAAGACATCATGCGCGATCTCTTCAATAAGCATCAAGAGGACATTATGTCAGGCGCTTTCTCGTCTGGAATGATGGCCGACTGGGATAACGACGATAAGGATTTGCTAGGTTGGCGCGAAGCTACCAACGAATCCGTATTCGAGAAGTCAGTTCCGGCTGACGTAGAAATCGGCGAGCAAGAGTATTACGATAAGGGTATTCTCATGGTAGCGATGGTTCGTGCCGGAGTTGAGTTGGCTTTCGAAGCGATGACCAATGCTGGCATCAAGGCAGAATCGGCTTATTACGAGTCTTTGCACGAAACGCCGCTTATCGCCAATTTGATCGGCCGCAAGAAGCTCTACGAAATGAATAAGGTTATTTCGGATACAGCCGAGTATGGTTGCTATCTCTTCTCGAATGTAGCGGTGCCGCTCTTAGGCGATTTCATGAAGGGCGTTGATGTTGACGTGATTGGCAAGGGTCTCGACCTTGCTGACAATCAAGTGGACAATCAGCTTCTAATCGAAGTGAACGCGACTATTCGCAATCATCCAGTCGAAGCGATTGGCGCTACGTTGCGCGGTCACATGACAGCTATGAAGCAAATCGCGGTTGGTTAATTTTCGGTTCTAAACGATTTCTCAAAAGGCTCTACGCGTTTTGCGTAGAGCCTTTTTTTGTGTTCTCTAGGAGGAGTGTGTCGAGGTAGCTAAACGGACACGTAGCTTTGATATTCTCATTCTTTTTGGTAGATCGGCGAAGAAACGTTTCGGAAGTTGGAGCTATTCTATTCGCAGTGATCTTAAGCGATTGAGAGCAGCCATAAATTCTTGGATACGGATTTCGGCTAGATCGTTTCCGTCGAGGATGGAGAGGCCTTGTTCGTCTAGAAGAGTTATGATACTATTGAGTGCTTCAATGATCGATTGATCATTGAAGCGGTTGTTCTCGCAGGCATAGGCGAGGGCAGCGCCAATCGTTCGAGTTTGGGACGAGTTGACGAGTTGGGCGAGTAGGGAAAGGTCGATCTCTTCGGTTCCGAACAGTAGTGAACGCGTTTTTTGCGCTTTTATGTTCTTGCGAGGCGCGCGTTCTTGGCGATGCCCTCCATGTCGCGACCCACGGTAAGGGGCTGCGTGTTTGTAGGGATTGATTGACGAGGGATCGGCGAATCGTTGGACGGTACCAATTTCAAATGGCGTAGAGTTCTCTGAGCAGTGCGTTGGCGAGGGATCATTTGCGCAAAGCGCTTTTGCTTGGGGGGTTAGGTCATGGGGAAGATAGTTGTCCATCGCGATGACGCGATGGGCCGGTTCGAAGTAGTCGCCAGAGCCTCCCAATACTAGAATTGTGGAGACTTGGTATTGATCGTAGAGCGCGCGGACACGTTGGACGAAAGGGGTTATGGGCTCTTTTTCTGGGGCGATGAGCTGCTGCATGCGAGCATCGCGTATTAGAAAATTGGTGGCGGAAATATCTTCATCGATCAACAGGACGTGCGAACCGGTTTCGAGGGTTTCAATAATACTTGCTGCTTGCGATGTCGAGCCCGAGGCATTTTCGGTAGTGAAATTTTGGGTATTTTTTCCTCCGGGTAGATTGTTAATGAATGGGGAGAGATCGACTGAAGCAACGGAGCGACCATCCTCTGCTCGAACTTTAGTGGCATCGTTAAGGGCAACGACGCACTCTCGTCCATCGCCTGGGATATGATTGTAGACACCGCGTTCGAGGGCATTAAGTAGAGTGGATTTACCGTGATAACCTCCACCGACGATTAGGGTGATGCCATCGGATATTCCCATGCCTGAAATTTCTCCTGCGTGAGGAACCGTTAGGCAAATGCGTTGGGAAGCGGGTGATTGAAAAGGAACTGCATTGGATAGTGGGTGCTGGTCGATGCCTGATGCTCGAGGAAGGGTCGCACCGTCGGCGATAAACGCCACCAGTCGGTGATCTTCCAATTGAGAGCGCAGGTGATCGGCGTCTTCGTTGGTATCGGCGAATGAATTGATGGCGGTTTTGTCCTCCTCCGAGAGAACAAGTGCTTGAGAGACGATTTCAGGGAGAGTTTCGGTTAGTAGGCCGATAGCGGCTTTCCCCAGGATTCGACGTCCATTCGCTGGGAGACCAACTGAGAAATGAACCGTGGTTTCGGTTTCGCCGATTTCTACGCAGGTTCGTTTTAGGATTTCCTGGCCGGGCGTGTCTATTTCTAGTTTTCCGGATTTCCCAGACCCGAGTGAGGTTTGCTCGCGATGGCAGGCTGAGGAGAACGCAAGCGCTAGAAAAGTTTCCGATCCCGTTCGGCGGGATGCATTGGAGAATAGACCGGAGTCAATGAGGGAGTGACTGTGGTCGATGCGTATAGAAAGCCGCGAAGGAGAAGCGAAGGGGTCTCCTTGAACGCGATCGATGGACAAGGTGAAGTTGTCGAATTCGTAGCTTCCTTTGATGTCCTTGTATGCGGGATACGGCTTACCGTCTAAGCGACGAAGCGAATCATAGAGGTCTTCTGAAGTCATGTAATGAAAATTGATTTGGGTCTAAGAGACTGTTAAATAAGTCCGTTTCGTTTGCGTTTAGCGTAGGGCTGGCGCTTGCGCCACGCCGCGTAAATAGAGAGCGGATCTTCTATCGCGGCACAGCGCAAGCGCTGGCCCTACGGGTTTTAGATTTGTTTAATAATCTTTTAGAAACTGTTTAATAAGTCAGTGTAGGAGCGGGTTTATCCCGCGATTTTTAATTTCAATGGTTATAGGCACGCATTATCGCGGGGTAAACCCGCTCCTACGATTAGGCAGTAGAGAAACCATCGATTTATTTAACAGTCTCTTAGAAATGAATTCTACTGCCTTTACGGGTCGAGAGCGTTCAGAGTTCGATGGTTACCACAGATGCACGTGTCCGGCGGGACAGCTGACGCAGTTTTCGGCTTGAGGAATTGGAATGCCAATTCCTTGATTACCATTTTGCCAGCAGAATTTTGGCTTTGCCGTCTCTTGCTTTCCGTATTCGGTCATGGTGGCGGCGTTGTAGAGATTTCCGTTTGCCATGGTGTATTGGATACGTTCGCTATGCCGAATTTCTTTGGTTGGATCGAAGCCTTTTTCGATGACGATGAGATCGGCGAGTTTACCTTTTTCCAGGGAACCGATGTCGCCATCAAGTCCGAGGTACTTCGCTCCATTAATCGTGCCGCAAATGAGAGCTTCTTCGGGGGTCATGCCGCCTTGTACGAAGCTCCATATTTCCCAGTGCGTGCAGATTCCATTTAACTGGCCGTGGCCACCGGCTTGGACAAGACCACCTTGGTCGAAGCTTGCCTTGGCGATCGTGGCGACGTTCATGTGATTGTAGTCGTCCTCGTGGGCTTTGATGGGGCGACGAGATCGCGGCTGGAGAATGTGCGGAGGAATGAATGCATTGAGGCGAGGGTGCGTCCATAGGTCGTCGTGAGCGTACCAGTAGTTCTCGCCCCAGAGACCGCCGTAAGCGACGGATAGAGTGGGAGTGTAGCCGACTCCGGTTCCCCGCCAGAGGTCGAGTACATCGTCGTAGATGTATTGGACCGGCATGGTGTGCTCGATGCCTGTGTGGCCGTCGACAATCATCGTCAAGTTGTGCATGAAAGTTGAACCGCCTTCGGGCACGACCATCATTTCTTGTTCGCGTGCTGCGGCGATGATCTGTTGACGCTGATCGCGTCGGGGTTGGTTGTAGCTTTTTACGCTGATCGCTCCGACCGATTTCATGCGACCTAGATGGAATTGGGCATCTTTTAGGGATTTAACCTCGGCTTTGTAGGAGCCTGTTGCTCCGTAGAGGATGGTTCCGGTGGAAAAGATGCGTGGGGCGGTAAGGAGGCCGACCTTACCCAACTCGCTCGATGCGAAAATCGTTTCGGTGTCGCTCGACGGGTTGTGGATCGTCGTCACGCCGAATGATAGCCGAGCTTTGTCGACCCAGTTGTTTTGAGGGATTATGCCATGGGTAGCT
Source organism: Opitutaceae bacterium (assembly GCA_028822375.1). Lineage (GTDB taxonomy): Bacteria > Verrucomicrobiota > Verrucomicrobiia > Opitutales > Opitutaceae > Pelagisphaera. Next base: position 1,527 of record JAPKDW010000216.1, on the reverse strand, counting down.
TGGGAGCCGTGGGCATGCGTATCTACAAATCCAGGAAGGATGACTTGGCCGGATACATCTATGACTTTCGCTTTTTTGGGGATTTTGACCTTGGATCGTTTGCCGATCTTGGCGATGCGATTGCCCTCGATGATGATAGTTCCATTTTCAATAGTCCCGTCTTCTCCCATGGTGACGATCTTAGCGCCAACCAAAGCGATGGTCGTGTCGGGTCTGGCGTGTTCGGCCTTGAAACCGATAGCCTGTTCAGCGATCGCTTCTTCTGCGGGGATTTTTTCGCCTTCATTAAGGAATGCGTAGGCGCTTGCTAGCTCTCTTGTGAAAAGGTTCGGGCCGAGCGCCCAGTGGAGGCGTTGGCTGTCGCCAGAAAAGCGGATAGAAATGCCTGCCTCCTCGCTGACCTGGGCGATGGGTAGCGTTTTCCCTTTGGGAGCGACGAGGATAGATCGACTGGTCGCAACAAACGGAGCTACGTAGACGTTGAAACGCTCGACGAAAGCGAGCCACTTACCATCGGGTGAGATTTGGTAGTCCGTGGCCCATTTACTTGTGTAGTGGGTTTGAGCCTCCTTGCCATCCATGTCTACGGAGATGAAGACTCTATTGTCCGCGTCTTTTTCACGCTTTCCTTGTTGATAGAAGAAGCGATCGTTGGAGGCTGCGAATTGCGGATCGCTACCCTTTTTGAGAATGCGTTTGGCTTCGCCCCCATGCGCGGGAATCCGATAAATGCCTTGATCGCGGGACCAGAGGGACGAACGGATCAGTCCCCCACCAACACGACTGTAGAGAATGGTTTGCCCGTCGGGGGAGAATACCGGTTGCGTATAGTGGCCTGGGGTTTGAGTGACGGTCCAGTCTTCTCGGTTGGCTCCGCGGTCGAGGGAAGCAACGCGGACACTGCCGAGTTCGTTGTCATTCCAAGTGGTATAGACGACGTATCGGCCATCTCTCGATATGTTGGGAAATATTTCGAAGTGTTCGTTTTGATCTGTGAGTCGCTGAGGTTCGCCGTTTGGCAAATCACGGAGGTAGAGATGACCGAGGGCTTGGAAAAGGACTTGGCTGCCGTCGGGAGTGACTTGAGTCCAGCGGAGCATGCGCACATCGAATTCTTCCGGGGCAACTGCGACCGGGTTTCGCAGGGCGCCGGAGACGCGGCGTTCGTCTTGAATGTGGAAAGGGATTACTGACTCGCTACCATCGGCAACGCTTATTTTTCGGATTTTCCCGCGTGCCCAGATTACTAGGTATTCACTATCTGGAGTCCATTCGAAGGAAGGGTAGACCCCGTGGATCGCCCAAGTCTCTTGCATGTCGCGTTCCAGCTGGTCGTTCAGCAAACGGATTGCTCCGGTTTGAGTATCGAAAAGGTGTAGGCCAGTTTTGCCATCGACGCGTCGGACGAATGCAATCGTCTTCCCATCGGGAGAAGGGGTGGGGCGACAGGCTCCGCCGGGTCCGGTGATATAGGATTCGGTTTCATCGGTCGCCAATTCTTTACGTTTGATCGCATAGATTTGCTTG
>JAPKDW010000215.1 GCA_028822375.1 Opitutaceae bacterium | reverse complement strand
TGGGGAAGGTCGCCGAGAAGAGAAGGTTTTGTCGTTCGTCGGGTAGGAGCTTAAGGATGGCATTGAGCTCATCGGCAAATCCGAGGGCCAGTAGGCGATCGGCTTCGTCGAGAACGAGCAGATTGACTTCGGAAATACTGACGGCTTTACGTTCGATCAAATCGAGCAATCTTCCGGGCGTGGCCACGATTATGTCGCATCCGCCTTGAGCCTTTTCGATTTGCGGGTCGATGGACACGCCACCGAATAGGGTGAGCGTTTTGGGGGCTTGCGGCATTGCCTGACCATAGCTCTGGATCGCGGCTCCGACCTGGTCGGCTAGCTCGCGGGTTGGAACGAGAATTAGGCTACGTTCGGTTTTCTCGTTTTGAAGCGAGTTAGAATAACGCTGGAGGATAGGGAGGGCAAACGCGGCTGTTTTACCGGATCCGGTCTGGGCTGCGGCCAATAAATCTCTGCCTTCTAGGACAAAGGGAATAGCTTTTTCCTGTACAGGCGTAGCGGTTTCGTAGCTCAACGTTTGAAGTGAGCTTAGAAGGAAATCGGACAGTCCGAGTGAATCGAATGACATAAGGGAGAAGCGGTAGAGCGCTCAAGCTGGCTCAGCAACGGCAAACTCTTGGAAAATCGCGACTGGGGTGTTTTGCTTGTGATCAGCTGATTTAGATGTGCAATCCAAAGTGGAACGGGGCGTCCCGACTTGTTTGTTTGTTTGTTTGGCTTTAGAACGCGAGCCGGGACTTCTCGCGCCACCCTTTGAGATTGATCAGGTGGATCGAGGCCTCCGGACTCGGTTGTCGGACCTGAGTTTAAGACAGGCAACCCTACCATTCGACACCACCTCTCACTGGCCCTCGAGAGCTTTTAACACGGCGTTGAATGGGCTCTGTTCGAGAGCGCCGAATAGGTCGTTTTTAGTAAGGCGGCTTCGGCTGAGTTTGGGCGAGGCGATGCCGCAGAGAAATCGGGCGTTTTCGCGTGCTGTTTTGAACCCGATTGGCCGCTGATCGAGGAATCGCTTGATTTGGATTTGCTCGTTGGCGTCTAGGTCGTGCTCGGCATTGCGGATCGTGTCGGTTTTGCCCGTTTCACAGTGACTGCAATGACCGCATGCTTGACCAAGGTCTTCGCCGAAGTATTCGAGAACCGCTCGGGTTTTGCAGGAATCGGCGTTGAGGAGGTCGATTACCATTTGGGTACGCTTGATGTTTCGAGTTTCGTTGCGAAAGACTTTGTCGGCTAGATTCTGAGCGACTTCGTCCGCGTCTGGTCGTTGCAGTAGTCGCATGCCTTGCCGCAGTCCGGTCACGCCGACTTCTAGTTTGCCGGTTTCTTCGAGATGGTTGAACGCTTTGACGATTCGGTTACGATCTTCGCCTAGGTTTGTTGCGGCTGTATCCAGATTGATATAGCTCCAGGTCTTCTTTTTGTTTGCCTGGTCGAAAAGGTCATTGAGGAACTTCTGCCGACTTGAATCGAAACGGGCGAGGATGTCGTTGCGCGAAGCGAGATAGTTGAACTTGTATTCACTATAGAATGGCGCGGTGAATTTTATGATTCCGTCGAGTTCTAGGTAGGTTAGGAGCGTGCTTAGAACTAAGGGGCGTATGTCGGTGAGGTGGGACAGCTGATAAATGGAGATGTCGAATTCGGTCTCTTGGGAGAGAATGAATTTCACGAATGCATTGATGCTCGCCTCGGTGGGCGTGTCGCCATAGATGAAATTCTCCAGTACGATGAGGTCTTCATCGGAGCCGAGGATCTCGCAATGGGAAGGGGAACCGTCGCGACCGGCTCGGCCGATTTCCTGCGAATAGTTTTCCAACGTTTTCGGGAGATTATAGTGGTAGACGCGTCGTATATCCGATTTATCGATACCCATTCCAAAAGCGATTGTGGCGACCACTATGCCATTGGTAGAGGCCATGAACCAATCTTGAATTCTGCTTCGCGCCTCGCTTTTCATGCCAGCGTGGTAGGCTTTTGCGGGATGGCCAGCTTCGGCGAGGGATTCGGCGACGCTCTCGGCTGTTTTTTGCAGAGTGACGTAGACGATGGTCGGACCACCGGGCGAGGCAGCGAGCTTTTGCTTGAGCGTCTCAATCCGGTCGAGGGCTGCGGTTGGCGAAAACTCGAGGAATAAGTTTGGACGGTGAAAGCCGGTATTGACGTAGGCTTCGGGTGGGATCGCGAATTCGCGGCGGATATCGTCGACGACGCTAGGGGTCGCGGTGGCGGTTAAGGCGAGAACGCGTCCGACTTTTAGTTTTTTGGCGGCGATGGATAGTTTGAGGTATTCCGGGCGAAAATTGTGTCCCCATTCGGAGATACAGTGAGCCTCGTCGATGACCATGAGAGAGATGGGAACATCTTCGATGGAGGCGAAAAAGCGCTCGTTCGAAATGCGTTCAGGCGCGACGTAGAGGAGCTTTAGGTGGCCGCGATTGAGGTCGGCGTAGACTTGTCGAGTTTCGTCAGCAGTTAGAGAGGAATCGAGCCGAGCGACTGGGATCGATCGTTTCTGAAGGAAATCGACTTGATCTTTCATCAAGGCAATTAGGGGTGAAATGACGATGGTAAGGCCTGGGAGCAGCAGAGCGGGCAACTGGTAGCACAGGCTCTTGCCACTGCCGGTAGGGAACACGGCAAGGGCGGAGTTTCCGTTTAAGATTTGTGTGATGATGGTTTCTTGGCCTTCGCGAAAAGCATCGAAGCCAAAGGTGTTTTTAAGCGTTTCAAGAGGATTCATAACAGGCATGGAGGACCCTCGCAAAGGGTAGTGAGGGAAGCAAGGGATTCGGAAAGTGAATTTTGCGAAGCGAATTTTTGTGACGTTTCATTAATCGCTGAACTCGACAATCGATCGGTTTAGCGCGTTAAGGGTTTGATCGAAAAGCAATCACAGTCTGGAAACGAAGAGGAGGCCGATCGGTTTATTTCGACCGAGCTCGACAAGGCACGCTTGGATAAAGCCGTAAAGCGTCACTTCGACTTGCCTTGGATTAAGGCTAGAACGTGGATCGACACGGGGAAGATCTTTCTCAATGGGACGCGCATTACAGCACGGGAATTCGTTGTCGCTGCGGGGGACCGTATCGAGTTGCGGATGAGCGCTCCGAAAGCTGCGCGGAAGTCGGCCCTCGATCCCAAAGAGATCGTAATGTTCGACGAGGATATCGTCGTTGTGAATAAACCTGCTGGGATGATGACCGTTCCCCATCATTCGAGCGATGAAACGGAGACTTTGGACCGATTGACTCTTGATCAATTGCGTGCGTCCGATCCTAAGGGACGACGCAATAAAGTGAGCTTGGGAGTGGTTCACCGGATCGATAAGGAAACGAGTGGTTTGGTGGTTTTCGCCCGGACGTTCACTGCTCAAAAGGCGTTGTCCGAGCAATTTAGAGCGCACACTATCGAGCGGAAATATTTTGCGATCGTGCACGGCAAAATTAAAGCGCAGACGATTCGTTCGCGACTCGCCAGGGACGCTGGCAGCGGTATTCGCGGTTCGGTTCCCGAAGGGCGTTTAAGCTCGGAAGGCGAGGAGCTTGGCCGATTGGCCGTGACTCATGTCGAAGTCGTTGAACGTTTGGATGGAGCCAGCTTGGTGGCTTGTCAGATCGAGACGGGAAGGACGCATCAGATCCGCATTCAATTGAGCGAAACCGGACATCCTATCGTTGGCGAGAAGGTCTACATCCGAGATTTTACAGGGCCGATTATTCCGGGCTATCGAGTTATGTTGCACGCTGCCGAGTTGGGATTTATTCATCCTACGTCTGGCGAAACGGTGAATTGGATTCAGCCATTGCCGAAGGATTTCAAGCAACGGTTAAAGTCGCTTCAACTGCGAGTGAAACCAACGCAGAAGGACGGCTAACATTTGAAAAAGCTTCGCTACCCACGAATAACACGGATTTTCACGAATGAATATTCAATTATACCTAATATGATTCGTGAAAATTTGTGTGATTGCCTTGCCATCTCCACTTCGCTTCGTCGTGGGCAAAAACATCTATCTAATGATGCCACGAAGCTTGTAGCAGAGCCCGACTGGTCGGCGGTTTCGCTGCCTAATTGTAGGAGCGGGTTTACCCCGCGATAATGCGTGTCTATACCATGGAAATGAAAAATCGCGGGATAAACCCGCTCCTACACTGACCTATTTAACCGTCTCTAAGAGGATTTGTTTGTTGCTTCGCGAACTTTGCGACGTTGATCCCGTTTTGCGGATGGGCGGTTAATAATTTTTTGGTCGATCGCAACTGATAAATCGTTGCCAGAATAGGAGAATCTCACCAAGGATGCGCTTATGTCTTTTACTCTATCTGTTGGAGCGAGCGCTCCTGATTTCAACCTTCCAGCAACCGATGGTCGGAACTATTCTTTGAGCGACTTTGCGTCGTCCGATTTTCTGGTCGTATTTTTCACCTGCAATCACTGCCCCTTCGTAACGGGCTCGGATGAGGTTACGAGGCAGACCGCCGACCAATTCAAGGATAGCGGCGTGTCATTTGTCGGGATCAACGCTAATAGCAAGAAGACGTATGCAGAGGACGATTTCCCCCACATGGTTACGCGAATGGAAGAGCACGGCTTTCCATGGACTTACTTGCGCGACGAATCGCAGGAAGTTGCCCTGTCATACGGGGCATTGCGCACGCCTCATTTCTACGTCTTCGACAAGGAACGAAAGCTCATCTACACGGGACGTGGTATCGATACGCCGCGCGACGGTAGCGCCTTGACCGTCAATGATCTCGAACGGGTTCTCGAAGAAGCGACAAACGGTCAGTCAATTAGCATTTCCGAAACGAACCCGATTGGCTGCAATGTGAAGTGGGATGGCAAAGACGCCCACTGGATGCCAGCCGATGCTTGCGATTTAGTGTAGGGCGCTGGACAGCCGGAAGAGAGTATTCTTTCGATAAGAGATTCGTGTTTGAAAATAGGATACGGATCGTTTTAAATTCTAGTTGTGAAGAAGTATTTCGGCATTGTAGTAGGTCGCAGAAACCGTGATCTCGTACATATTGGCAAAGCTGCGTCTCCAATGGAGTATGTTGAGATTGAGGTAGTCTCGTGAGTCTTTGTTGCCTTCGTCATTGTAGCGAAGGTTGAATCCATCTAGTTTTTGATGGCGGGCGGCATCGTAGAATGCTCGCTCAAGCAAGTCTTCTCGTATCCATTCGGCGTCTAGGTTCAATGATGCGCGAAAATCGTCAATGTTAACGATAAGGCTCGTTTCGGCTGCGTTCTTTTTAGGCGATGCTGATAGCGCGATTGGCAAAGCGACCATGGCGGTTGCGAGGCAAGCGATCAGGTTTCTTATCGGGATGTATGCCCGTAATTTTTGATATTTCATTTTTCCTCCTTTTCGTTTTCGAATCGATCTACGTTTCTTTTTTAGTCTACTAACTAATACGTTTCGGGCAAAAATTTAGATTCAAACAATCGTTTGAAATTTTCAAATCGACTGTATGGTAAAACAAGGAAAATGTTGCCGGGGGACTTGGGAGGGATTAGGCATTAATCTTCTATGAGCCATTTTACAAATACCCTTCTGACTTCGGTGATTCTGTCGTTGGTCACTACTGCTTTGATTGCCGAAGATTCTATCCCCGATTTGAAAAATCGACGGGAACTCTTTGTAGATGATTTTCTGATCGAATCGCTGGATGGGCTTGATTTGCGACTTCATGAGCCCTTGCGGGAGGGCCCGGCGTTTGCGTTCGACAAACCTTGGGAAGGACGTTTCTCGGCTTATCCGACGATCATTAAGGATGGCGATTTGTATCGGATGTACTATCGAGGTTTGCCGAATGTGGAAGAAGGCACGGTGGCGGTAACGTGTTACGCGGAATCGACTGATGGGGTGAGTTGGACGAAACCCAATTTGGGGATTTTCGAGGTTAATGGTACAAAGGAAAACAACGTCGTTTTGGCTATCCACGACAAATACTCGCGCAGTTTCAGTCCGATGTTGGATACGCGACCCGGGGTTCCGGCTGAACGCCGGTTTAAAGCGATAACCGGTGTTGAGGGTAAAGGATTAGCGGCTTTCGTATCGCCTGATGGAATACATTGGAAACTGTGGCGTGAGGAGTTCATTTTTACCCAAGGATTATTCGATTCGCATAACGTCGCGTTCTGGTCGGCTAGCGAGGGGCAGTACGTGTGTTATTTTCGAACGTGGACGGGAGAGGGGTTTAATGGGTTTCGCACGATCAGTCGAACGACCTCGCAAGATTTCCTAAATTGGACGGATCCGGTGGCAATGGATTTCGGCGATACGCCGATGGAGCATTTGTATACGAATGGTACGCAGCCGTACTTTCGAGCGCCTCATATCTATCTTGCTTTGGCAAAGCGCTTTTTCCCGAAGAAGGCAGCTTTGGATGAAAGCGTTTCGAGCGGACTGGTGGACAATCCCAAATACGCGATCGCTTCTAGTGATTCGATTTTCATGAGCACTCGCGGTGGCAAGCATTATGATCGTTCGTTTATGGAAGCGTTTATTCGCCCGGGGGATACGCCATTGGATTGGGTTGCTCGCGATAATACGCCTGCTCTTGGATTAGCGGAAGGCGATGGACGGAAACTGTATATTTATCGGATGTCGCACTACGCGCAGCCTTCGGCTCACCTAGATCGCTATTCGCTGAGACTGGATGGGTTTGTTTCGGTTCACGCATCGTATGAAGGCGGAGAGTTGCTTTCGAAACCCTTTCGTTTCGAAGGTAAGGAATTGGAAATCAACTACGAAAGTTCCGCTGCGGGAGAATTGAGAGTCGAGTTGCAGGATTTGGAGGGAAAACCAATTCCTGGATTTTCATTGGAGGAGTGTACCCCGATTTTCGGGAATGAGATTGAGTGGGTTGTGAAATGGAAAGGCGGTTCCGATGTGTCAGTTCTCGCGGGGCGAGCGATCAGGATGCGAATTGCGATGAGCGATGCGGATCTGTATTCGTTTCGGTTTAGGTGAACGGTCTAAAAGCCTGTTTAATAAGTCGGAAAGAACATCACAATTGAAACCCAATACGGTAAATTCGTTTTGTAGGTCGTCTCGCTGAGGCGATATTTCATCCTAATAGGCGGGTCAGCGACGCTCCCTACAGTTTATCTGCTCGAAGCAATTGGACTTATTAAACACTCTCTAATATCTGATAATTTGATTTTGTTGCTCAATATATCGAGACGGGACGTCTCGCGCCACCTTCCGAGGTTGATGGGTGGATCGAGACCTCCGGGCTTGGTTTATTGTCTTGCGGAAGTGAATGTTCACTTAAGTTCTGGGAATCGGGCTTATGCTATCCTTTAAAACTGGAATATTTGTTTCCTTATCGAACTTACCCCTTGTTGTTTATGAATACGTTTTCTCGTTTTCCCCTAACCTATTTTTTAGTCGGCTTGGTGTCGGCTAGCGCTTTCGCCGCCGAACGAATTCCGGCTTTGAGTCCGGAGGAATCGATGAAGACGATAGAGATTCCTGATGGCTTTCACCTGGAGCTTGTCGCGAGCGAGCCGATGGTTCAGGAGCCAGCGAGTTTTGTCTTCGATGGCAACGGAGCGATGTACGTGTGCGAGTGGTCTACCGACACGAGCTTTCGTTCAAGAAGCGAAATAGGTAGCGGCCGATCTCCGAGCGGCCATTGTC
>JAPKDW010000214.1 GCA_028822375.1 Opitutaceae bacterium | reverse complement strand
CCCAACATTCTAATAATCGTTGCAGACGACCTCGGTTACAGTGACCTGGGTTGCTATGGGGGCGAAATCGATACTCCAAATCTTGATCGACTAGCCAAAGACGGCGTCCGCCTAACTCAGTTTTACAATACCGGGAGGTGTTGCCCTTCAAGAACCAGCATTCTCAGCGGACAATATCCGCATACGGTTGGAGTGGGTCATATGGTCAATGATTTGAATCTGCCCGGATACCGTGGTCGTATTTCTGAGAATGCGCAAACCATCGCAGAAATTCTAAAGCCCGCAAACTATCGTTCGTTCATAGCCGGCAAATGGCATTTGGGCACCGACGATCCAACCCAGCACGGCTTCGAAGAATTCTACGGATCGCTGAAAAGTTGCGCGGCGTTTTTTGATCCTGATTATTTATTGCGGATGCCGCAAAATCGAACCACTCGCGAGTATCCTAATGACGGGTACTACGCAACCGATGCTATAACGGATTATGCCCTGGACTTTCTAAACCTGGCACGTGAAACCCCAAATCAACCCTGGTTCCTCTATTTGGCTCACCCCGCGCCCCACTTCCCCCTTCAGGCGCCGGAAGAGGAAATCAAAAAATACGCCGATCGTTACAATGGCGGTTGGGATGAATTACGATCAGAAAGATTGGCGCGATTGAAAGAGATGGGAATCGTCGATCAATCAACAGATCTCCCGCCTCGCTCCCCGTATTGGAATTTTGGGGAAACGGTAAAGGGGCTCAATCCCGCTTGGAACTCGATCGAAGATGAGGACCGCAAAGCCGACTTGGCCCGCCGCATGGCAATCTACGCCGCAATGATTGATCGAATGGATCAGCAGATCGGACGGGTCTTTAACGACTTAAAGGAGCACGACGAATATAATAATACCTTGATTATATTTCTTTCAGACAATGGGGCGTGTGGTCAATGGGGTTGGGAAGGATTTGATACCGAGTTCAGCAACAACAATATCTTACATACGGCCGATCAGTTGCATTCGATGGGCAGACCAGGCAGTTATCACAGTGTGGGCTCTGGTTGGGCAAACGCCTCGAACACTCCGTGGCGGATGTATAAACAATACAATCACGAAGGAGGCATCAACGCGCCTGCGATTGTACACTGGCCTTCACGCTTAAAATCCAAAGCGGGCACGCTGCATCACCAACCGGCCCATGTGATTGATCTAATGGCTACCGCTGTGACTGCAAGCGGTACAAGCTACGAAGGAACGCTCCCTCTCGCTGGAAGGACCTAGTTCAGCAAATTACAAACGAAAGCAGCGATACAAGAACGCTCTATTTCGAGCACGAAGGTCACCGAGCCGTTCGAGAAGGGAAATGGAAGTTGGTGGCGATCAAATATCAACCTTGGGAATTGTATGACATGAGCGCTGTGAGAACAGAAACGAAAGATCTTTCAAACAGTCATCCGGATATCGTAGCAAGCTTGAGCCGGAAATGGGACTCCTGGGCTGACAAGAACAACGTCACCCCTCTACCGGCGGACTACAAAGTTAAGTACTTAAAAACGAAAGGCGCAGGTTCTTAATGCGCACCTTTGATCCTATGAAAATTTCAACATCACTTCATTCGGCATGAGCAAGAAGTATAGACTAATATCTCTATCATTAATCTTTTGTGTTTTTATCCAAAACGCAATCTCCGAGGAAAAGCTTCCCGACCACCTTATCGAGTTGGCGTGGGCCTATGGCATTGTAACTGAACCTGTGCCTCCATTCGAGGATCACGGGGGCAAATACAGCCTCCCCGACACACCCCTAACTTTCACCCGTGACGAAATCATCGGAAAGAGAGACGGAAAGCGGTTCCAAGTCGCGCCTGCGGATTGGTATCCGGGAGACCATCCTCCCATGCCTGAGATTTACGCCAACGGCGACCCAACTCGAAATATCATCGCCTGCGCACTTTGCCACTATCCAAACGGCAAGGGGAAACCTGAAAACGCAATGGTGGCCGGCTTAAACAAAGACTACTTGGTGCAACAGATGTTCGATTTCAAGAACGACCTCCGTCATTGCGCTGACCCTAGAAAAACCAACTACCAGTGGATGGTCGATCTAGCCAAAGGCATGACGGAAGAAGAGATTCACGAAGTCTCCGAATACTTTGCATCCATGAAATGGACTCCATGGGTGGAAGTCGTAGAGACTAATACTGTCCCCAAAACCATGATACGCGGAGGATTGCACATCCCTCTCGAAGGTGATAAAGCGGGGACAGAGCCTATCGGCAATCGGATCATCGAGTCACCGGTTTATCCCCACCGTACAGAATTCCTGAGAGATCCTCGAGCCGGATTTATTGCCCGCGTGCCTGTTGGTTCGATCGAAAAGGGCAAGGAACTAGCCACGACAGGAAGTGGCGGAAAAACGATCCAATGCGTGCTCTGCCACGGTCCAGATCTCAATGGAGTCGGTTCAATTCCGGGAATTGCAGGTCGCTCTCCCAGCTATATGGCACGTCAGCTAAACGATATCAAACAAGGCACGCGAAAGGGCACGATGTCACCGCTTATGGTACCGACAGTACAAAACCTTACATCGGAAGACATCTTAAATCTGGTGGCCTACGTCGCGTCCTTGCCTGCTCCTGACTCGAACAAACAGAAGGGGAACAACTGAACCTTTCAGACTAAATAGTGAATGCGTAATATCGATGAAGGGAACTTTGCCTGGCCAGGTTTTAGCGAAAATATGAGAATTCTAAAATGGATTGTCGATCGCGTACGTGGCCGCACAATGGCGAAAGAGTCGCCAATTGGTTGGATGCCCCATTACAATGACATAAACTGGGAGGGCCTCGATTTCACCGAAGAACGCTGGGATGAAATCATGGGTGTCGAACGGAAAGCCTGGCTTCAGGAACTGATCATGCATGAAGAACTCTTTATGAGCCTTCGCGATCACCTACCCAAAGAACTTCTTTTCGAACGCGAGCTGCTGAAATGTCGCTTGTGATTGGTTCTCGTATACAAACATCTATCTCTTTCAATATAGAACAATAACAACCGTTTAAACATGAAATTCATCTTCATTATTTGTATTCTCGTCAAATCGAGTCTCTCCTACGCTTCATCCGTGGACATCTATTTTGGGACAAGAGGTCCTGATGCTAAAGGAATCTACCATACCGTGTTGGACAAAGACTCAGGCAAACTATCAAAAGCGAGTTTAGTAGCTGAAATTGCTACTGCCCATTTCCTGGCCCTTCATCCCAATAAAAATATTTTGTACACCATCGCGCAACACGATACAGAGCCTTGTGTAGCGGCCTATCGAATTGGAGAGAAAGGTAAACTGTCGCTCATCAACAAGGCGGTTTTGGGAAAAGAAAAAGGCAGCGCCCACCTGGAGGTTCACCCTTCCGGAAAGCTTCTTGTTACAACCCAGTACTTTACAGGAACAATCGCTGTTTTTCCGCTTTCTACAGATGGGAGTGTCGGTCCTCGAGCTCAGCTAATCGAGCGCAAAGGCGGTTCAGGGGTAGTTGCCTCCAAGCAAAATCAAGCGCGACCGCATTTTGTCGCTTTTTCTCCAGACGCGAAGTACGCGGCCATTCCTGACCTAGGCCAAGACAAGATTGTTTTTTATGAAGTCAGTACCGCGGACTCATCTCTTAAGTTTCACAGCTCCGTTGACAGCGTCCCTGGCAGTGGACCTCGCCACATGCGTTTTTCTCCCGACGGGAAATTAATATATCTCCAAGATGAAATTACTGTATCTGTAACTTCTTTCTCCTACGACTCAGCGAAGGGAACCGCTGAACTGCTTTCTACAACACCCGCATTGAGTGAAAGCGCTAAAGCCAAAGAGCTATACGCGTCTGGTTCTGAGATTCTCGTTCACCCTACTGGTCGCTTTGTCTATTCCGGAAACAGAGGACACGACACGGTTACGGCCTATCAGGCGGATCCCCAAAGTGGGCGCCTTGACGTAATCGAAGTCGAACCAATCCGAGGCTCAATGCCTAGACATATCAACTTAGATTCCAGCGGTCAATGGTTACTAGCTGCGGGTCAAGATTCGAGCACTGTATCGGTATTCGAGATCGATCAAGAGAGCGGGGAACTAACATTCCAACGCCAGTCAATTATCAAAGTTCCCAATCCGACCTGTGTTATTTTCAGGGAATAGCCATTAACCAAAGTTTTGCATATGAAAATTCTCTCTACAATATTCGTTTCCCTGTACGTAATTTCTGCGTACGCCGACTCGCTTGATGTCTATATCGGAACTAGGGGAGAAAATGGTAACGGTATCTATCACGCTAAATTTGATGTAGAAACCGGTAAACTTCACCACCCAAAGCTTGCGGCCGAAATGTTATCCGCTCATTTTCTAACGCTGCATCCCAACAAAAACGTATTGTATGCGGTGGCCCAAAACGAAACGGATCCCATTCTAGTCGCATACAAAATCGCTGACGATGGGTCCCTCACTCTAATCAACAAAGAGGGGTTATTTTAAGCAAAGGCGGAAGCGCCCATCTCGCCGTTCACCCATCGGGCAAGTGTCTTGTAACACCTCAATCTTGGGGAGCCAACGTAGCTATATTCCCACTCTCCCCCGATGGAACAATCGGATCTAAGGCCCAGGTAATCGATCACCAAGGAGGAGCAGGCGTAGTACCTGGCAAACAAGACCAGGCCAATCCGCACTTCGTTGGATTCACTCCCGACGGTAAATTCGCGATCATACCTGACGCCGGGCAAGACAAAATCTATTTCTACGAGATCGATGCCGACACGCCTTCTCTCAAAGAACACAGCGTCGTCGACGGCATTCCTGGTGGAGGCCCTCGCCATTTCGTCTACTCGCCAGACAATAAATTCATGTTCGTAAAAGACGCTCTTTCGATGAACGTATCCAGTTTTAAGTACGACGCAGAGACAACCACCGCAAAGCGTATCGCCACCGTGGCGTCTCTCAGCGAGGACGCTAAGTCCAAAGAGCTCTACAACGGTGGTTCAGAGATTCGCATCCACCCAAATGGTGAATTCCTATACTCAGGGAACCGCGGCACTGACACTATTACCGTGTATCGTATCAATCCCGACACCGGTTTCCTTACCATCGTCGAAGTGGAACCAGTGCGGGGAGCAATGCCGCGGCACTTTAACCTAGAATCCAGCGGACGTTGGCTTATAGCGGCAGGACGTTGGCTTATAGCGGCAGGACGTTATTCGGATACACTTTCTGTATTTGAAATCGATCAAGCAACCGGAGAACTAACGTTTCAACGCCAACTTCAACGCACAAAACCTCACCCGCTCAGGCGCGAGAAATTAAGGTTTCGCGAGACCCTTTTCATCGAGATTAATTGAAATTTTGACCGCACAATACTATGCAGGATTCGCCATAGGTAAATAAAGTTCAAATACCTCAAAGCTTTCTTCGGATTACAACTCGCGATTTCCGATTTTCGATTGGCCGTCCACCAAACTTTTCACGCTAGAGTTCAGGCAACCTACAGGTGTCGATAAACTCCACAACTGGGGCGAGTCAGAATTATCTAACCGCACCGGAGGGCATTCCTCGGTCTTTCCCAGAACTACTGATTTAAATTATTAAATGAATCTCAATACCTATTCCAAGAGGGGAGACTGCAACACTTTAAAACTGATTAGCACCCAACGCAATGTAAGGATGCCCATCCGGAGTAACGAAACAATCGCGCCCGTTAACCTTTTCTAACCTGAAGAACCCAGTAGCGTTTAACTGGATGGCTTTAAATCCGCCATAGGAATCCAACTCAGGCGTCTCCGTGATTTTGGCAGCAAAGGCATTCAAACTGAGAACTAAAAAAGCGAGGAGAAAGAATTTGGGGCTGATAGTAATCGATTAAAAAGAGATCATGGAAGATAGGGGCCTCTCATCACGAAAAAGAGAGTAAGAATCTGAAAACTGTTTCTAGACATAATCCTACCACAGAGAAAAGCGAACCTGCTGGATTTATTAGGAAGTTTGGCAAAATTCACTTCATCGCGTTCTAGCTAGTGTGTATGTCTAAGAGTGGCCTAACACAGGAGTTTTCCGGATGAAGACGACCTGAAATCCTTTGCTTGTCCACTGGTGTAGACTTAGGATACAGCCACTTTGTAGGCATTCGATCTCTTCTTCAAAAAATGGCAGCTAAAATGGATTCATGCTGCATTGATAACTCGAACGTCTTCCTTTAGCAATTCGAAGCTTTCATAGATTGGTACTCAATTAAGGACAACCGCTTCATAACGAAAGATGTCAGATTACTGACACCCTTCGCCCAATAAGATTTGCTAACTATTTGCAGGATTACCTGCATTTCATTGCATCTAGCTCCAGGTGCAAGTTCGCCCCCCAAGGTACCGTTTAAGGTACACAGGGTTCTGCGATTTTCTTTGAGTATCAATAGAGAAGGAATAATCAGATTTGCCAATTATTTGCCAGAATTCGTGCACTTAGATGCATTTGCTATCATTCGAGTGCATTTTGACGGTTTCACAACATGCTGTTAGATAACTACAAATGCAGATAAGTGCAAATACATGAACTCATCGTCCCGGTTTGACTCCCGCCACCTCCACCAATTTCTATTCTTCAACAATTCCAGAAGGCCCACTATGGGATGATTCGTATCGGCTCTTCGGATGCATCGTTCATATTATAGGGCAGCTGATAAACGCCGCTTCCGTCCGAATTGGAAAAATAAAGTCGAGACTCGGAAAACTCGGTAGGATCTCCGTCAGCCCAAAAACTGTAGAACGGATCCCGCGCGTTCACAGGTCGCCGAACATAATTGTGATTTCTTAGACTATCGCGAGTGATCGCCTTTGCACGCTCCCAGCTCATTCCCGAATCTTCACTTACCCACCGAACGACTTCCCCACCCGATTGATGAGGCTGTGGGCCAGCGGCGGTCGGAGCAATCACCGTCCAACGAGATCCCTCCACGTACAGACTTCCCATGTCGTAGTTGTGATCCGAGCTACAGGCCAAACTAGTCTTCCACTCTCCATTAATTAAACGGGTCACCCACCACTCGCGAGGACCATTCTGCGGCCCTGGCTCGTGACCATCGCTTGTAACGTATAGGCAAATGGGATTGCCAGCGCGGTCGAACGTTAGGTCTTTCAGATACACGTTTTTGCGCCGCTTAGCGTAATCAACTACTCGCGCCCCGCAATCGATTGTCGTCAGGGGCAGCTTCAATTTCTCTCCATCGATCGTCGTCCACGTTTTTCCCCGATCTTTTGTTTGAGCGTAGTAAAGATCCGTTCGCTTATCGACCACGCCATTGGGGTGTCGATTGAAAAACGTGCAGATCAGATCGCCCCGTTGACCGCTGACTTGATAATGTCCGCTTTTCGTCGCCCCTGGCTCCACAATCCCAGCAAACTTTACATCATCACTCCAAAGTACGCCATCCGCGCTCGTCTCATAATACAATTCGCGGACGCCCGTGTATTTAGTGAAGAAATTGAAAAAGCCCTCTCCGTCATCCCACAATGGTTGAGGGTAGGTCATCTCCTCTTCCGTAACGTTTTCAAAGGAATCGATACTATAGGGACGACTACTGCGGTACTTGAACCCCGGCCGCTTCTTCGCTCTTCCACTGACGAAAACCCAAAGATATCCTTCCTTGTCGATGGCCAAGCTGGGATCGTCATGCGGGTCGATTACGGCGATTTTGTCTACTACCACAGTCGGCTTCG
>JAPKDW010000213.1 GCA_028822375.1 Opitutaceae bacterium | reverse complement strand
AAACCCGCTCCTACATTGATTTTGTAGAGGTGCTCTTAGGGTTGTTTCTCGTACAGCCTACAATTGATTTCCTCGGATAGATCGGTTTATTGGTAAATATCTCGAAGGGAATAATTTGGTAAAGTTTGTAGGGGCGTCGCTTGCGGCGAGCGCGGAAGGCTGCTAAAATTCTTGCTACGCGGCGTGGCGCAAGCGCCAGCCCTACGTCGAGAATACGGATTTTTTAACGGAGCCTTTGGCCGCTAGTTGTACAAATCGACAACGGCTTGGGCTTGTTGGTGAAGGAGAGTTCTTAGCGCTGGCGGTTCTAGCGCTTCGGCTTGGTGGCCCCAGCTTAAAATCCATTGAGCAATTTCGTCTAAGCTGCCGAGATTGAATCGAATGATGAGGCTGCCATCTTCTTGAGATTCGATTTTCTGAGTGGGGTGCCAAATGTTTTCGGATATGTAATCAACGATACCCGGTTTGATTCGAATCGTAACAGCATGGTCTCCGGATTTCGACCAAATGCCAAAGCTGCTCCAGAGATAATCGTCGGCAGAAAAGTCGCTCGGTAATTCGAAGGTCTGAGTCTGTAGCTCTAATGCAGTGGCTCGGGCTAGCAGAAAAGTCCGCATCGCTTTGCGTTGGTGGTCCCAGGCAAGGAGGTACCATTTGCCCAAATAGTTGGTTACGTGGTAGGGATTGACGGTTCGCGCCTGTGGATTCGGGGTGTTGGGCTTTTTGTATTGAAAATTCAATACGCGCTTTTCTAGAGCAGCCTTTATTGCGCGTTTAAGCGTTGATTCGTCGAGATTGGAGAGACATCCTTGTTTGAATGAGATTGTTTCGCTGAGTTCGCTAAGATTCGCCGTGATTGTATCCGGTAGACTGGCGGAAAGCTTGTTGAGCGCGTTGGCGAGCGGTTGCTCGAAGGGGGTTCCTTTGTAGTGGTCGAGAGCTTTTCTGGCTATGCTGAGAGCAAGCAGCTCTCCTTCTGAAATATCGATGGTGGGCAAGCTTTCGACTTCATGCGTGTAGCAGTACCCGTGCTCGGACGCTTCATATTCGATGGGTAGGAGCATTCGATCTCGCATGAAATCGATGTCGCGACTGATTGTTTTGGAGCTAACTTCTAATTCGGCGGCTAGCTTGCTGCAATTTGGGAACCCACCTCCTTGGAGCGCTTTGTGGATGAGCATCATCCGTTCAATCGCAGGCCGCTTGAGACTATGAATGCGATCGGGTGAGTTCATGGATTGGTAGGTCAGTGCTTTAGCCTGACTCGAGCGAGGGAAATAGTTAGAAGCTTGCTTCGTTGCTGAGTTTGGTAGCGGCCACTCATCCCACTGAGGGGATCAGCAACTTCAAGAATAATGGCCGCTCGGAGATCGGCCGCTACCTTTTGAATCGCAACTGGGTTCATTCCCCGCCGCTTGCGGCGAGCTATATCTTGCGATGAATGTGTCGCTACGCTCGAAACATCAAGCCCCGAAGCGCGAAGCGTTTGGTTGCCGTGATGCCCCGCCGCGGTTTATCCGCGGGCGACGGAGTCGAGGGCTTGCCCCGGGGTGGCAAACAAAGGGCGCAGATATTCACTACCTCGGGGCTTTGCCCGGGGGATGCTTTATTTACGCGTCGTGGGCCACGTTGAGCGGGATCAGCCCTTCATTCTTGGCTCTACAGCGATACGCCGCGTTTCCAAGGGATGAAGTCATCCTGTCCAAGAGCTTGGGCGCAGGTTTGGTTTTCGCCGCTTGCAGTTTGAACAATAAGGTCGAGGAGACCGTCGGCTAAGTCGTCAATAGAGGCGGTTCCTTCGATAACTGGACCCGTGTCGAAATCGATCATATCGCTTAGATTGCGAGCGATTTTAGAATTGCTTGAGAGTTTGATTACGGGAGTGACAGGATTGCCGGTTGGCGTTCCGAGGCCTGTCGAAAAGACGATCATGTTGGCTCCAGCGCCAGCCATCGCGGTTGTCGACTCGACATCGCCGCCCGGAGTACAGAGCAAATTGAGCCCTGTTTCGGTGACCCATTCAGGGTAGTCCAAGACAGCGCGAACGGGTGACGTACCCCCTTTGAGCGCTGCGCCTGCAGACTTGATGGCATCGGTCGTTAGGCCATCCTTGATATTGCCTGGTGAAGGGTTGTGGTCGAAACCAGAGCCAACGCGTTCGGCTGCTGCTGCGTAGGCTTTCATTAGTTCTAGAAAGCGTTCGGCGATTTCGGGACTACTGCTCCGGTCTACTAAGTTCTGCTCGACACCGCAAAGCTCTGGGAATTCGGCGAGGATAACGCTTCCTCCGGATGCGACGAGTTTATCGGAGGTGGAGCCGATCACAGGGTTGGCTGAGAGTCCGGAAAACCCATCGGATCCGCCGCATTCGACGCCTAGGACAAGTTTGCTGAGAGGCGCAGGTTCGCGTTTGCAACGATTGGCTTCGGCGACGCCTTTGAAAGTTGCTCGAATCGCTTGCGAGAGCATCTCTTTTTCGGAGCGGCTCTTTTGTTGTTCGAAATAGTGAACGGGTTTCGAGAAATTGGGATCACGGCGTTCTATCTCCTCTTTGAGGTGATCGATCTGTACCTTTTGGCAACCTAGACTAAGCACGGTTGCGCCGGCGACATTGGGATGAGCAATATAACCCGCCAGGAGGCCGCTTAAGGTAGATGCGTCTTCGGCAGTTCCGCCGCAACCAAGCGTGTGACTTAGGAATTTGATTCCGTCGACATTTGGAAATAGGCGAGGTCGAGGGTTTGCGCCTGAGGAGGCATCGAGTTCCGGTACATCGTCGAGATTCGTCCCTGAGTTGTGCGCGCTTACCAACTCGGTTACGTAGCTGGCATAGAGGCTTTCTTGTCCGTAGCCTAGCGGTTTCAAGAGGGCTTCTTTCATCGTAGCCAGGTTACGGTTTTCGCAAAAGACCAAAGGTATCACGATCCAGTAATTGGCAGTTCCAACAGAACCATTGGCGCGGTGATAACCTTGGAAGGTCGCGTTTTTCCAGCGTTGAGTATCTGGAGCTTGCCAGTTCGAACTCGTTTTGGAGAGGCTCGCTCCGTCAGCCGCATGAACGATGTTGTCGACGTGTATGCGTTCGCCTTGGGCTATGGGTTTATTGGCTAATCCGACCTTAACGCCGTACATGTAAATCACGTCATTTATTTCGAAAAGCTTCGCGGCAAATTTGTGTTTGGCAGGGACCTTTTCGGTTATTGTGATGGACTCGCCTTCGTATTCGAGAACCTGGCCTGCATCGAGATCCCGTAGGGCAACGATGATATTGTCGTTTGGATGTACTTTAAGAATTGAAGCGCTCATAGTTGGAAATCACAGATTTTAAATGGCCTAGGAGGGAAGGCAATTTTCTTTTGAAAATTCAGCAGAGCTTTTGTACCGACGGTTTCGTAGAGACTGTTAAAAAGTCGAAGATTGTAGCAGACCCCGACTCGTCGGCGGTTCCGCTGCCTAATTGTAGGAGCGGGACCGCTAAGTGCATTGGCGTCAACTTAACTGAAATCGTCTAAAAACCACCCAGACGTGTCGAGGTAGCTGCACCGAGATTCGGTGTGGGGTCTGCAATAATTCTTTCAAATAGAGTTAAGTTGACGCGGTCCCGCTAATCGCGGTCCCGCTCCTACAATGAATTCGAATTTCCAGTATCGGAATGGCGGAATGAGTTAAAAACCTAATTTTTGGATTTCCTTAGTCAATTGGAAGACACCGACGGCGGTCATTAGGAGCGACGATATCCAGAGCATAATGATCCAGCTGAACTTCGGTCGAAGAGCCGGATGCGTTTCCCGGTAGAGATAGTAGAGCGCAGCGAAGCTAAGGAAAGGAAGCATTAGGGCTTGGGCGACTGCTCCAATTGTGACAAGCGTAACGGGTTTTCCGACAGATAAATAGAAAATACAGTAGATGGCAGGCAGGGCGATACAGGATATTTTGATCAGTCGTTTTCGTCCCTCTTCGTCGGTGACCTTAACTAATCCCACTATTTTCAGCAGATCTGCAGCGAGTCTACTATTGGAAGCCGTTGATATGAATATGGTAGAATAAAGAACGATGAATGCGCCAATTACGAATACCCACAAACCAGTCACTCCAAAGGACGTTCTGTAGAGTTCGGAGAGGTTGATCATCAAATTCTCATTGCTGATCTCGATTCCTCTGCCGTTGAGCACTGCGGCGCCGAGTAGGTAAAACGCGATGGTGGCTCCCGTATAGACAATCAAGGAAACAAAGGCGTCCCACTTTAGGATTCTCATCCAACCTTGAGCTCGCTCCACCCACTCCTCGCTACCGTCATCGGGACCCACATGGCTGGCGTATCCTTTTTCCAAACACCAATACGGGTAATAGATTAGTTCGGCGGCTCCGACGCCAATCACTCCAAATGCGGCGAAAGCGACAATGAATTTCTCGGGCAAGCGAAAGCTCAATCCCTCGCTAATGTTTTGAGCAGTGATTCCATAGTCGGTCCAATAGAGTGAAAATACCGCGAAGATCGTGAAGATCGTGAAAGTCGCGATCATGGTGGTCGAGAATTTCTCGATAAACGCATAGCGTCCGAAATAGAGCAATACAGCGCAGGAGCCGGTTATGAGAATCGCGAGCGTCGTATTTGAAAGAGACGAACCGGCGAGGCCTGCGACTTGGGCAATCCCGCCGACCATTCCAGAAAGTTGGAAGAACGTGGCAATGAACATGAAGGCCCAAAGCCAGACCAGCCAGGAGACCACCAGTTTGGGTCCTGGAACCGAGTTCAGGGCGTCGAGAGTCGTTTTACCCGTCGATAATGTGTATCGTCCAAGCTCGACTTGAAGGAAGACCTTTATTCCGCAACCGAGAATAATGAACCACAGTAGAATGAACCCCACTTGGGCTCCTAGCATCGTCGTTACGATGAGTTCGCCTGAACCGACAATATTTGCCGATACGATAAGGCCGGGACCGAGTTGTTTGAGGGTTCCGCGAAAGTCAGTGGGTGCTTTGAGCATTTGGAAAAAAGGATGAAGGGTGAATTGTGAAGGGGTGAGGGGTGAAGGGTGAAGGGTGAATTGTGAAGGGGTGAAGGGTAAGGGGTGAAGGGTGAAGGGTGTCGTCCGGGTCTTAGGTTGACACTTTTAGTTTAGTTATCGGGTTGGGTGATTGGGTGGTTTTTTTTGAATACCTCGGGGTTTGCCCCGGGGATGCTTTATTTATCTTAGGATGATGAGTACGTAGGCTGTGGCGAGGGCAATTTGGATTAGGGCGTAGGGGAGCGCTCTTACTACGAATCCGCCGAAGGACATGGGGAGTTTGTATTTGTGGATTATGGTGACGGCTACGAGGGTCGAGGCGCTGCCGATGGGGGTTAGGTTACCGCCTAGGTTTGCTCCGAAGATGACCGCCCACCAAAGGGGTGAGTCGCCTGGCGTGCCAGCTGATCCGAGGATTTTCGCGAGCATTGCCGCAAGGGGAATATTGTCGGTTACCGAACTGAATCCGGCTGCGGATATTAGGAGAGCTCCTGTGCCGAGCGCGTTTTCGACGTCACCAATAATTACTGACAGTCCTTTCCCGATCAGCGCAAGAACCTGGGCGTGTTCAAGCACGTTGATCACAACGAACAGAGCCATGAAGAATCCGATCAGGTCCCAGTCGATCGCTTTGTAGAACTGATCGACTTCATGTTTGAAGCGAATGAGCATTATCAAGGCGAAGGCGAGGGCTACGTAGCCCATTCCTAGGTCTTTGATGAACGGCATGATCGAAGCGGTTGCGATGACTCCGATGAATGCGACGAGCATGAGCGTTCCGAACCAGAAGAATCCTTTGCTTTCGATTCCGTCGTTTTCGTCGAAGCTGTTGACTTTAGCTAAGGCAGCCTCGCGTTCTTCGGAAGTGCTTAGGCGTTTGATTTTGAAGAGCTTTGAGCCCATCCAAATGGTCAGTAGAGTCGCTACGAGAACGTAGGGGCTCGCCTTTACGAAGAAGGTCACAAAGCTAATCCCAGCCGCGTTGCCTACGATGATGTTCGGTACGGAGCTGATAAGCGTGAGGAGACCGCCGATGTTGGTTAGTAAGGCCTCGACCAGTAAGAAGCCTAGCAGTTTATCGGTTCGTTCAAGTTTACCTAGCGAAACGGCCGTTAGCGAACCGACGATGATCATCGCTGTAACGTTGTTCAAAACTGCCGAAAAAACGACCGTCATGATACCGTATAACCACAGTAAGGTCTGCGGGTCTCCCTTGGATGCTTTGGTCAGTTTAACGGCAATCCAAGTAAAGAGTCCGGATCGCGACGTAACATCGACAAATACGCTTGAGCCGATGATAATGGCAATCACTCCCCAATCGATTGCAGGGATGTAGACGGGCATTTCGATAATGTGCCCGCCGGGAAGGATCATTTCCCCAAAAGGAATAATGTGTAGCGCAGTACCGGAAATGAGAGCTCCTGCAGCGAAGAGTCCGACAATTAGGGATTTCTTTGCGTGGAGCTTCTCTTCGAGGGCGAGGCAAAGTATCATCGCTACCAAGTAGAATGTGAAGAAGAGCGTTATTGCTTGGGAGACTTCAGGCGTTGCGTGCGGCGCTTCGATTGCGGTAGCGAAAAGGTTCATACAAATGAGGACAAATCAAAATTAAATCATGAGAAGGGGAATCGCCCGCATCTCTACCGCCAGTGGATAGGCCTGTCCGTGCATGGCCAATTGATCGTTATCCTTGGTTCGCATCACAAGCAAATCGATCGGTTCGTTTTCCAGGATGTTTTTGTATTCAGCCAGGTTGCTGCCGAATTCGATCTGAGCGTGAATTTCAATATCCAATTTCAATTCGGAAAGAACCGTTCGACAAGAATCGATATAGTCGGCAGGACCTTTGCGAAGCTGATTTGCGAGAAGTTCGCGGGCTTCATCCGTATCGATTTGCGGAATCTTGGAGATCGCTTCCATGTAACGATCGAACACCGTTTGGTCTTCGATGTGAGATAGGGTTAAGTTTCCGCCTTTTTCGGTGAATGTTGCTGCGGCTGATACGAGGCGGTAGTCGTTTGCCAGGTGGTCGGTCATCGCAAGGACCTTGTTGCATGAGCTCAATGAGTGCTCTGCGGCGTATCCAGCTTCAGGATGCGGGATTACGAGCACGGGCGAGCTTGTCAGCTGAAGCAATACGTCGAGAAATTCGCCAAGGCTATGCGGGAATTTCCATGCTTCGCTTTTCAAATTTCGATAAGCGATTATCAAGTCGGGCTTTTCTTCTTCGACTCGCCCTAGAAGCTCCACCGTATTCGTATATTCTTCGCCCGCAACGACTGCCCAAGTCGGAACGGAAGCGCCGGTCGCCGCTTCGATGAACGTTTTTACTGATTCGGCAAGGCGACTGGCTTCATCGACCAGTAGATCTGTCACGAGCATTGCTCGATTGATTTTCAGAGGTTTGAATTCGAACGGTTCTTTTAAGGCCGCTCTGAATACGCTTTCGAATTGATCGACTTTAGACATCGGTTGTTGGACAGAAGGCGGTGCCTCGAATTGCAAGGCACCAACAACGCAATCGGCTTTTGTATTTTCCGGCAATCTAATATTGTTGGGTCCTGCGCTAAACCCGGGGGGGCTTAAGTCCGTATGTTGGGGAGGAAGTGATTCCGCGTTAAAAAGATAGAGATGAAGACTTTCGAGGAGCTTGGCGGGCGAAATGGCGATCCTGTTGGTCCCTTATTTTCGTTTTTTTGGCTGGACCGATTCGCTCGAATGCGTGTCT
>JAPKDW010000023.1 GCA_028822375.1 Opitutaceae bacterium | reverse complement strand
TTGTGAGCGAATTGAGAGAGGCTTTCCGGAAGTGGAATGCTCAACTGCCTAACCCGTGCAAGGCCACCTGCAGGGTCACCACCGAGTACAACGGAGACAAGATCGAATGGGATACCTGAAGGAGAAGATACCAGATTCGCGTGTGCAGCGCATGATGGAGAATCTTTTTCAGCGATTTGGCGGATTACTTTTGGTCCGGCGTGAGCGTTACGGAGAATTGGGATCGACTGATGGAGCGCGGCGTCGATGTGTTATTTCAGCCGGGAACCCATGACTATGTCGCTTATGACGTTCTTTGGGGAGCGCAAAACCATCCTCAGTTGCCTGTCTATTACGAACCCAATGGCGGGCACTCAGAAACGCCGCATGTCGCCGCAGAATCGCGAGGCCTTCCTCTGGAATCACTTCTTCGGCGGCGAGCCGTTGCTGAGCCCTCCGACCTCGAGTTATGAGGTGATTGGGGACAAGCTCAAGATCCACGTCCGTTTCGAAAACGGACCCCAAGCGGAAAGCGGACGCATCTGGTGGATGTATGACCGAGCACCCGTGGGCTCAGCGCCCTTCCTGTACGAGCCGATTCCCGAAGACCAATGGGCGGACATGGAGCGGGATCCCAAGACCGGTTCCTGGATCGCCACCATTCCGTTAGAGGAAGGGGCTTCCCGCATCGATTTTTTCAGCAACCATGGGAAAGTGGTCAACGGGTACCAGCAGTATCTCTCGAGCCCTTATACCCGAGTGGAATTTCGCCCTTAACCCGGATTTTCAATCAACCAATAACCTTCATAGCATCATGTTTTCTACCCCACTCCTATTCCGTCGTATTTCGTTCCTGAAGGACGCAAACTAGGGTCAGTACTTGAAAATCAACATCCTTACTGTCACCGTAATCCAACTACAACTCCCTACTGGCTCGATACTCCACTAGGACGATGCGCAATCGTGGCGGCCTGTCCAATCCCTCGCGCAGCAAATAGGCAGCTACGACTGGTCATTTTAGCAAAGCCGACGGGCGCCAGTATAGGACAATACCAACAGAACCGAGAAGACACCCGACACCCCAGTAAGGGTGCTATTATTTCTGTCACTTCTTTCCCCTTCTTGCCACCCTCCGTCCCTTTGTAGGGCGCCGCGCTAAGGCGACACTTTCTCGCACGCTTGGCGGGTCAGCGCCCCGCCCTACAATTGATGCAGAAGCCAAGCATGAGGTAACAGAAATAATTGCGCACCCCAACAAAGCCACGGAATTTTTAACTTGATGCGGTGAAATCGAGCATTGGGAAGGGGGTCGATTCAGTGTCGTTTACGATAGACTGAAATTTCTGCGCATTTTATTCGCGGCTTTCAGCGCGAGCAACATGATCGGGGTTTCCTTTCTATTTTTCGTCTGCGCCCCCCTACCCCTCGATGTCCGCTCCCTTTTCTCTAAGCCCCCGCCCGCTTGTTCCGACCACCAAACTAGCGGGCAATGCCGTGATCGTGATACCCCCGCGCGGCGCGGATGAGAGTGACTTCACGCTCGCGGTCATGGCTCGACTGACCGAGGTCGGCACAGAGCCGCGACTCGCCTCACTGGGGGACGGTGGTTCCCTTCGCGACTATGAGGACCCGGTTTTGGTCTGGGGAAATCTCGCCAACAGCGATGCGGTGCGGGAGCTATATTTCAAATGTCTGGTGATGACGGACTGCCGTTACCCCGGACCGGGAGGCCACGAACTGCGCACCTTGCTCAATCCTTATGGGCGGGGATCCAACCTGCTTTATCTGGGTTACTCGGATGACGCGGGCTTGAAGACCGGGGGCGAGCTGCTGCTGGCTCAGCTCGCGCCGGAAACACCCCGCTTAAACGACATCCATCCCACGGGACTGCCGATTACCGATTTTCAAGTAGAGCTCATCCGCACCACGCCATTTCCGCCGCTGGATTGAATGATCACGGCGGAACCGCACATCACTCACAAGGGTTACCTCGGGTTTCTGACGGGCGAGAAAGGGCTGCTGGATCAAGCCAAGGAGGTCGGTCAGTCCACGCGCCTCTTGATGGCGGCCGTGACCATGTCGGTCTTGCCGATGATCATTCTTTTCGTCTGCTTACAGCGCTTTTTGATCAGCGGTATCCAAATGGGCGGCGTGAAGAGCTGACAGTCTCAATGAAAAAGCAGAACCGAATTTCCTCCGTATTCATAATCATCTAGCCTGCCGTGAAACGGATTCAGGCGTAACCCCAGACGCAATTTTAAACGATCACCATGCCCGAAATAAGTACCGTTAACGCTCTCGATTACTCGCTAATACTGCTGTACTTCGCGATCATTATTTGGGTTGGGGTTTATTCTGCGAAGAAGAATAAGGGGACGGATGATTTCTTCAAGGCAGGCGGGCAAGTGCCTTGGTTCGTGGCGGGGATTTCGAATTGGGTATCGGGCTTTTCGGCATTCATGTTCGTGGCGGCAGCGGGTTATACTTACAAGAATGGGACCGGGGCTATTTTGCTGTTCACCTCAAGCGGGTGGGCATTCATTGGAGGGTACTATTATTTCGCTCCGATGTGGCGGAGGGCTCGAATTCAGGCTCCGCTAGAATTCCTGACGCGGCGCTACTCTCCTTCGACCACCTATTTCTTCACTGTCTGTTCAATTCCGATACAGATTGTTGGAATGGCTCAGGGTCTCTATATTTTAGGGATCTTCATTTCTGCGGCGGTGGGGCTCGATTTGGAGACGTTTTTGGTGTTTGGGATCGAAATGTCGGGCGTGCAAATGACCATGTTGGTGGTCGGCGTGGTGATGATCGTCTACAGCGTCATTGGCGGCCTTTGGGGGGCGGTTCTTTCCGATGCGGTGCAAGGGGTGGTCATCTTTGTGGTGTCGCTACTTATATTGCCGATTTCTCTCCATTATCTGGGCAACGACGGAGGAATGTTTGGGGGAATCAAACGACTTCTAGACGAGTTGCCGCGCGAATACCTCATTCCGCATGGAGACCCCGCGAACCCGATTTTCCTGATCTCGTTTATCTTTCACACGTTTCTCGGCTACAATGTGGCTTGGCATTTAGTGCAGCGTTACAACAGCGTGCCGACCGAACGCGACGCGAAAAAGATGGCGATGCTTTGCGCATGGCTTGGGCTGCTGGGTCCCCTGCTTTGGATATTGCCCGTGATGGTGGCTAAGGTAATTTTTCCGAATATCGCCGAGCTCTGGCCTAATTTGGAGGCGCCGGAGGAAGCTTCGTTCATCAGCCTGGCGATGCTTCTGTTGCCGCACGGTATGATTGGTTTCGTTGTGGCTGCGGTTCTGTCGGCAACGCTTGGCCATGCAAACGATGCCTTCAACTGGCTCTCGGCGGCAATCACTAAGGATGTGTATGTGCCGATGCGCCATAAGTTGGGTTTGCCGCAGGCATCGGATCACCATGAAATGCGGGCGGCTCAGGTAACGATGCTTTGCGTTGGCGTTGCAGGAGTAGTGTCCGCGTTCTTCATTTCCACCTTGGGGGGAGCGTTCGAGTTCAACTTGAAGTATTTCTCGATGGTGGCCACGACGCTTTTGATGCCGGTATTCTTGGGATTGATTTATCGAAAAACACCGTGGTGGTCAGGGATCGCCTGCGTGATCGCGTCGATTGCCACGACCTTCACTATGTTTGGACTCGATTTATTTCCTGAATACATTTTTCCGCGAAATGTAATCGGGACAGCGGCCTCGTCTACGCTCGTATTCGTCGTATCGACGATTTGGTATCGAGCGGATGATCCCAAGAGCGCCGAGGCGATATTGCTAGATCGAGATTTGCGCACGCCGGTGGAAGACAAGCCTGGGCATGTGGACAAGGGCTCCATGGAGGTCTATGGTATGGTCGGAAACGTATGTTTCGTACTGGGCGCGGTGCTGCTTGGCTGCGTGTTCGTACCGGCTACTAAAATCGCTCCGGCATCGATCAATGTATTGGCTGCCGCAATTCTGCTTGTATTGGGTTGGTTGTTACGGCGTATGGCTCGATAGCTTTAGCTGAATCGACTGACACAACGCCAGCAAGGTATTTAAGATTGAAAATCGAAAATCGAAAATTTTGAGAACGCCGCAAGCGGCGGGGTATTAAACCCGTACCGAATCAAAAGTAGCGTAGGCATCTTGCCTGTAAAAAAACAGGTTGGAAGCCTGCGCATTTTTCACTGGGCGAATCGTTCGGCAACGGTTCGAATTGCGAGCCCTACTTTCTCGGTATACGCTTCAGTCATGGCTTCATTGAGCGGCATATGAATACAATCTTTGAGGAATTTCTCGGCCACGGGGCATTTCACTTTTCGGTAGTCCATATCGGTCAAGCCGAAGTCGCGGATAGGCCAGGTGCCTGCGTAGAAATTGTGGTTTTGGAACAAGTCGTAGCGATAGACGGGATCGGGAATGTAACCGTCTTCCGCGTTGACGCCTTGCGCTTGCAGGGCGGCTGCGAAGGTAGAGCGAGTCACTCCGAAAACGTCGAGGTCGAGACGAAAGATGTAGTTGTAAAACGAATGCGTATCTTCGAACTGAATCTTTGTGCGAATAATCCCAGGAATATTCTCGAGTAGCGAGTGGAGCAGCATGCCCGTTCGATGCCGACGCTCAACGATATCGTCGTGTTTGCCCAGCTGGGCGGTGCAGATCGCCGAGAGGGGCTCGCTCATCCGGTAGTTTAAAGCGAGCTCGTCGGGGTTCCGGATTCCGGTGACACGGTTGTAGCACTTGTCGCCCCATTTCGATAGGTTGAGGCCATACTCATCATCGTTGGCGGCGACCATGCCTCCGTCTCCGCAGGAAAGGTGCTTGAAGTCATTGAAGGAGTAGCAGGAAAGGTCACCTTTTAGGCCGACGAGTTCGCCCTGGTAGCGAGCTCCCCACGCTTGAGCGCAATCTTCAACGACGACGAGCTGATTTTCTCGAGCGATAGTCATTATCGAATCCATGTCACAGGGGTTGCCGCACAGATGAACGGGCAGGATTGCTCGTGTTTTTGGCGTGATAGCTCGCCGGGTGGATCTAGGATCAATATTGTAGGAGTCCGGGTCGATATCGACGAAGACCGGCACCAGCTGCTGATGGAGGATACCGAGGACCGAGCCCATATCGGTAATGCAGGGAACGATGATTTCGTCGCCCGGTTGAAATTTAAGCGAGGCGAACGCGATGTGAATGGAGGCGGTTCCTGAGGAGCAGGGGAAAAGATGCTTCAAGGGATAGTTCTGTCGAAAGGCATCGTAGAGGGCCTCGGTTTGCGGTCCCTTCCAGTAGAACAGCGACTGCTGACGCATGGCCTGCGTGAGCAGCTCGATCTCGGCGTCGCCCCAGCGTTGCGGCAGGGGAAATGGTTCGTTGACGATGGGTTCGGATGAAGTCTGTTTCATGAGCGGAAATTTGCTTGGGTGGATGCATTGAATGGCATAAGTTCTCTATTATAGTCTCCTTCGCTTCCATCGCAAAGCGTTTTTACGGTAGAATAAATTGGCCCTGTGCACGGGGACGGATGCGTTTTAGATTATTGCCCATGCTATTGATCGCGGCCGCCGATTTTTACGTTTACCTTTTATGACGGCAATCGATTTAGAGGCATTGCTTTGAAGGCTGTAAGAAAGCTGAACCCTTCCCCAATGACTGTTTCCTATACCCGCCGAGATCTTCTAAAACTACTGGCTGCATCACCTGCGCTGACACTCGCTGCAAGCGGCGATGAGATGGCTTTAAAGACGCCAGCGAAACCCTCTGGATCGGGTCCGAGGTTGTTCTTCTCAGCGGAAGACCTTCCGCGATTGCGTCGCAACTTTTCGAAAAACGCTCGATTTAAGGAACTTAGAGATACCTTGCTTGGACGTGATCGCGATGCGGAGCGAGTTTACCTTCGGTCCGAGGTAAATCTGTTTGGGCATCGTAGCGATATTCGCCGCGTGGGCGAAATGGCTCAGGAAATGGCTTTTCTCTATCTGATGACTGGGGACCAAGATGCGGCCGCGCTTTCGGTGGAATGCGTCCGCACGCTCATGCGTTTTCCCTATTGGGATTTTTTCCTGGAGGGAGGCGATCACGTTGTCGGTGTGCAGCGAGCTCCGGCTTGCGCGATCGCGGTATCCTGCTCAATAGATTGGCTTGGAGATTACGTGGTTTCCGCAGAACGCCAGTCATGGCTGACTGTTCTCGGAAAGCGTGGGTGCGAACCATGTTATGTTGGCCTCAACAATGTTCGCCATCCGCGCGAGACTATTGGCTGGTCCATCAATCCGGAAAGCGATTATTATTCGGGACGTTCGGAGTTTCCCAACGACAGCACTCGCCGTCCGGAAATCACCCAAAAGATCAACCTTCGGGCGGCGCCAGCGGGAGGATTGGCGATTGGAGCAGCTGCGATCGGGGCATGGGGCGAAAAGAATTCGGAGATGGAACGTTGGCTCGAAATGGCGATTTTCAGCCTGAAGGTTTTCGAGGATGTCTACCTGCCCGATGGCTCCTACGGAGAAGGGGTCCATTATGCGAATTATACGTCCGAGTGCATTTTCATGGCCTTTGAGGCCCTGAAGCAGACCGGGGTAATGAACCTGGACTCGAGCATCAATTGGAGCGGCAATGTTCAATTCATGCTCAATATGAGCATGCCCACGAAAGGGAAGCCCTACGAGGTGATTAACATTGGCGATAACGGCCGGTATCGCGATGCTGCGAGGAGCGCCCGACCGGAATATCGATCGGCCCTTCCATACTGGACGGCCCGTAAGTTCAGAAATGGGGCGGCTCAGTGGTTTGGCGATCATCTTGGAGCTCAACACAGCTTATGGTCGTTGATCTTTTTCGATGAAACGGTGGCGGCGATTCCGCCTGTCGAAACGCTCAAGGTGTGGTACTCCGACCTGGATTGGGTGGTGGCTCGAAGCGGTTTCGAAGCGGACGACCTGGTCGTTAGCCTACGCAGCGGCGGCGGATACAATCACGAACATGCAGATCGCAATAGCATGATTATCAAGTGTTATGGGGAGCAGTTGATTGTCGATCCGATCCGTCCGCCTTATGCGTATGCGGACCCGTCGTGGATGATGCGCACGACAGCTGGACACAGCGCGATCCTGATCGATGGCGAAGGCCATCTCTATCATAACGGCGTAGAGGGCACCAACGCCACGATCGCGCTGGCTCGGGTTGTCGACAAAGGGGCCGGCAAAGGCTACGCCTATTTCACCAGTGACGCGACGCATGCCTATCGCGTCGCCAATGTGAAGGTGCAAAGCGTCGTTCGCGCAGTGGTTGTTTTCTTTGATGTACCCGCCGTGGTGGTGATCGATCGGGTCAGTAAGTTTGAAACGCCGTCGAAAATCGAGGCCCGGTATTTCGGTGACAACTGGGATGGGGAATGTCAGTTGACCGCAGAGAGCGTAGGGTTTGCTATCCGTCGCCCAGATGCATTCGCTCAGGCTCGGACGTTTAGCCGGAATGCGATTTCAGTGGAAACGGATCGTTTGCCGATTCCCGAAGATAGAGCGGTCAAACATCCTTTCGTATCGGTGAAAACCGAGCCGACGATGGCGACGACAATAGTGACCGCATTTGGTCTAGGTCGTCGCGGAGATGCAGCTCCGAAAATTACGTTCGCCTCATCGGTGGATGCGATTGACGTCGTTCTGAAAACCTCGACGGCCTCGGTCGATTGTCGTATTGAAGATACGGATAGAGTACCTCGGATACAGGTGAATGTTTGATCTCGATAATCGAGCGACCGGATGAAAGCGAGCCGAGAGCATAGCCAACGCTATTCTATAAGACGCGCATTTTCCAGTCTCGGCTGTCACGAACTGGATCTAGACGATGTATTGACCCTGGCGCGGCGTCACGGGATCGATGAGGTGGAATTGCGGGCTTTAGGCGGCACCATCGATTTGGCGGAATACTTCAGTCGCCGCTTCAAAACGCCTCAAGCTCTGGCCTCACATGTAGCGATTTCCGGGATACGTGTCGTCGCCTTGGATGCGTCGTGTTGTTTGATTTCGGACGACGATAAAGAAGGCCGATCCGAATTGCTAGCATTGGCTCCCTGGGCGGATGCTCTCGGGGCTGGGCGCATCCGTGTTTTCGATGGAGGCTCAACGCTGGATCAAGGAGAACTCGATCGCGCGGTAGCGAACCTGGAATGGTGGATACAGGAACGCGCTGCTCATGGTTGGGCCTGCGATTTGATGATCGAAACTCATGACACGCTGGTTACGACTCCGGCGATCCTTCGCTTTCTCAACGCTGCCCCTAATGGGACGGCGTTACTCTGGGACGCTTTCCATACGTGGGTCAAAGGGAAAGAGCTGCCTGTCGATACGTGGGATGCGATTGGCGAAGTAACGGCGCACATTCACGTGAAAGACGGTATCATAGGCTCGGGGGCCGAGCGGACCGCGAGACATACGCTGCCGGGGCAAGGCCATTTTCCGATGAAGGCCTTACTCGATAAATTGAGGAGCACTGAATATGCAGGTCCGCTAAGCTTGGAGTGGGGACGAAAGTGGCACAGGTATTTGCCTTTGCTGGATGAGGCGCTTGAAACGGCAGAGGCTACACGTTGGTGGTAGCGTTCTATTAGCTGAAACCGTTAGCCCTGGCCCCTGAGGCTTTCGAATTGGACAACCAAAGATTATTGCCCACAGATTTACACACATATTGATTGAATTTCTAAAAGACTGATTAAGAAGTCGGAATTTGCTCCTCTGCCTAATTGTAGGAGCGGGTTTACCCCGCGATAATACGTGTCTATACCAAAAAAATGAAAAATCGCGGGATAAACCCGCTCCTACGCTGAATAACACAAAAAATATAATGTATGATTGATATTCCAACAGAGGGGCAAAACCAGGAACCTTTGATCCGGGCTTTGCGTCTCGATGATCTGGAACGCTGCCTTGCTCTATCGACCGAGGCTGGATGGAATCAGAACGAGAACGACTGGCGCTTGCTTTTGCGGCTATGCGGTGGCTATGGGATCGATGTTCCCAACTATGGATTGGCTGGCACGACGATGGCGTGGGAGCTTGGAGAACGGAACGCGTGGGTCAATATGGTCCTCGTCGCGAAAGCTTATCGTGGCCGAGGGTTTGCTCGAAAATTGATGACCGCGTGTCTCGGCGATTTAGCGAGTAACCAGCGACTTGCCATGCTAGACGCCACGGACTTGGGTATCAACGTGTATTCAAAACTTGGTTTCTCGGGAGACGACCGCATCGCGCGTTTGTATCGCGAATCGGAAACTGAATCGGTCGCTCCGAGCGCTTCGTCCGCCGATGGGCTTTTAATGAAGCCGATGCGATCGGAAGATCTTGGTCGTGTTGCAAACCTAGACCTGAGGGTGGTCGGAATCGACCGGGGGGAAGTTCTCGCCGATTTCTATCGCCGCAAACCGAAAGCGGCTTGGGTCGCTCAAGACGTATCGGGATCGTTGCGTGGCTTCGTCCTTGGACGTGATGGACGTATCGCCACGCAGATCGGGCCGATTGTTGCAGAAACTCAAATGGTAGCTGAGGCCTTGTTGGCACGCTCGTTAAGCCAGATAGCGGGTCCTGTTATCGTTGATGCGCCGATGGTGAATACCGAATGGATTGAAGCGCTGAAACGCTTCGGCTTTGCGCCTCAGCGCGCTTTTCTTCGGATGGGGATCGATGGGACCGCTTTAGCGACCGACTGGTCTCGCGCCTATGCTATTAGCGGTCCAGATTTAGGCTAAATTGGGAGGCTGGGATTATTGAGAACCTAGATGGCTGGGGACGTTCTCAAGCCAAGATCAGAGATCGAAGCGCATACCGTCTTCGGCGACGAGCGTTTCCCCGTCGGGATGTAGAGAACGTATTGTTTCGGCCATCTTCTCAGAGACATCAGGATCCGATGAAAAACTTTCGATGACGAGATGTTTTAGGACTACTTTCTTGACCCCGGCTTCGCGGGCAATCCGTCCCACGTCTTCTGGCGTCATGTGCCATCCTCCCCAGGCTTGCGTGTCATAAAATTCCTTGGTTCCCGAACATTCAACCAGCATGAGATCAGCATCCCGGCAGAAATCGATCAAACGCGGATCCGGCTCGGAGTCGCTTGTAATCACAATCTTGCTACTGGGCGTTGTGATTCGGTAATTGTAGTTGAGCAGCCCAGCGTGTTTAGTGGCGAGCGATTCTATGATGAAGGAATCCGTTTCGCGAACGAGTCCTTCTTTTGCGATCTCATGCGTATCCCAATCCAAGCCATCCCAGCTCTTGCCATGAGCGATGCGGCTTTTGATGTCATTGGCATAGGCTTGGCGAACTCCGTTTTCCAAAAACGCATCGATCCCCTTTGGGCCGAAGATGGGCATGTGTCGACTCCTTCCATTATTCCAGGACAAGAGTAACAAGAGAGGCAAATCACAAATGTGATCGAAATGCAGATGGGTAATATACGTTTCGGAAATCGATTCCACCGGTATCCCAAATCGCGAAAGATTGTGCACTGCGCAGCGACCGCAATCGAAAAGTAGGTTTTGGTCGTCGATCGTCACTAAGTAACACGGTCCACCGCGCATGGGATGAGCGCGAACGGCGCCGCTACCAGCGATTAAAACGAAAGGGGAAGACGGTTTATTCATGGTAAGGAAATTTTTGAGTTCCAGAATTAGTTGATCGGGAAATCGACGAATGCCAACCAAAGAATGATTGACCGCCCACTGCAAAGCGCATTGGCGTCAACTTATCTCTATTTGAAGGAATTATTGCAGATCCCACGCCGAAGTCTCGGCGTAGCTACCCCGACACGTCGGGGTGGTTTTGCTTCGCCATCTCCGCTCCGCTCCGTCAGACGATTTCAGTTAAGTTGACGCCCACCCGCAAAGCGGGTTCAAGGTCGCAAAGGAAAAAAGAGACCCTCTTAGAACTCGTTAAACGGATTAACACAGCCCTTTGCCATCTTCACTGCCAAAAACACGATTTTGACGGATAGGAGTACGGAATTTCTAACTTGATAAGCCAGAATCCAGCCCTCAATCTCCCCACGAATCGTTCCCCAGT
This sequence comes from Opitutaceae bacterium, assembly GCA_028822375.1. Classification (GTDB taxonomy): domain Bacteria; phylum Verrucomicrobiota; class Verrucomicrobiia; order Opitutales; family Opitutaceae; genus Pelagisphaera. The sequence continues at coordinate 17,951 of JAPKDW010000023.1, read as the reverse complement.
GAGCGAGAAGGCTAGACATCGGAACAATTGAATTTCCTATCAACCCAAACAACATCACCCTCATGAAAAAATTCACACGTCGTCAATTCATCCAAACTTCAACTGCTGCCGGCGTAGGGATACTCGGCGCACCGGCCATCCTCAGCGCTGCAAACAAAGGTGACAAGCTGCGTGTCGCCTTCATCGGCACGGGGGGGATCAACCGGCGCCACATCTCCGACACAATCGACCACGGTGATATCTGCGGGGCGTATTGCGATGTCGACACCAGCCAGTACGGCAACATCGGCGAAGGCATTGCCCAGCTTGAAACGGACGGCAACGCTTCACTCGCGAAGCTATGGAAGGCGGCTAAGCCCTTCCAGGACTACCGCGAGATGTTCGATAAGGCGGCAGACAAATTCGACGCGGTCATGATCGGCGTGCCAGACCATAGCCACTACCCTGCAACAGTCATGGCGCTCGAGCACGGCAAACACGTTTTTACGCAAAAGCCACTGACCCACACTATCTGGGAGGCGCGCCAGCTAAGCGTGGCCTGCGATCGCTATAAGCTGGCGACACAGATGGGTAACCACGGACACGCCAACGAAGGCAACCGCCAAATAGCTGCCTATGTTCAAGGGGGACACCTCGGTGACATCAAGGAGATCCATTGCTTCACAAACCGCCCGGTTTGGCCGCAGGGATTCGTCAAACCGACCGGCGGAGACCCAGTACCCAAAACACTTGATTGGCAAAACTGGCTCGGCGGTGCAGCCGACCGACCATTCCTCGGCGAACGCGGCCTCGACGCAGGGCGAACGAAGAAGCGCGGCGGTTCCTACCTCCCCTTCAACTGGCGTGGCTGGCTCGACTTTGGCGGCGGCGCTCTAGCTGACATGGCATGCCATACCATGGACTCGATCTTCATGTCACTCGACCCCGGTTTCCCGACCCACGTCGAGGCGCTCAATGTCGACACCCTGACCGACTCCGCATTCCCCAAAGGCTCAACCTTGAGATGGACCTTCGGGCCCACCGCTAATCGTCCCGGCTTCGATGTCTATTGGTATGACGGTACCGACAACGCCTACACCGACAAGAACGGCAAACCGCGCCGTCATGAGCGCCTTGAGGAAATTGCCAAAGGAGAGACGCTCGCGAACTCCGGCAACATTTACATCGGCACGAAGAACACGCTACTCGTCACAGGCGACTACGGTGACAGCTCTCGAATCATCCCGAACGAATCCCACAGAGCAGTCGCAATGGCGCTCAAAGAGAAAACCGGTGACCACCGCCCTACCCGCGTCTACGAACCATCAATCGGGCATCACACAGAATTCCGCGAGGCGGCAATCGGCAACCAAGCTTATGATTACCCCGGCTCGAACTTCAAATACGCCGGCCCATTCACCGAAACTATTCAGCTCGGCAACGTCTGCTTGCGCCACCCCGGAGAGAAGCTCGCATGGGATGGCCCGAACCTGCGCTTCACCAACAACAAAAAAGCCAACAAGCTGATCACCAAAGAATACCGCAAAGATTGGGACTTCAAACTCAGCAAAGTATGAGACCGGTATTGTCCGCCTTGCATTTGAATTGTTGACGCGTATCCGCTAAGCGCATACGCGTAAACTTAACTCTATTTGAAAGAATTATTGCAGATCCCACGCCGAAGTCTCGGCGTAGCTACCCCGACACGTCGGGGTGGTTTTTAGACGATTTCAGTTAAGTTGACGCCAATGCGCTAAGCGAGGACCGCTCCTACATTCAACACCCTCTAATCCCTCAAGCCCGTGCAGCGGGCGGGGGGGTAAATCAGCGAATCTTTCACGAGTGCGCGAGAAGGCTAGACATCGGAACAATTGAATTTCCTATCAGCAACCAATAGGATAAAGGTCAACCGGAACCATTCACCATCAAGTCGATGGCTTTTGGTAATCGCCCAATGACCTCACCCATCCAGGCCCTCCTTCAAAGTTTCATTGAGGGTCCGCACCTCATTGGAGACCTCCCGGAAGCGAACGCCTTTCATTACGGCGATCTCTCCCTTCCGGATTCCATCACCGACCTAAACTCCAACCAAAAGCTGGGTCACCTTTGCGAAGATGCCTTCGCGGTCCTACTAGAGTCATCTCCTCAATACGAGCTACTCACCCAAAACCTCCAGGTTCAAACAGACATCCATACCACCGTCGGAGAACTGGATTTCCTCCTTCGCGATTTGGGCAACGGCCAACTTATCCACCTCGAGCTTGCCACCAAATTTTACCTCGCTGTCAAAACCGAAAACGGACTCGCCCTACCCGGTCCCGACGCCCGCGACAACTACTTCAACAAACTCCAACACCTGCGTAACCATCAACTAAAACTCACTCAAAAGCATCGCGACGCCCTCCCTAAACCCTATCGCAACGAGTCTATCCTCACTCGACAACTTATCTATGGCTGCCTCTTCGATCACATTCACGCCGCCGCTCCAGCCAACCCCGAGTTCATAAACCCCCATTGCCGTCGCGGTTGTTGGCTAAGCATCGACGAGTGCAACGAACATTTCCCTCAAGGCACCCACTTCCAAATCATCCCCAAACCCCTCTGGCCAGTTCCTCCACAACTCATCCAAGACATTCCACTGGAAACCTGGGAGCCGGAAACATCCATCGATCGCTGCATTATGGTCCGCGTCAAAGACGATCCGATCCTCTATTTCATTACCCCCGCCAATTACCCAGAGAGGCTTACAAAGTAAGCAAAACGAAGATCAACTCAACCCATTAAGGTAGCGGCCGATCTCCGAGCGGCCATTTTGATTGAAGGTGCCACCGGACAAGCCGGGACAATACCTGAACGACTACGTCGTCCAGTGACCGCTCGGAGATCGGTCGCTACCAAAATCAACAACGAAGCAAGTTTCGAAGGTTTTACCCGGAGGCAAAGAATAAATCAGCCATTCAGCGCCCAGCCTTGGCGGTATTGCTTACGCAGACGCTGGTTAGCTTCAGAACTGTTTTTCACATACATTTTCTTGGGATCGTAGTCGAGTTTCTTGCCGACGTCGTAGGCCACAAGGCCTAGCAGTAGTTGTTCGATCATGACACCGGAGTAATCGTAATTGCATGATGTCTTAAGATCCGTCTTACAGGCGTTTGTCCATTCGTGGCCAAAGTCGGTGATATCTGACTTCTTAACCGCCTCTTTGCTAGGTTCGTAATAGGACATATTCGCCTTAGGACCATACGGTATGACCATGCGAGTAGTGAAATCGCAGACGAGGAATCCCTGACTGCCCTTAAACAATGCGCCATGCCCAATTTTATTGAGATCAAGAGCGCTGAGAGGGGACTTGGGCATGCTGCCGCCTTGGTGCCATGTGACGCTGATTTTGCCGCGCCAGTCATTGGCAGGATTGATGCACGTTGAATTCATCATGGAAGGCGCGATGTCCTTATTAAACGGATCCCCTTCGCCTTGCGCTGAAATCGGGTAGTCGGCGTCAAGCGGATTGAATGCGAGATCCATCGTGTGACTTCCCATGTCGCCAATTTGCCAGTTGCCGAAGTCGCGATACATATTCCACGAAAGACAGTTGGAGCCCGTTGGCCAATTCTTGCTGTCGGAATCAAAATAACTGACCACTTGGTTTCTTTTCGCAGCGGTAAAATAGGCCGGGTTAAAGGGGTGCTTAGGAGAAGGTCCGGTCCAAAGGTCCCAATCGATAAAATCCGGGGCGGAGCCGCTTTCCGGTTGGTAACCGGTTATGTTATGCGTCCGGTTTCCCCAGGCGTGAACGCTTTTCAAGTCGCCGATGGCGCCGCCCTTTACCAGTTCGCGTGTGCGTGCAAAGTTAGAACCGAAATGGCGTTGAGTGCCACATTGCGTCGCAAGCTTACCCTTGTTCTTCAAGTAGGTACTGCGAACCATGCGCGCTTCTTCAACGCTGTTGGCCAGAGGCTTTTCGCCGTAAACATGTAGACCGCGGTTCATTGCCCAAATCGAAATGAAAGCGTGGTGGTGATCCGGAGTGCAGCAGACGACGGCATCGATATCTTTTTGATCCAGGCATTTTCTCCAATCCTTGTACTTTTTCGCTCCAGGAAATTCTTCTCCAGCGGCTGCCAGGGCCTTGGAATTGATATCGCAGATGGCGACAACGTTTTCGTTATGAAGCATCGCCCTGTGAGCAGTGGCGCGTCCCCAGCAACCAATCAGTGCAATATTCAGTTTATTACCGGGACGATTCTGTCCAAAAAGCGTCCCGCTTGGGAGGATAAGGAAGCCGGCGCTAGCAGCGGCCGCAGCTTTAACAAATTGGCGACGAGGGGTGGATGGAGTTTTCATAGTTGATTTCGGTTAAAATTAATCCAACACAATAGGCGAGGCAGACAGAGAGGTCAATTGAGAATTGCTCCAGACGTGTCGAACTTGAGAAGGCAAGATCCGGTCACCCATAGAATCCTCTGACGAAGCGGAGCGTAGATGGCGAAGCAATACCACGCCGAGGTCTCGACGTAGCTACGCGAGGGACTCGCGTGGGATCTGCAATGAAAACAGCCTCTCAAACGCATTCCACCAATTTATTGTACTGGGAGACAACGGCCCCCAATGCCTTGCTATGAGTGACATACGTTTGCCAGTCCGGGTCCTCCCACATGAGTTCGCGTTTAGCCTCGCGATCAGCAAGATCGTCGTAACTCCACATTAAAATAAACTCATTCGGATCCTCAATCGACTTCACGTACGAATACGGTTCCCCAAGTAATCGCGTTTGCGGTCCTCGTCCATATTTCTCGAACAGCTCGAAATGCTCCTCGCGCATTCCCGGTTTAGTTTGATAGATGCGTATATCGATTAGCATTTTCAGTATCGGTTTCGTAATTAGCGACAGATTTCTAGACTTAAGCGGAATGACTCTTAAAGAACTTTCCAATCCCAGCAATCGCGGCAACCGCCTCTGGCATATTCGGAACTACATGGGCGCTATTGTGCCATCCGTGTATCACGTCATCATAAGGATCGAGTTCCACCTGCACGCCCGCTTGACGCGCTTTTTCGACATAGGCCAAAGCATCGCCAAACATCGTTTCCGACTTCCCTACCTGTACTAGCATCGGCGGCAAGCCCTCCATGTCCGAGAAAACTGGTGACGCCAGAGGGTTGGTCGGATCCGTTCCTTTCAAGTACTGAGCCGCCATACGATCCAAATAGACCTTAGAAATAGTAGGATCTGAATCGGCGTTGGTGACGAACGTGTCCGCGCTTTGCGTGAGATCCGTCCAAGGCGATAGCAGAACCGCAGCAGCCGGTTGGCTCTCCCCGACAAGTTTGAGCTTCGCTAGCAGAGCAGCGGTCAATCCACCGCCTGCGGAGCTTCCGCCCACTATGATTTGCCCGGCTGAAATCCCTTGACTCAACAACCAATTAAAAACCGCATACGCATCATCAACTGCCGCCGGAAACGGATGCTCCGGAGCAAGCCGGTAATCGACCGTGAAACAGCGACACCCGCAAGCCGTGCTCAAATTCGAAGCAATCATCCGACTCGCTTTGGCCGAGCTGCGATAATAACCTCCGCCGTGCAGAAACACAAAGACACTTTCAGTTGTGGGCGTGGCATGCGTAACCCACTCTCCGTAGACGCCATTCGCATCGCAAGGCACGACTTTTGTATCAGGCCTGGGAATACTCCCTCCATCGGGACCATTACCACGGAGCGATGCAATCGACTGATTCGGATCGTAGGGATTCGCGCGTTTTTGCGCGATTAGCGTTTTCAATTGTTCACTCGCCATAAAAAATGCTCTTCTGCTTCAAGTTGCAGCGTTCTTAAATGTAGACCGCTCCAATACTGATTGAGTTTCGTAAATAGAACCGGTTTGTTTCGGTCTCGGCAAAGGGATACGCACCGGAACATCGGTCACCCGTGATTGGTTGGTCGCCTCTCCTCGCACGAAGCTTCTTTCATACTCATCCCACTCAACACCTCGAAGAGGCCAAGCATCACCTGCGCAGTATTGAAACAATAACAACCTTCGAGGATTGGGCGATAGATTGGGCAGCGACCCGTGCAACACGCGAACATGGTGAATCGAAATCCCACCTGCTTTTACTTCAATCTTTTCAGCCCTGGAATCACTAAATCCCTCCTCCGTTACTGCCCCTGCAAAATAACCATCCAAATGATGATCCAGAATCGGTCCTTTATGAGTACCCGGAATCCCCAACAAACAACCGTTTTCTTCGGTCATATCGTCAATGCAAACGCCTACCGCCAAAAGATCATCATTGGTAAATGGATACCAAGCCCAATCCTGATGCCATTCCACGGGACTGCCGCCTCCACCGGACTTCATGTTGAGTTTGTTGCCATTCGTCCAAATTGAAGGACCAATCAGTTGAGCGACAATATCCAAAATCTTCTCATGGCCCAATGTCTTCCGGTACACTTCGTGAGCCTCGATCGGACTCTTAATGCGGCGTAGTTTAGGATCCGTCGCAGAGTGCCCTGCCTCCAAATCATAAACATCGTCGCTCTCAGTTACCTGACGAGAGCTTTCGACAAACGAATCCGTCACCTGTCTCAACTCTTCCACTTCAGCTAAGCTAAGCACCCCCTCAACGCCAATATATCCGTCTCTACGATAATCTTCAATCTGTCTTTCGGTTAGCATAACAAGAATTTGGTTTCCGCGTTTTAAAGCGTATTGAGGCGAGCTTTTTCCTTAGATAAGAAAAGCTGAATCCCTCCAGGAGACCGACCAAAATGTAAGTCAATAGTCGACCTAGGTCCAACCACAAAACCTATCGTCAACAATCTATTCAAACCATTCTTAACTCGTAGGAGCGGGTTTATCCCGCGATTTTTAATTTCTATTGTAACTACATCTGCACTATCGCGGGGTAAACCCGCTCCTACATAAACAAAATTGATAATCTATAAAAAATCTATCCAACCCTCATACCATTCGCCGCTTCAACCAGCCCTGCGCATAAGAATATGCAAGGTTCCCGCAATGGCAGCCAAAACAACTGCGAAACTAATCAGCAATCCTGACTCCTCTCGATTGATCAGCGCCAAGCCGATCATCACTGTAGATATCACAGCCAACGATACGACCACCATTTTACCGGGCAATGTCGACGATTTCAACGTAGGCGCTGCGCAAAACGCCTTCTCTTTACTCATCACTCGTTGCCATCCTGGATGCTCGCCCTTTCCTCGCAGTTCAAGCGTGGTTAGTATAATCAGCGGCAGTAGAATACCGGCCGTAAGATCGACGATCCGTTTGTTCGCTTCGATCAATTCGATCAATGGCTGAAGCAAAGCGATGTCCGCGAGGAACCCATCACTGGAAAGACCGAACTTCACTAGGAATGCCGTGAGGAATCCTGCCAAAATAGTCGTCCAAACCGCGCCCAAACCGATCTTCCGAGAAAACAGACCCCAAAGAGTTGGGAGCATTAGCGGGCCGTTCAGCAAAGCGTTGATCGATATCAGAAAACTCGTGTATCCATATTTCGGGATCAACAAGGCCCCCGAAAGGACTACGCCCCCTAAAACAACCGTCGCCACTCGACCGACAAAAACGAGGCGCTCCTCAGAAGCCGCTTTATTCATCACGCGGTGATACACCTCTGTAGTGAAAGCGCCGGCAAATACGTTGAGCCGAGTCGTGGCCATACTAGCGGTCGCCGAAGCCATCGCCGCGACCATCAAACCCACCATTCCCGCTGGCAACACCAACTGGCAAGCCAGTATATACGCTTGCTCCGAATCAGCCTCCGTATTCAACACGCGATAAATCAACGGAGGCATCATCCACAAAATCGGGCTCACAAGATACAAACCCCCAAACAAATAGGCTGACTTCCGGGCATCCTTCGCTTCGGGAACGCAGAGGTAGCGCTGCACGAAAGTCCATTCCGCTCCGATGTTGAAAAAATTAACAATCATCCAACCCGTGATGAACCACCAGGTAAAATCGGCGGCAACCGGTGACATGAATCCTTCCGGCGCTTTGTTCAGAAACGAACTCCAACCGCCCGCCTCCATTAAGATAAGCGGAACGACGAAAATCACCGATACCGAAAGAATAACGAATTGCAGCACATCGGTCATCAAGACCGCCCAAAGACCTCCGATGAAAGTGATCAAAACCACCATCAGACACAGCGCCACCGAGCAATAGGCCACCGACAGGTAACCCGTCGCGGGATCCGCCAAAAGATGTCCCACGGGCAAAGGCACCAAGACGCAGACGATCTTCGACAGCGCATACACCCCACCACCCATCGTAAACAAAGTCGCCGTTCCCTTAAACCAGGTGTAGAACTGCACAACCGAACCGCCAAACCGGAGATGGAGAAACTCCGATGCCGAGTCGACCCCGACTTTTCGCCAATGGCCCGCAACGAATCGCCCAACCAATATTGCAGCAACTCCGTATCCAAGATTAATTACGATGGCTACGAAACCATACCGATACGCCACTCCTCCCCAAACGACAAACGTGCCCGCTGAGAATTGCGTCATAAACCCAGATAATCCCGAAACCCACCAAGGCGACTGACCACCTGCAGAGAACATCTCCTTCGAGTTCTTCATCCGCCCTGCGAACATCCTGCCCGCCCCAACGATGCCAACGATATAAAGAAGAATTACGATATAATCGACGCTTTGCATACTAGGGGTTCATCAGCGACTGAAGTGAAGGCACACATTCGCCAACAATCGAACGTCTAGCAGGTCAATCGTTGACCACGAGGTATTAAGCTTCAAGTGCTCCTAAAGGTAGCGGCCGATCTCCGAGCGGGCACTGAACGACAAATCGTTCAGATGCTTTTGCAATGATGGCCGCTCGGAGATCGGCCGCTACCAATTCAAAAAAGCTTCTATTCCAGCTCCCGCAAATGAGGAGACTCACTACAATTCCACGACAACAAAAGTCTTGCATCTACCTAACAACTACAATCGAAACACGGTTGTGAGTCCCGGATCCAAAAACTGAATTTGTAGATTTTCTTAACCACAGATGACACAGATATTCACAGATATCCAATATTCTATAATTTCCAAATAGAGGGGCTTACGAAGTTTTATCGGTTTTCAAAAATCGAGTTCTTAAATCATCTGTGTTCTCTGTGTACCGAGCAAAGCGACACATTCAATCTGTGGGTAAAACATGATTCGCTCATATCTCAGACGTCCACCTCAATGACAGCGCTTTCCTTGGCAGAAAGTCTCGTTGAGCTAATTACCCTGCCCTTTTTCGTAGAGCGTCTTGATTTCCTTTTCACTCAGAGCGGCGTCGAAAATCGCTAGCTCATCGATCCGTCCGTTAAGATTGCGAATCGCGTAACTGGGATCCTTCCGGTTCGGGTCGCCCCAATTGCCGATCTCAGCATTACCGATACGGAGTCGATCGATTTTAAAATCATCCTCTATCGCCTGCTCATGGATCTTCTCGCCATCGACTCGAAAATCGGCTTTCTGTTTGTCCGGTCCGTGACACTCCAAGCAGCTCTGCTCGAGTATGGGACGGATATCTCGGTGAAACTGTACAGCTCCAGTTTCTGCATTTAGGTGAATTCTAAAACAGCTCTCTCATTTGTAGGAGCGGGTATACCCCGCGATTGTGTAGATTAGCATAAGAGGAAAAATTAGGAATCGCGGGATAAACCCGCTCCTACAAAAAACTTCTGCGACAATCCGAGCAATCTGCGGGCAACTCTCTAATCCATCCACTCCAGTTCCGCCCACCGCTCTGGGCCGTCATTCTTCTGTGGAGAGCCCGGCGTACTACGACCATCGACAATGTACTTCTCAAGCAACGTCTTAAGTTCGCTAACGCGCTTGGGGTATTTGGATACGAGGTTCGTTTTTTCCGAGGGATCCTTTTTCAAGTTGTACAACTGAAACTTCGGCAGACCTTTCATATCCTCTTCAGTTGCAGGAAAGGCCCAGCCGCCTGAACCAGCCCACAGAATGAGTTTCCAATCTCCTTTGCGAATCGCGAAACGGCCACCGCTAGAATGCATTACGGTCGCTTCCCGAATCGGCGAGCGGAGTTTCGTTTGCGTGAGAGCCGACAAAATACTGTAACTATCTTCTGCGGCTTCATCAGGCAAACGCACTCCCAGCATCTCCGCTGCAGTCGCCATGAAGTCTACCGTGCAAATCGTCTCATCCGAATGGGAACCTTTCTCGATTTTCCCAGGCCAGCTGGCAATGAACGGGACACGATGTCCACCCTCGTAGATGTCGAATTTCTTTCCTCGATAAATGTAACTGCCATTGTGACCAGCTAGCGGAAGCTCGTCGTCATCGAAGTCGGCACGTGGCGACTGACCATTGTCGCTCGTGAAAAAAATCAGCGTATTCTCCAAACGATCTTCTTCCGTAATCGCATCTACAATTTGCCCCACGACACTGTCGACCAGGAGCACGAAGTCACCATAGGCGGTCGCATTACTTTTTCCGATAAATTCCGTCGTCGGAATAATCGGGGCATGAGGAGCTGTTAACGCGCAATAGAGAAAGAACGGCTTATCCCCTTTAGTTTGTTCCTTGATGTATCTCACCGATCGATTCGCGATATTCGGCAGTGTATCCACATGCTCGAAATCCGTTCCCTTCGGACCCTTTCTCCAAAAAGCTTTTTCATCGTAATTGACTGATATCACTTCGGGGATCGACGTTGGCCGACTATTTTCGACATACACGAACGGAGGCGAGGAAAGCGACGCCATCGTGCCATAGGAATACATAAATCCATGTTCTTCTGGTCCATTGGAAATGGATTTGCTGAAATCGATTACACGTCGCGTCTTATCGTCGAACTTAACTTTCTTATTTCCCTGGTATTGCCAACTCAATCCCAAATGCCATTTCCCGATTAAGGAAGTATTGTATCCATTATCCTTGAACAGTTCCGCAATGGTCATGCGATCGTTATCGATAAGGGGATTCGAATAACCATCATAACCGCCTTTCTTCAAGGTTGAGCGCCAACTATATCGACCAGTCAAAATACCGTAGCGCGTTGGCGTACACAAAGCCGCGCTGGTGTGGGCATCGGAGAACGATCGTCCTCGAGCAGCAAGCCTATCGATATTCGGAGTCTTCCACGCCGCGTCCTCGTTAAACGAGGAGACATCGCCAATACCTAAATCGTCAGCGAGAATAATCACTATATTGGGTTTCTCTTCCGCCGGTACGCGTATCGAAATAACCGACACAGATAAAACGAGAAACAAGCGTAATAAACAGTTACCTTTATACATAGGGTCCAACACTTTCAAATTCACAATATTGTTTGTAGGATTCATCAAGAGACCGTGGCTGCGTCCACCCAAGTTCCGCCTCCACCTTTGAGCAATCCACCAATGAGTCCATTTCTCCAATTGGTTTCTTGCAGGGTAAATGAGCCAATTCGCTTTCGATAACTTCGATAGTCGAACGTTGCTCTAAATTATCTTTCGAAGCCACAAAATAGCAGTGATAACCTTCGAGCTCGGCAGTCATCGCCTTCAACACCGCCTCGGCGCCGGAGTATATCGGCAAATACGTAAATCCGTCGTAGCAGTTCACCTTACCCATTCCGCCATTTTTCACGGTCGCCTTCAACATCAGCGAATCCATCAACAAAGGAAAACGAATGACGACACAGGTCATTCCCCTATTTTGAGAGAAGTACTCTAACGCGCTTTCCGCGGCTTGCTTACTCAGAGCGTAAGCATTTCGAGGAATCGCCGGCATATCCGAGTCCATTGGGATATAGGGTAGAAAATTGGGATGCTGACTGCGATCGCCAAGCGGAAGCTGTCCATCCAAGACTTGGACCGAACTGGCAAACACGATACGCTTGCAACCGGCATTCGCAGCCGATTGAAAAAGATTCATATTCATCGTTCCGTTTTCGCCATAAACCTCCTCAGGAGTATCGCTTTTACAGTTCGTATGATTAGCGAAATGCACCAGAACATCCACGCCTTTCAGTAACTCGCTACAGGCATCACCATCAAGCAGATCGACCACCCTAACAGGGTATTCCGCTTGTTCATCAGGATACTTGTCAACCGCTAGAAACTCGATCTTCGCCTCCGTCAGCAATCGACACACGCAGCTCCCTAAACGACCAGCAGCTCCTGTAACTAAGACCTTCATTCGATATGCCATTAACTAACTACAACATGAAGATCGGATCTACCAAGTCATCGCTTTCTTTTTACTTTGTCGGTCAATAGTTGACTCCCACCCGACAAGCCTTGATCCACGGTCAACTGTAGACCGCAACGTCCCTTGATCAGAGGATCAAGAATAGCACGCTTCAAGCATCATCAATCCCTCTAAACCCCACCTCTATACCTCAATCGAATCATGAAAAAAGTTCTGTTAACCGGAGCCTCCGGACGTATTGGAAGCAGACTCGGCGAGCAGTTATTGAATGACGGCTTCCACGTAGTTGGATTGGACCTGGCTCCTACGCGCATTAACCATCCAAACTACGTGCATGTTCAATCGCAAATTAAGCGAAAAGACGAACTGATCAGTTCTTTCGAAGGCGCAGACTTTGTTTTACACATCGGGTCGATGATGTCCTGGAATCCAAAGGACAACGCGAAGATGTTCGAAGCCAATGTCACTGCGACTCAAACGATTCTCGAAGCAGCAAAAACGGTCGGCGTGAAACGTTTCGTATTCGCTTCCTCCGGCGAGGTCTACCCTGAAACTAAAGCGCAGACGCTACCGGTAACGGAAGACCACCCGCTAAACCCAACTTCGTTTTACGGATTAACGAAAAAGCTGGGTGAAGAACTCGTACAGTTCTATCAGACGCAAGGCATGAATACCGTCATCCTGCGCTTTCCACATACTCAAGCTGCCTCGGAAATACTAGACCCTGAGAGCTTCTTTTCCGGGCCTCGGTTTTTCTTGGATTCCAAAATCCGACAGATGGAACTATTCGGCAACACCCAGGTAGCCGACTACTTGAAAAGACTTCGCGGGGACGGCGCTCCCAAGATGATTTTGCAATACGGAGAAGAGGACCAGAAACCCTACATGATGCACATTGCCGATGTTCGAGATATCGTCTCGGGAGTTATCTTAGCAATGAATCACCCCGATGCCGGCAATGAGATTTTTAACATTGAGCCCGATGACGTCGTACGATTCGAGGAAGCACTGCCAAAGATGGCAGAGATTACGGGACTACCATTAGTCAAAGCCTACATGCCAGGCCCGGCAGTCCATTACAGGACCAGCAACGCAAAGATAAAGTCCACACTAGGCTACCAACCGAAACGCACATTCTCATCCATGATAGAGGAAAACCGGAAGAACTCGGAACAGACTGCACACTAACATCCCTCCATGCTATCCGCCTTAGACATTGTCGTCATTGTCGCCTACTTGCTCGCCCTTCTCTGGATGGGCTACAGACTCTCTCAGCGAGTCAATTCGGCCGACGACATGTTCACAGCCAGCAACGAAGTTCCTTGGTGGATGTCTGGCCTTTCAGCTTACATGACCATGTTCTCTTCGGGTACATTCGTCATTTGGGGTGGCATCGCCTTTAAGTACGGATTCGTCGCTGTATCCATTTGCATGACTCACGGTCTAGCGGCGCTGATTGCCGGGTATTTCATTTCAGCTAGATGGCGGGCCTTGGGCGTATCATCCGTAGGCGAGTTCGTCCGTCTCCGATTTGGCAATACGGCTACTCACGCCTTCACTTGGCTCAATCTACTATCCCGCATTATAGGCGTCTCGGTATCCGTTTATGCCATGGCCGTATTGCTCACAGCGCTCATCGAAGTTCCCATTGCCAGTTTATTCTCCGATGGAAATGGAAAGCTATCCGTACAATGGGGAGTCTTGATCGTCGGTGTCGTCGTGGTAGGATACACTGTTTTAGGTGGACTGTGGGCCGTGCTCCTGACGGATGTCCTTCAATTTATCGTACTCATTGCGGTTACTTCGATCACGGTCCCTCTTCTCTTTTCCCACATGGGAGGAATCAATGCCGCGCTAGGCTCCCTTCCTACCGAGCACTTCAATTGGACGACCGACGACTATCCGTTTCTCTTTTTGGCAGGATGGACGACTCTCGTTTCGCTTAAGATCGGTGGCGAGTGGGCATTCGTGCAGCGCTCGCTGTGCGTCCGAACTCCAATCGATGCCAAGAAAGCCAATCTCCTTTTCGGAGTCGTGTACCTAATCACTCCGATTTTTTGGATGCTTCCTCCGCTATTGTATGCGGGGATCAACTCCGGGGCGAACCAAGGCCAAGCCTATATTTTAGCCGTTAGCTCAGTTTTGCCCGTCGGACTATCAGGAGTGATGCTTGCCGCTATGTTTTCTGCAACCGCTTCAATGGCCGACTCGGAAATCAACGTATTTTCTGGAGCGATCACCGAAACCTACAAACGTTTCAAACAAAGCGCGACGGATAAAGATCTCGTCAGAGTGGGACGCATCTTCACTTCCCTTCTCGGAATCGCCATCATCGGGCTTTGCCTATTGATCCCTAAACTTGGCGGAGTGGAACGGCTCGTATTGTCCGGAGTCAGCCTGCTCGTAGGACCCATGATAATGCCCGTCATCTGGAGCCTCTTGTCGAAACGCATTTCCCTATCCGCTTTTTGGATCGTAATCGCGATTAGCTTCTCAGCGTCATTCATTCTTAAATACATTTTGCCTGGCTCGATCGACTCACAAGGGTTCATCGCCCAAATAGCCCAATGGGTTGACGCCAACAAAAACCTATCCGAGCAAGTCAGCGGACTACTCCTTCCTTTCATCACGCTTTCAATCCTCGAAATCCGAGGGAGAGTTAAAAACAGAATAGACAAAGGTTGGAGTGCGATTGAGTCCTTCAGAAAGAAACACGGCATGTCGATGGACACTCGGTTTACAGATGTACTGCCAACTGACTACAGCAACTACACGCTAATTGGCGGATTCATAATCGCCATAGCCTGCTTCATGGCGCTTATCGCCCTATTCGCATTGAACGACAAATCCATCATTTTTGTATTTGCCGCAGGACTACTCCTGATTGGAATTCCGATCTACCGAAAAGGGAAAATACAACCAAGCTCAAACGTTTAATAAAGATAGATCGCCCACGAAGGACACCAAGATCACGAAGGGATTGATCAGCCCTGATCCAAGATTTCTTCGCCGCCAAATTGTAGGAGCGAGTTTACCCTATACACGTCAAATTAACTCCTAAAGCTGTTTTTATGGCCGCAAAAAGGCGCAAAAGTCCTGTTGAATGGCCTTCGTTATAACTTCGGCGATAGATAATCATCTTCTAAGTTGAAAGGTAATTCCGAGTTATAACGAGGGCTGCATAGCATCGGTTTTGTGCCTTTTTGCGGCCAATTTAGATTCGAAATTTCTTAAGTTGACGCCTATGGGTTTACCCCTCGATAGTGCCTGTCTATGTCATAGACATAAAAATCGCGGTCCACGCTTAGCGGGACCGCTCCTACACTGATCTATTTAACAGTCTCTTCGTGGTCTTCGTGGGGAAAACAAAAAGCTTTATTCAAGTTGATCGAGAACCGCATTCATCCATTCCCAAGCGCGCGTTCGATACTTACTTGGCAGGTACGCCCAGAAATCAGTATGAGCCGCTTTGGCAAGCGGGTGAGGAAAGGAACCGAAAATCTCACTTGTACTGAGGTTGTTGAACGTGAAGTTATTCGCTGAACCCAACACCGAACGAACAAACACCTCGGAACCGTACTTATCGCCATTCTGGCAAACCAGATAAGGACGACCTGCTACTCGCTTCAATCGTTCGGCAGCTTCAGCGCGGTATTTGTCCAAAGGCGATCCCCACGAAGTCGTCCCCCACTCTTTTATACCATCAAAATGATCGTGCGTGATAAACGCCGTCCAGAGTTTAGCGACCTCATCATCATGTAAACCGAGGTAATTCACTCCGATAGCTCCACGAGAAAATCCGCAAAGGAAAACGGCCTTCGGATCAGCTCCGTATTCCTCAATGATCCGAGGTACATTTACTTTCGCATATTCCACTGTGGCATCCTCGTCACCCCACCAGGTTACTTCGTTATCCCGTCCATCTTCACTAACGTATGGAAGCGAGACCCAAATAAACTGTCCGCCGCTGAGGCCATAGCCTAAACCCGCCCCTTCAACTTCGCCCGTAGAACCGGACTTCGGAAAGTAATTCCCCGTATACTCGAAAATAAGAGGAAGACGCTCGCCCCCTTTTTTCCAACTATTGGGCAAATACAAGGTATGGAACACTCCTGTACCTACATATTCAGGAGCTGTTATGGCAACAAGCCTCCCAGCCGCAGGCTTTCCTTTCGAAAGGACCGGAGCGCTCAACACCTCCAACGAATCCGTATCCAATCGATCGCTACTCTCTACAGCCGACACTGCAGAAGCAGACCCAAGAACCGCTAGAGTGCAAAACGGAATCCAAATACCGCTCATACTACTCGTAGATAAATGTAGCCGATACAACGCAATCGCTATCCGTCGCCAAACGAGCCCAGTGAGCGCTAAAGCCTTTGGGGAATTCGAATTCGATCGAACTACCTGGAACCACTTTCCATGTCCGGTACGAATGATAACCAAAGTGATCGAAATTGATCTCTAGCGTTATTTCCGTTGGCTCGTCTGCGGACAAGATCAGTTTCTTCTTATCGTAACCGGTCATCAAATACGGATCGGAAACATCGCCTGCCTTTACCTTAGATGCTTTCCACGGACCACCCACGCCGACGGGCTTACCCAGTTTCCAGAGATCATCAATGGCGCCAAACCAGAGAGCCTCTTTTCCATTGTCGCTTTTATGGATATGCGTGCTCTCTTTTGCGCTCACGCCCACTCCCGAAATAACGAGTAATCCATTCCAGGATGCGAAATCGGCTATTTGTTTTCGATGACTGCTTATCGGGCGGAGTTTTTGAAAGAGTGGCGGCTTATCATTCACGACCAAGGGCAGTTCGTAGAACGTTCCGTGAATATTCGCCAATTCCCGCTCCGACTCGATTTCGCGGTAAGTGCGGGGCCAACCAAACGAGAACGGCTTATCATAGGCGACATCTCCCTTTGGCAGACGCAGCCGCTCTCCATGCGATTCGACAACCACGGAAGCCTCATCCACGTAAAACTTCGGTTTCATACTCAGATGTTTCTTCACATCGGAGCTCAGGTCATCCCCAGGAACGAACGCAAATTGTTCTTTGCTAAACTCGCTCGTCGTACCTTTAAGGTCACTCAACGCCAGGTTCCGGGATTCCTTTAAAGCATACAGAGCCGAACCGCTAACCACCTTCTTTCCCAGATCCGCTAAACCCGAAAACAGCTTTCTACCTTCTCTGGCGGTCCGATAGTTCGCATCGGATTGATGGAAATAACCAGAGGCAACGCATGCGCGACTGGAGCGAAGGCGAACCCATTGAGCTTTAAACGATTCGGGAAACATAAACGGGACGTATCCAGTAACCGATACCTCTTTATAGACCTTCCAATCGCCAGTTCCCTCATAATCCACTTCAATGCTAATAGTCACATCCTTCTGATCATGAACAACCAAGTGAAGCGTACGCTCCTTAAACCCATTTACCAAAAACGGCAGACTCGGCACATTCGCAGCGACCGGATCGTTAATCCAAGGACCACCATAACCAGACCCTGGTCCCCATTTTTTCAGATCGTCCCTCTTTCCAAACCATAGATTGCTTTGCGGTTGACCGGCTCGCGGGTTCCCTTGAATGGAGGTTTCATCTGTCGCTAAAATCAACCGGCCATTCCATTCGCAAAAATCGGGAACGTAGCGCAAGTGACTCCCGATCGGAGATAATCCTGCCGTATTGCTGGCGGAAAACGTCGGCGGAAAATCGAAAAACATACCGTGCATATCCATCATCCAATCGTCGTCACTCAATTCCCGTATGCGCGGCCACTCGGTATACCA
>JAPKDW010000212.1 GCA_028822375.1 Opitutaceae bacterium | reverse complement strand
CAGCGGCAAACGAACTTCCGCGAAATCCACAGCATAGATACGAGCCAATTGATTGCCCGGAGAAATGTACTGTCCCAGGTCAACGTTCTTAGACATAATGCGTCCTGCGAAAGGCGCCTTTATCTTAGTACGCTCCAGATTCCGTTTAGCGCTCTCAACGCGCGCTGCTGCCGAAGCAGTCCCTGCTCTAGCTTGTTTCATTTGCGGTTCGCGCAGCGTGAGAGGGTTAGCTTCTTGGCCTGGGTTCAATCGAGCCCAATCCAGTTTAGCTTGTTCGAAACGAGCTGCCTCCTCGAACTCCCGCAATTCCGCTTGAGCGAGATTGGCATCGGCAACAATCAATTCGGTTTGGTAATCGCCATCGTCAATCTCTAGAAGAACATCGCCCTCTTCGATAAACTCTCCCTCGCGAAAATTCGCAGCGACGTTAATGATTCTGCCGCGAACTTCAGGAATCAAATTACTAGTAGTACGCGCTTGAACGGTACCCTGAGAGTGCAGGGTGATCGCGTAACTTTCCGTTTTCAAGCTTCGGGCCACCACGTCAGGGGTTGTATCCCCCCCAGGACGCTGTCGCGGTTCCGGCGCGGAATGAATGAGAAAAAGATATGCACCAACGCCTGCTGCAACAAATGCAACCGGCACGAAGTATTGGAAGAAACGTTTCATAATTCGAAAAAATTAGGTGAAGTAAAATTTAGTTTTCTGCGGTTGGCTCAAAGTCGAAGCCGCCGCCTAGGGCAAGATAGAGATCGATTCGCGATTGTACGCGTTGATTGGAAACTTGGATCAAAGCGCGCTGAGCGGTGATATTGCGTCGCACTGCGTCCAATGCCGTAGTGATGGTCGAAAGTCCGCGACCATACTCTTCCCAAGCAAGCTGCTCGGCAGCGGTGGATTCTTCAGCGGCTATTTTCTGTAAATCGTAGTCTCGCTCGAAAGAACTCTGATTATTCAAAGCATTTTCTACCTCACGGAATGCGGTGAGCACCGTACTGCTGTAAGTGGCCAAAGCCACTTCGTAATTCGCTTTTGCTCGTTTGTGATTTGCGCGAAGTCGGCCTCCTTGGAAAAGCGTTTGTCCGATCGATAAATTTCGATTCCAAACGCGCTGGTCGAAAAACTTGGTGATGTTTTGATAATCGCGAGCAGAAGTGCCTCGCGAATAATTCAAGTTGAAACTCGGAAATCGGGCTTTGCTCGTCTCGGATTTACGTTGCTCGGTCGCTGCAAAATTTCGCTCGGCCGAAATGACATCAGGACGTCGCAACAAAAGATCCGAAGGTAATCCTGCAGGTATCGGGCCCGATATTTCGGGCAGCGTAGTCGCAATCTCAAGTTCCCTACTCGGATAGCGACCGAGAAACGTTTCAAGCAACCTTATGGAAGAATCCCGATTCCGAAGCCTTGTTTCTAAGGTACTGCGGTTCGAAGCGACGTTCGCGCGAACCAGTCTGACATCTAAAGCTCTGGCAATGCCTCGCTTGAAATTCTCTTCAACGATAACAGCGCTCGATTCCAAAGCTTCCTGGGTGCGTTCAGCTAGATTGTATTGCTGTGTTGATTCGATCGCATCGTACCAAGCCTGCGCGACGCGACCCGCAATCGAAAGGCGAGTAGCCGCATAATCAGCTTGGGCTGACTGGATATCCGCCAAATCGCCTTTGTAACCATTACGGACCTTGCCCCAAAGATCGATCTCCCAATTGAATCGAGCATTTAATCCGAAATTTTCATTCCTACTTTCCTGAGACCGACCTTCAGAACTATTTCGCAAGCTCTTATTTCGAGTAGCGGATCCCATTATCGTAGGCCAAATCGAGGATCCTGCGAATCGCGATCCAGCGATTTGAGCATCCAAACGAAAAGCCGCCGCTACCAAATTGTAATTATGCTCCAACGCCTCCTCGATGATCTTAACCAGCTGAGGATCATTGAAATCCTTAGCCCAATTCTGAGGCTCGAAATTGCCTTCTGCTGCATCCGATTTCCAACCACCTGGAGAATCGACCGCCAGCTTCGACGATGTATCTTTTGGAGGAGAAATACATCCGGTCAGAAGCAAGGTTCCCGCGAGAGCAGCCAGAAGCCATCGACGCGAAGCGCCTTTCCTGTCTTTTTCGCAGTCTGTGTGGAACGTAGCATTTGTTAGCATTCGTTTGTTCGTAAGCCCAATAGCCATAATGGAGGGTTGAATAGAAATTTGTCGGATAAAATTGGGGATTGTTACCTTAATCAAGCAACGCGCTCGGAGTAATTCCGGTTACAGCAAGATTTTTGGACCTCGGAATAAATTGCTTCCGATAAAAGTATTCAATGAAATAACCTCTGAATTATCGGTTCAAATAGCGAAACACGCCCAAAGGAAGAAACAACTACAGATCGATTCAATTTTCCGCGATTTCCGCGTAGGCAGCGGCATCAAGCAATCCACTGATCTGAGAGGCATCCAGAATCTTGATCTTCACAATCCAACCTTCCTCGAAAGCGGACTGATTCACCTTCTCCGGGGCATCTTCCAGCTCCGCGTTGCCTTCGACGATCTCAGCATCGATCGGCATGTACAAATCCGACGCGGCCTTCACCGATTCGACCACGCCAAAAGGCGCGCCCGAATCGAAACGATCGCCCGCTTCAGGCAATTCGACAAAAGTGATATCGCCGAGACTTTGCTGAGCGTAATCAGTGATTCCGATGATGGCCTCGCCGTTATCCAGCAATTTCAGCCATTCGTGGTCTTTAGTGTACTTGAGGTCTTGGGGGATATTCATAAAAAACAGATCCTTGGTTCATTAAGGATTCAATTCGATAAAGGGCGGTTTCGTTTGAAACAATCGCATGCTCTTTCCGCGCATGTCCACCGATAATTCGGCCTGCAAACTAGCTGCGTCAACCAAAGCCGAACCGATCGCCTCATTCAAGACAGGCGAAAACGTGCCGGAAACCACTTTCCCTACGGCTTCGCCGTTGGCTAGCACTTCGGTGCCGCTTCTAACAATACGCCGACTACCAGTTTTAAAAAAGACGATCTTTCTCGACGGACCATTGGCCTTTTCTGCGATCAAAGCCGCCTTCCCTATAAAATCGGCCGCTTTCTTCAACTTAACCGTCCACATCAAATTCGCCTGAACGGGAGAGATGTCTTCTTCGATCTCGTGACCGTATAGGGAATAGCCAGCCTCCAGACGCAAACTGTCCCGAGCCCCCAGCCCCGCCAGAACCAACCCTAGAGGTTCGCCAGCCCCAACAATCGCCTCAGCTAACTCATGCGCATCTCCAGGAGAAACAAACAGCTCTACACCCTGTTCACCCGTGTAACCGGTTCGACTAATGATACAGGGCTTTCCTGCGACCTCCCCTTCCGCGAACCAATAATAGCTCAACGAGCCCAAATCCGTACTCGTCAATCCACCCAAAATCTCCAAGGCCTTGGGGCCCTGCAGCGCTAAAAGAGCATAGTCATCGGAAACGTCGTCCAACTTCGCCTCGAAGCCACTCAGCTTCGATTCAAGCCATGCCACATCCTTCGCCGTATTCGAGGCATTGAGACAAAGCAGATAATCGTCATCCGACTTCTTGTAGACCAGCAGATCATCAACAACCCCGCCGTGCTCGTAACACATAAGACTATAAAGCGCCCTGCCTGACTCCATCGACGAGATATCATTCGTCAAAACAAAGTCCAAAAAAGCAGTCGCTTCTGGCCCGGTAACCGAGGCCTCGCCCATATGGCTCACATCGAATAATCCCGCCGCCCTACGAGTTGCCCGGTGCTCTTCGACGATGCTCGCGAACTGCACGGGCATATCCCACCCAGCGAAATCGACCATCCGCCCGCCACGGGTCGCATTAAAAGCATGAAGCGGAGTCCGTCTCAATTCTGACATGCCGTAAAACCTAGGCTTCCCTCAAGCGACAAAGCAAGACGGAAACTTGCCATGTAAAACGATTAGCTCAGTAGCCGAAAACCAGCGAAATCTACTAAGTTGGAATAACAGAAAAGCCTAAGAAACTGCTTAATAAGTCCAATTGCTTCGAGCAGATAAACTGTAGGGAGGGTCGCTGACAGATAAACTGTAGGGAGGGTCGCTGACCCGCCTATTAGGATGAGGAGTCGCCTCAGCGAGACGACCTACAAAACGAATTAGCCGTATTGGGTTTGAATCGCAACCGGGTTCATTCCTCGAAGCTTGCTTCGTTGCTGCTTCTTGCGATTCATCAAGCCCCGAAGCGCGAAGCGTTTGTTTGCCGTGATGCCTCGCTGACGCGAAGCGGCAGTCGACGAAGTCGAGAGCTTGCTCCGGGGTGGCAAACAAAGGGCGCAGATATTCACTTGCGCTGTTCTTTCCGACTTATTTAACAGGCTCTAAGCTTCGTTAATCACCGGATTAGTCAATTGACCTATCTTTTCGATTTCAATCGTCACTTCGTCACCAGACTTCAACCACAAAGGCGGTTTACGAGCCATTCCAACTCCATGCGGCGTTCCTGTAATAATAACTGTCCCAGCAAGCAAAGTAGTACTGCCACTCAAAAACGCTACGATCTCAGCCACACTGAAAATCATATCGTTGGTGTTCCAATCCTGAACCGTCTCGCCATTCAAAATCGTCTTGATCTTCAATGCGTTCGGATCGCCGATTTCATCCGAAGTGACCAAACGCGGTCCCAAAGGAGCAAAGGTATCGAAAGTCTTGCCTCGCGTCCACTGACTGCCGCCCCACTCGATCTGCCAATCCCGAGCGCTCACGTCATTGGCGCAAGTATAGCCGAGCACGTAATCCAACGCATCTTCCTTCGATACATTCTTGCAAGCCTTCCCGATGACAACCGCCAACTCGCATTCGTAGTCGACCTTATGACTCGCCAATTTCGTTGGAATCTCGATCGGATCGCCAGGATGCTGCAATGCGTTCCGTCCCTTTACAAAAAGAACCGGACGCTCTGGAGCGGGCATTCCGCTTTCCTCGGCATGGAACTTATAATTCAGTCCAATACAAAGTATGATTTCCGGATCAACTGGAGCGAGCAATTTAGCGACGTCAGCCGCCTCTTCGGTCACCGAATAATCCCCGAAGAGATCTCCCTCGATGCGAAACGCGCCGTCGCTGGTTTCAGCCGCGTAGTTAATGGCGCCTGACGAGTCTTGGTAACGAATTATTTTCATGGGGAACAAGCTTAACTAAAGACTAGCATCTCTCGCAGGCATGCCTAGTCCAGCTCGAAAGCAATCCGTACAAAAGAATGCGCATAATTTCCTACGAAGAACCCTAAGAACCGGACTAATCCCAGGAGCCCCCTTATTTCGAACCAGCCAAATAAACAATGGCTTCCCTAATAAGATCCGGCCGACTCCAAGGAACAAAGTGATTAAGACCATCGATCCGTTGAACATCCATAGAATTGACCCCAGTCATTACGCGTTCGACATAGTCCGCATTACCCGGCGGATTCAACCCCTTGGCGTGAAAACGGTTCTCCGCTTCCGAGCGCTCGATACTAAAAGTAGCGCAACCCGAGAAACCGGACCCAAGAACCAAAACCAGAACAACCACAAGCGCTACTCCAAGAGCACTCCAACTGAGCAGTTTTTTCCGGGATCGCTTCACTAGGTTCATACTCGCAAAAAACCAACGAAGCTCGAACCGATTCGATTTACCGCTTGGACGGTTTCTTTCCGGCCTCTTTCTCGTTGTTCCTTACACGGCGCTCGTATCCCGGATTTACTATTCCCAAATCCTTCATCTGAGCACGCGCGCGTTTCACATACTCAGGGTGATATTTTCCACTCGTATTAAAGCCTGGATAAGGACGCGTGCTGCTATAGCGCGGATAACTATCGAAGATATCGCCGTATCCAAGAATGCGCGGATCACCGCTCATATGCAGTTCCTTCTCGAGCTTCTCGTTCAACATGTTCAACACCGGCTTATACTCCGGATTCGCGGCCAAGTTATTCAAACAGTAAGGATCCTTTTCTTTGTCGTAGAGCTCTTCAAGCGGTCTCGGCCCATAAGCGAGCTGCGTCAGTTCCGAACCCATCGACTCCAACATGAGCAAGTGAGAAGGACTGCTATCCACATCCTTGTATTCGAATCCGGTTGGCGAGCGACCGGGAAAGATATTCCGGATGTAATTGTATTTCGCGGTGTGAAGAGCGCGAATAGGATAGCCCAGATTTTCCGGACGCGCATGCGTGTGGCGCTCTCGTCCAGAGAGAATAAACGTTCTCTTCGCATCCACCTGCCCCGACTTGCTCGACTTCAAGATTGGCATGAGGCTTTTCGCGCTCATCTCTCTCGGAATCCCTGCGCCCGCTGCTTCCAAAAAAGTCGGCGCCAAATCAATCAAACTCACGAAGTCATCGATTTTTCGGTTTTTCGTCTCAATGCCTGCAGGCCAAGAAATGATCAGCGGCATATGCACGCCGTATTCATAGTTGTTCGCCTTCGCCCTCGGGAAAGCCATCCCGTTGTCCGCCGTCACTACGATAAGCGTATTCTCCAGTTCCCCGGCTTCTCGAAGGGTTTCGATCATCTGGCCGAGATGAGAATCAAACCATTCGATCTCCAAACCATAATCCGCCACATCCTCGCGGGTTAAATCGGTATTCGGCAAGAACCCGGGAACGACTACCTTATCCATGTCGATCCCGTTCTTCGCCCCCGAGCCCAGCTCGAATGAACGATGCGCCTCGTGCGCTCCGAACCAAAAAACAAATGGCTTTCCGTCGGGTTTCTCAGAAAGGAACTCTTTGAAATTGCCTGCGTAGTCTTTATTCGAAATTCCCTTTGCCGGAACGTCCTTCAAAGTGAGGTTATTAAACTCGGCTCCGGCTGGATTCCGATCGCGCTCGGTCATTTTTCCAGGCCCCCACGGCTTGCCGGTATACCCTGCTTGATACCCTTCGGCTTCCAACAATTCCGGATAGACCTTCAATTCCTTGGGGAAGTCGCTTCCATGGGTTCCCGCTTCTTGGATCTCCCAAATATACTTGCCTGTAAGCAAGGCCGCTCTTGATGGACTGCATCCAGGAGCGCTGCAATAAGCGTTATTGAAAAGCACACCCTCTACCGCCAAGCGATCGAAGGTCGGCGTATTCACATACTCAGCGCCATAAGCGCCGATGCCCTGCCAAGAGATATCATCCCCAATCGCCAAAAGAATATTCGGTCGATCATCAGCGCAAGCAGCTAAGCTCAACGCGCCCAGAGCGAAGGTTCCTACGATTCGTTTTCCAACTATTGAAAATGTATTCATAATTCTGCGATTTAAGCTCTACAGTCTTTCCACCGACCACAATGCTCCGTTGGCAACCAGATCGAGAAAGACCTCTTCAGCCATCGTTTCCGTAAAGTGGCCGTAGCAGATATTGAAAAGGACTACATCGTAATCCGCTTCTTCCGGCAGTTGAGAACAACCGACAAGAGCGACCAACAAAACAGGTAAACAAATCAAAGATTTCATAATGGAGCAATTTAAGAGGAGAGGAAGCTACTCCCATAACGACAAACCGTTCCCCAAGAATCAACCCCTAAGAGATTGTTAAATGAGTCAGTGTAGGAGCGGTCCCGCTAAGCGTGGACCGCAATTTTTTAATTTTCATGTTATAGGTAGCCATTGGCAATGCTAGCATAAGAATCAATCCGATGATTTTTTCCTCGGCCTTAAACGCAAACCCGATCAACAGGCTCGCCGAACTTGCGGATTGAAATCGGGATCGGGGACATCTCGTGCCTACACTATTCACTCCAAAAAAACATCGGTTACAAAAAAATATTCACCCAATCCACTAAGG
>JAPKDW010000022.1 GCA_028822375.1 Opitutaceae bacterium | reverse complement strand
CGCTGAGCGGGAAGATCGGCCGCTACCTTTTGTATGCCTCGGAGGGTGCTCCGAGGATCTTTATCTCGAGACCGAGTTTTAAACTTCAGGGCCTTGCATCCTGCTTTGGAGCTCGATTTGAAAGGCTTCAATGTCTGCAGGGTTCGGCTGATAGTCTGGTTGCTCGGGATCAAGGCCGAGGCGGCCGTTAGGGTCTACGTACCATTTGGCGGAAACGCCATCGCTGAAAGTTACGGTTCCGCTTAAAGCGGTACCGGGTTGTTTGATCGTGTCGATTTCAACGCTGACTGAACTAGCTCCGCCGGCTGACTCGTCAACGAGCGTTGCTTCGGCTTCGTGGGCGACGCTGGGTTCTTCGCTGATTTCCGGTTCTGGTTCCGGCTCCGGTTCGGGTTCCTTGAGATCGAGATTGAGGTCGTCGATGAGGAAACGCGTTTCCATAAATGTCATGGAGCCGTTGAATTCGTCGGTTACGAGCCGCTGAATATCGGAAATGGAGGCTCCGTCGCTGAGGCGTTGGGCAATGATTTGCTTTTGTTCTTCGCTAAGATTCATGGATGGGCTCAGTTGAACGCCGATTGGCTTGCAGATGCAACGGCGTTTTTCTGGATAGGCTCCGGTTGGGAACGATTATTTCAGCAACTCACCGTGATTGGGGAATTGCAGGGCTGCTAGCCGTGAAAGCTAAGCTCAATCGGCGGTTCGTTGGGACAACGAACCCTACCATATTGCTGATGTGAAGCTTACCGAGAAAGCTGAGTTCTCAGATAGTCGACGCTGTGGCGTACGGTATCGTCTTGATCGACCAGGTTTTCGACTTGGCGGCAAGCATGGATGACTGTGCCGTGGTCGCGTCCGCCAAATGCTTCGCCGATTTCTTGAAGCGAATGTTTGGTTAGGTCGCGGCTAAGGTACATCGCGATTTGGCGAGGTACGGCGATGTGGTTAGGACGACGGCGGCTAAGCATGTCAGAGTGACGGAGCTCGAAGTAGTCGGCGACTTTCTTTTGAATCGTATCGATGGTGAGCTGCTGCTTGGCGGCTTCCATGAGCACATCTCTCAGAAGCATCTCGCAAGTGCCGATGTTGAGAGGATTGCCGGTGAGGGAGGAGTAGCTGCATACTTTGATGAGCGCTCCTTCTAGTCGGCGGATGTTTTTAACGATGTGCTTTGCGATGAAATTGATGATTTCGTCGCGAACCTTAAATTTATGCTGTTCTGCTTTTTTGCGAAGAATAGCGACACGCGTTTCGAAGTCGGGCGCTTGAATATCGGTGACGAGTCCCCATTGGAATCTGGATACGAGGCGGCTTTCGAGCTTGGCGATTTCGTTTGCTGGCCGATCGCTGGAGAGAAAAATCTGTTTCTGAGCCTCGAAGAGTTCGTTGAAGGTGTGGAAGAATTCTTCTTGGATCCGCTCCTTGCCACTGAGGAACTGAACATCGTCGATCAGAAGTACGTCGACTTTGCGGTAGCGTTTACGGAATCGGGTAAGCGTATTTTCCTGGATCGCCGAAATGAACTCGTTGGTGAATTTTTCGGATGAAAGGTAGGCGATCCGCGCATTCGGCTTGTTAAGCAGGATATGATGGCCGACGGCGTGCATGAGATGCGTCTTGCCCAATCCGGTTTCGCCATAGACGAACAGTGGATTGTAGGCTCCAGCGGGAGCGTGGGCGACTGCGATAGCTGCGGCGTGGGCGAGCTGGCTATTGGAGCCAATGACGAAATTCTCGAAAGTGTTACGACGGTTCAGGTTTGCGCTGCTTGGGTTCGCTATCTTTTTAGTGTCCCGATTTACAGTGCGTGGACTAGGTCCAGCCTTGGTAATTGTTTCGATGCGATTGTTTGGGGCGGTTTCTCGGGAATCTGCTGGGGTGGCTTCGTTTTCAAGTGTAATGGATACCGGGTAGCCTAAGAAACGTTGGAAGGCCTTGGTCAGTAGGTCCAAGTAGTTGTCGTTAATCCAAATAGCGGAAAACTCATTTTGAACCTGTAGTACGACCGAGTTTCCTTCTGCTTTCACGCAGCTGACTTTTGAAAACCAGCTGTCGAAGATGTCGTGCGGCAAGAGCTCCGATAGTTCGGCTTTAACTTTGTCCCAAATTTGGGTGGGTTCAGTGACCTGTGGCATGGAAAGTGTTAGAAACGTTGATGGTTACTCACATCAGAAGGAGGAACGCCGAACGCCCGTCATTTCTAAACTGGAATCTGATGGAAAGAGCCGCAACAAAAAGGGAATCGAATGTTCAAAAGTGATCATTTGAAAATCAAATTGGTAAGATATTGGTTAGGAGGATCTTAAGTTGAGGAGGTCCGTTGTGGAGAAGATTCGTGAAGACTAGAAGGAAACAGGAGGTGTGTTCGGTGTGAAGAAGTAAAATCTTGTACCAGTAACGTAGAGTAGATCGTATTTCTCAAGCCATAGTTTTCGACAAGTTGTTAACATTGTAATGCGCATAAGTTTTTTCGCAAAAAGCTTGCCATAAATCGGAAAAATATCTGCAGACAGAAGCCCTTTAAAATAAGCTCTTTAAGTGGATTTCGAATACTAATTTTCCGCTAATCGAAGTGATTGAGGAAAAAGAAGGGGAGTGAAACCGTGGAATTGGCACGAAAAAAAAATTGGCGATTATTTGTTTTCGCTCATTCGGGCGATCAAACGGTCATTGAATTCTTTTGCCGGGTCATGTCCGAGTCGTTTTAGCGCTTGCACCATTGAAGCCACTTCGACGATCCGGGCAATATCGCGCCCGGGGCGAACGAAAATTTCGATATGCGGTACGTCGATACCGAGGATATTGAAATGGTCCTGGTCGAGTCCGGTGCGATCTTCTTCTGAATCCGGAGCAAGCTCGAGGAGGGAGACGACGAGATCGATTCGTTTATCGAGGCGCACGCTGCGCACGCCGAACATTTCGCCTACATTGATGATTCCGATTCCGCGACATTCCATGTGGCCACGGTTGAGCTTAGTGCTAGTCGCTATCAATTCGCGTTCATCCACTAAGCGGATACGGGTCAGATCATCGGAGACAATGCTGTGGCCGCGTTCGATGAGGGCGAGAGCGCACTCGCTTTTTCCGATCCCACTGGTTCCGCGAATGAGGGTGCCGATGCCTTTGATATCCATCATCGTCCCATGCTCGGACGTGGTTGGGGCGAAAGCCGCGTCGAGTGATAAGGTGGCGGCGTTCAGAAAGTTCATCGTAATCATCGACGTCCGCAGGATTGGGAGTCTGCGTTTTTCGGCGACCGCTTTAATGCTAGGCAAAGGCAGGTAGTTACGGGCGAGAACGAGACACGGGATATTTCGATCGATCAGTTCCCCGAGGCGTTTTTCCTGTGCCTCTGGGGTGAGGCTGCGGAGATAGGTCATCTCGGAAGCGCCGAGTACCTGGAGGCGCTTGTTGGCGAAATATTTGAAGAAACCAGTCAAGGCCAGCGAAGGTCGATTGACGCTGCCTTCTCTTATAATGCGGCGCAGACCGCGCTCGCCTGCTACGAGTTCGAGCTTAAGGTGCTCGGAGTAGGTTTTTAGAAAGTCTCTGACCGACAGGCCATCGATTGATTTGATTGATTTGGATAAGGGCATATTGGAGAAATTCGTTGCGGAGGAGGCGTCACATATTGAAATCTTCTCCTAAGTAGAGTTTTCGACTCTTAGGATCGTTGACTAGGAAATCACGGTCGCCACTGGCGAGGACTTCACCTTGGTGGATGAGATAGGCTCGGTCGACGATCGCGAGCGTATCGCGCACGTTGTGATCGGTAATCAGGATTCCTATACCGCGCTTTTTTAATTTGAGTACGATTTTCTGGACTTCGGCGACGTTGATAGGATCGACGCCGGCGAACGGTTCGTCCATGAGCACAAACTCGGGATTCATAACGAGGCAACGGGCAATTTCCAAGCGTCGTCGTTCGCCGCCGCTGAGCGTGTAGGCTTTTTGCTTGGCGAGGGAAAGGAGGCCTAGGTCGTCGAGCTGTTTTTCGATGACCTCTTTGCGTTGGCGTCGATTTAGCGAAAGCATTTCGGCGACGGCTTGCACGTTTTGCCAGACCGTGAGCTTTTTGAATACGCTGGGCTCTTGAGGCAGGTAGCCAATTCCGAGGCGGGCCCGGCGATGGACTTTAAGGTGGGTGATCGTCTTTTTGTTAAGAAGCACGTAACCGCGCGTGGCTTCCACCAGGCCGGCGATCATGTAGAACGTGGTGGTCTTGCCGGCTCCGTTCGGGCCGAGTAGTCCGACTACTTCGCCGGTTTTGATTTCGAGATTGGCCCGATTGACTACGGTTCTAGGGCCGTAGACTTTAACCAATCCTCGAGCTTCGATGATGTGCTGTTCTTTTTCGGCTTCGGGTGCGGCCGATGGATCTACTTCTTCGACGACGTCGCTCATTTGGCGTCTTTCTTTGGCGATTCTTCGGGCGAGTTAGCAGGGGCTTTCTCGTTAGCTTTCGATGACTCGTCTTTAATGTCTGCAGCTGGCTTTTCTTCCTCTTCGGGAACGATGGTTTCACCGTCGTCCTCGAAGCCCAAGTCTTGGATTGGCGCTCCGGTGAAGGTAACTAGGTTGTCGGCTCCTCCAGTCCATTCTACGCGACCTTTTCCTGAATGGAAAGTGAGTACAGTGCCTTTACCACCTGCGGTGTTGCCGTCTTGAAAAAGCATCGGATCGTCCGTGAGAATGATGACCTCTTCATTAGGAAGCACTTCCAATTTCCCAGCAGTGGCGGTTCGTTCTTCCTGGACGACACGGACGTTTCCGGTCGCTAATATTCTTTGTATGGAGCTGAACGCTCCGATGGCAGCTTCTTCGTCCTCTTCATTCTCTTTCGTCTTAGCGAATACTTCGAGCTGGTTGCAAGTGATGACAAGGTTAGTGGCGGTGAGTTTTACGCTGCCGCTGAAAATGAGATAGCTTTCGCCGTCATTGGTTTCGCTTCTGCTCCGTTCTGCTTCGATGACGGTAGGTTGGAGTGGCTTGTCCGTTGGGATCAGTTTAGGCTTGTCTTGCGCGTATATCCAAGTGGAGGCGCAGAGAACGGTCGCGATGGTGAGTGCAATTCGTTTCATTTGATGAGGGTGCCGATCTGGTCGAAAATAACGATTCTGACGTTTTGGTTGATGACTACGCGGTTGTTCTCTTCTTGCCAAATCCAATCCTCGCCTGTGAGGCGAAAGGTGTCGTTTTCGATCATTATGAATCCGGGCCCCGATGCGTGACTGCGGCCGGTCTTGTCGTAGCGAAAGAGGGCTTCGGGGCTTTCCATCGCTCCGATAACAGCGTCTTGGGCGTCGCCCGAATATTGACTGAGCTCCATATCGGTTATGCGGATATCCGATTCGTTGGCATAGACCCCTTCGGCTCCTCTTAGGTAGCCGGTCCGGTAGCCATCGTCGTTGAACAGCGGCAATTTGAAATTGATGATCGGGCCGATCGGCGTTTGAGCGATTGCGATCGCTCCAAATAGCAGGAGAGCTATTAGGGAGTGTCGTCGCGTCCATGTTCGTAGATTGGCGTTCATTGGATTTCGTGTTGGCGTCTATTGAGAACGCGCTGAGAGGATATGGTTGCAAACTTCGCGCACGGCACCGTTTCCACCGGTTTTCACTGTGACGTAATTGGCGGCGGCCAAGGGTTCGGGTTGCGCTTCGGGAACGGCCACTCCTATGCCGGCCAGTTCGATGGCTTCGGTATCGATCGTGTCATCGCCCATGTAGACGGCTTGTTCTGCATTGAGGTTTAGTTCCTCGAGGAGAGAGGCCAGGGCGGTGACTTTGTCTTTTCGTCCTTGGACGACGTATTCGATCTTAAGTTCGTTGGCTCGTTTCGTCGTGGCTTCGGAACCGCGTCCGGAGATCCAAGCGATCTTTACACCCGCTTCGCGGAGCTTCACCAGGCCAAGTCCGTCTATTATAGAGAAGCGCTTCGTTTCCGATCCGTCGGAGGAGACGTAAATGCACCCATCGGTTAGGACGCCGTCGACATCCATTGCGAAGAGTTCGATGGCGTTCCAGTTGAGTGAGGAAGATGATTCGTTAACCACGGTTGATTTAGGTTTTGTTTTTTACCACTGAGGACACTGATTTACACTGATGATGTTAGGCTCTTTGATTGGCTTAGAGGATGACTGAATAGAGTTTTTGAAACTACGCTTAATTTTCTCCCACGAATCGCTCGAATTTTCACGAATCCCTTTTTAAGCCCAAGTGACATTCGTGGAAATTAGTGGGATTCGTGGGCAAATAATCGTTTTTTATGGAATCTTTGGTTTAACTATCAGTTTCCTCGGTGGTTTAAAACCTTCTGTTTAGTGGGATTCGATCCATTCGATCATTGCGGAGAGGATGCTATCGGTATTGGGGCGATAGTCGGCTTCGAGTTCGGCTGCGAAGGGGACGGGCATGTTTTGGGATGCGATGCGAAGCGGCGGGGCTTCGAGGTCGAAGAATTGCTTTTCGGTTATTTGAGCGACGAGTTCGGCGCCGAATCCGACGTTGCGTCGGCTTTCATGGATCACGACCAATCGGCCGGTTTTCGAAACGGACTCGCGGATGCGGTCTAGGTTAAGCGGAGCGAGCGCTCGCAGATCAAAAAGGTCGCAGCTGTGCTCGTATTCGTTTTCCAGGTACTCGAGGGCTTTGTTCGCCCAAAGGGTCATTTCTCCGTAGGTAACTACGGTTGCGTAGTCGCCTTGGCGGCGAAGGGCGGGTTGCCAGACGTCGCGGTAGTTCGGGTTGAACTTAACGGGCGCTTTGAGGAGGTTGTAGAGATTTTTGTGCTCGAAGAAAATGACGGGGTTGTCGTCTTCGTAAGCGGCCAGCATTGCGTCGTAGGCGTCTTGGGGGGTGCTGGGGTAAAGGAATTTGGTTCCTG
The DNA here is from genome assembly GCA_028822375.1 of Opitutaceae bacterium. GTDB lineage: Bacteria > Verrucomicrobiota > Verrucomicrobiia > Opitutales > Opitutaceae > Pelagisphaera. The sequence goes on along the minus strand of JAPKDW010000022.1, from coordinate 22,481 downwards.
GAATGTGGAGGTAAAGCGCTTCGAGGTCTTGGGAGTGGAAAGAACCGAAGGTGAGTCCGCCGCCGCAGGGGAAGCGGAATACCAAGGGAGCTTTGGCTCCGGAGCGGAAGTAGTAGGTGCCGGCGTTGAGCGTGATCTGTGTGGTGGCGTCGGTCGCGAAGTCGGCGAATTGAAATTCGACGATGGGACGGTGGCCATTGACGGCTTGTCCCGTAGCGTAGCCGACCATTGCGGATTCGCATATGGGCGTGTTTAAAACGCGGCTACGTCCGTGTTTTGGAAAAAGTCCTTTGGTGACTTTGAAGGGGCCGCCGTAGTCGGCGATGTCTTGGCCCATGATGAGCGACTCGGGCGAGTCCTCGAGAATTTTGGCGAGCGCTCGGTTGATCGCTTGGGCGAAGGTGACCGTCTCGGCTTGCTTGTCGTCTTCGGCTTTCCAGTCAACCTTCGTAGTCGATTGAGCGTAGACGTCTTCCATGAGTCCGACGGGTTCGCACATGGGAAGCTTGAGGGCGCGATTGACGGTCTCGGTGACGAACGATTTGAGAGTCGCTTCTTCTTCGGCGATGCGGTCGCCGTAGCCTTTTTCGACGAGACGTTCGCGGAGATTTTTGAGGCAATCTTCGTCGAGCCACTTTTGCGATAGCTCGGAGTCGATGTAATCAAGAGTGTCGTATCCAGCATGTCCGAGAAGACGGAGCGTATGCATCTCTATGAGCATGGGCCGACTGGTCTCCCGGGTCTCGTTGATGGCATTTTGGAATGTTTTGAGATTTTCTTCGATATTGCCCACGTCGAGCTCGATGCCTTTCATGCCGTAACCTTTGGCTCGGTCGACGAGTTTGCCGGTGAATTGCTCGTGAAGTGGGGTGGAGTAGGCGTAGTTGTTATTTTCGATTACGAAAATGACGGGAATATTGAGCACGGAAGCGAGATTCATGCTCTCGTGAATTTCGCCAGTACTAGAACCGCCGTCGCCGAAGAAAGCGATACCGATGGATTTGTGCCCTTTTCGGCGTTGGGAATCCGTGCCGCCGAGTACGTTGGACGGCATCTTTCCCAAATGGCTGATCATCGGGTAGGAGCGGTTCTTCGGGTCGCCGTGGTGGGCGTTACCTTCGCGGCCTTTGGTTGGGCTGCCGGAGTTGCCGAGAAATTGGCAAACGTGGTCGCCGAGGTGATCGGACCAGATCAGGTGCCCGGGCATGCCGCGATGGGTCCAGGAAACGCAGTCGATGTCCTTGTCCATCATGAGAGCGAGTGGAGCGACGAGGCCTTCGTTTCCGTCGGAGACGGTGACGGTGCCTTTCATTTTGCCCTGGCGGTAGAGCTCAAAGATGCGGGTGTCGGTGAAACGGCTGTAGGTCATCCAGCGGAAGGCGCGAAGCAGGTCTTCGTCGGTGACTCCCGAGGCGGCGATGTTGAGATCGCGTTCGAGCAGGATGCTGGGCGTTTCGGGATAGGTGACCTGGCTACGTACGGTGGACATGGAAATTGCTTGGATTGGCTCAGGGCTCGGCGCGCGTTTTCGTTTGCGCAGAGCCTAGGATCTTTAGCCAAGGATTCGACTTCCATGCGGCGTGGATGGCGAGGAAAAATGTGATTGAAAGGATGGGAGGTGACGGGTGAAGGGTGAAGGGTGAAGAGATGAATGGTGAAGGGGGGCTTTGCTGCGGCCTCGGCGATGCCGCCCTACCTTTTGTTCCGCAACGTTGAGATGGTAGGGTTCGTTGTCCCAACGAACCGCAATGTTTGATGCAGCTTCTGCGGCTGCTTGGGACTGCCGCCCTACCTTTTATCTAGTTGAGGCTGACGGAGACGCGGAATCCGCTGGGCTGGTTTGGGGGCAGAGGGTTTGATTGGGGAGATGCGGCGCGTCGGGACGACACTGCCCTACCTTTCGACGCGGTTACTTTTGGGCAGCGGCGAGTTTTAGGGGTGTCGCTGTTTTGAGCTGGTCGGCGATTTCGTCGAGGGATTTGAGGAAGGTGAGTTTTGGGTCGGAGTTCCAGTTCCAGGTTTTGCCGAGGATGTAGTGGCTGACGGTTGGAGCGGAGTTGGGCGCGGGTTTGGGAAGGAGGAGCGTTATGCTGCCTTCTAGCTTGGAGATGACTTGGGCGACCATGCCGTCGGGTGGAGTGAGTTGGTGGATACAGTAGATTTCGTCGCCGACTTGGTAGGCGGAGATGGGGGCGATGCTCCAGCCGGGGGTGGGGGTTTGGGAATTAAGGATGAAGGTTGAAGGATGAAGGGTGAAGGGGGTGGGTGGTTCTTGGGAGATGGGGGCGCAGGCGGTTGTTGCTAACAGAGCGATGGAGTACCGAGCGAAGCGACACTTGAGGAGTTTAACGACGAGACAAAGGAGAGATTGGGGGTGGGAGGACATCTTTTTAAGGCTGAAGGCTGAAGGTTTAAGGCTGAAGGCTGAAGCTCGGGCAGGTGGGTTCGAGGCGTAAAGCCTCTCCTACGGGGTTTTGACTTGAGCTTTGCTGGGGCCTCGGCGAAGGCGCCCTACCTTTATAGGTCGAGTTCTTTTAGGGGGCTGAGGGCGATGTCGATTTCGCCCATGAGTTCTTCGTCGAGGTTGTCCAAAAAATTCAATGACGCTAGGTTGTTTTCGAGTTGTTCGAGTTTCGAGGCTCCTAGGATGACGCTGCTGACGTTTGGGTTTTTGAGACACCAGGCGATGCCGAGCTGCGGGAGGTTTGCGCCGATTTTCTGGGCGATGCTTTCGAGGGTTTCGAGAACGGGTGCGATTCCGTTTTCGGAATAGCGGTCCCATCGGTCGCGCAGGAAGGCCATGTTTTCGATCGATAGGCGACTATCGTCGGGGATGCCGTTGAGGTATTTGCCGGTTAGGATGCCTGCGGCTAGCGGGGAGAAAGTGGTGGTTCCGAGGCCGATGGATTCGTAGAGGCGAGCGTATTCGTTTTCGACGCGTTCCCTGCGCAGCATATTATAGTGAGGCTGCTCCATCGTTGGGGGAGTCAGGTTGTACTGCCGAGCGATGCTGTACGCTTCCATAATCTCCTGAGCGCTCCATTCGGACGTTCCCCAGTAGAGGACCTTGCCTTGTTGGATAAGCGTATCCATGGCCCGGACGGTTTCCTCGATCGGAGTTTCCGGGTCGGGTCGGTGGCAGTAGTAAAGATCGAGGTAGTCGACTCGGAGGCGTTTGAGCGCTGCGTGGCAGGCTTCGGTAACGTGCTTTCTGCTTAGGCCGGTTTGATTGGGTAGGTCGCCGCCCCAGAAGACTTTGCTGGATACGAGGTAGGTGTCGCGAGACCAGGCGAATTTCGAGAGGATGGCTCCCATGACTTCTTCGGACTGTCCGTTGGCGTAGACTTCGGCGTTGTCGAAGAAATTGATGCCCGCGTCGTAGGCTGTCTTGAGGCAAGACTCGGCGACGGAGTTTCCAACCTGTTGGCCGAAGGTTACCCAGGAGCCAAAGGATAAGGCGCTAACTTTTAGCCCGGATTTTCCAAGTCGTCTATAGAGCATTTTTTTGAATTTTGAATTTTGAATTTTGAGTCTGAATTTTGAATTTTGAGTCTGAATAGGTTTTAGGAATGCTTCATACTTCATCCTTATTTCACGGGTAGCGTTTGGCGTCGATTTTTTCGATGCGGTTGATGTGGCGTCCTCCTTCGAATTCGGTGGCGAGCCAGGTGTCGACGATATCGAGGGCGTCTTGCTCGGTTACGGTGCGTTCGCCGATGGCGAGTACGTTGCCGTTATTGTGAGAGCGATTCCAGATGGCGAGTTGTTTGTTCCAACAGACGCCGCAGCGTACGCCGGGGACGCGGTTGGCGGTGATTGCTTCGCCGTTGCCTGAGCCTCCAAGGACGATGCCGCGATCGAATTCGCCAGCGGCTACTGCTTCGGCGACGGGTCGGATAAAATCGGGATAGTCGCAGGATTCGGGAGAATGGGTGCCATAGTTTTTCACGGTGAATCCGCGGTCGCTCAAATGGGCGATGATGGCTTTCTTGTACTTGTATCCAGCGTGGTCGGAACCGATCGCAACGGTTAGTTTGCTCATTTGCTTGGTCTACGTGGCAGAGCGGATTGGTTCAACGTATTTTTTGAAATGAGTTGGAGTGGGGTGAGGTTGCGGGAGAGGTATTGGCCCATACGCGTCAACTTGAGCGATAAGCCACGGATTAGAAAACACTTATAATCGTTTGTATTCTATTGAGAACGGATGATTCGAGCTTCTGTAAACGAGCAATGCTTCCCTGTATAAATTTCGAGTGGTAAATCGGCATCGATTTCGAACCTTTTGTTTGCACAGCGGACACTTATTTCCTGATCCCGCTCAGCGGGAAAGGAACTAGCGAACGGAGAGAGCGATGTTAAAAAACAATTTCAAACAACGCTCGTACCTCGCTTGTTGCCTCTGCGAGGCAAATAGGTGTCTCTTCGAGACAATAGGTTCGAACTGATTGGAGTGTATCCAATTCGGTCCAATTCTTTGCTTCGCCATCTCCGCTCCGCTCCGTTAGACGATTTGAGTTAAGTTGACGCCAATGGGATGGGCCACGAAGAGGCCTAGGGCAGGATTGCAATGGCGGGACTCAACGAAAAGATTATTAACCGCCTACCCGCAAAGCGGGTTCAAGGTCGCAAAGTTCGCGAAGCAATAAATAAAATCCTCTTAGAAGCTGTTAAATAAATCGGAAAGAACATCACCATTGAAACCCAATACGGTTAATTCGTTTTGTAGGTCGTCTCGCTGAGGCGACATCTCAGGCTAATAGGCGGGTCAGCGACCCTCCCTACAGTTTATCTACTCGAAGCAATTGGACTTATTTAACAGTCACCTTTTGTCCGCAACTTTAGGATGGTGGGGTTCGAAGTCTGCGATCGTTCAGTGAAAATGGCCGCTCGGAGATCGGCCGCTACCTTTGTTTTTCGTGCCTTTTGTGGCAGAAAAACACTTTTTGAAAGCGATCTGCCTAGTTTCCGTTTTGCTGGGCTTTGAGAATAGAGGAGGGCGTAATTTTGATAGAAGCTTTGCCTTCGACCATTTGGTAAGTCTCGGTTCCGATGCGGATCGATAGGGCTGCTGCGTCGCTGTAGGAAACGCGAATACTGCCAGTGGCGGCTAGTTCTTTTTCCGTACCTTGAGGTAGCGGAGCTTCGAAAATTGGGATATCGCCGTCGTATTGGCGAATGCCTACCCGCACGTCGTCGTTGGCGATGAGCGTGAACGTTGTTGCGGCGGGCGCTCTAGCGGTTGGCACCGAGGTCAAATTGGTGTCGGTGTTCGGCTCTTCGGAGCCCATGAATGCGAGTACGCTCCAAATTAGAGCGATGATGACGGCTACGGCTAAAGATCCGGCGATGCCGATCTTGATTGCGACGTCTTTCTCGATATTGAGTTTTTCCCAAACAGAAGTCGATTCGGTTTCGCTTTTGAAATCGTCGTTTTTAGTTGCGCCTGCACTTGTAGGCTCGTCGTTTGGAGCATCTTGCGGGAGTTCGAGTCTGCCGAAGAATTCGCGGCTATCGCGGCGTGGAGATTTGCCTTCGCCGAGCAGGTGAGCGTTGTAGTCGGTAATGATTTTATCGACGTCGAGCTTCAGATAGTTCGCGTAGGATCTGATAAATCCGCGCGTGTAGATATCGGGGATGTTTATCTTGAATGTGTTGCTCTCGAAGCTGTTGATGTAGTCGCCACGGATCTTAGTCGCTTCGGCGGCTTCTCTAACCGTTATTCCTTTGCGCTTGCGGGCTTCTTCAAGACGTTCACCTATACTCTGCATGGACCTTATTTGTTAAAAGGGTTTCTCAGATAAAACAAGCGATTAGAACGCAGGTTTCAATGAAACTCATAATAGCGCGGTTTTTTGACAGGCGCTTGAGCTTTGAGCTGGGAAACGCGGTTACCGAGGTTGAGCTGAAAACGCGGTTTCGGGAAAGGGAATTTGCGCGGGAGGCGGTGGGTTCCGCCGGTTTTGTCGTAAGGATTTGGGTACGAGCTTGGGGGAATAGGATAACCACTGAGGACACTGATATGATAAAGTTGAGCCTGATCATCAGTTGCTCAGTGGTTTAAAGAATTCCTAGCTGTGGTTTTCACAGGTCGCTCTTCGCTTTGAGGTAGCCGATGTCGACGAGAAAGTTATCCATGTCTTGGATGCATTCTTCGAAGTAGGCTTTGCCGTTGGCGCTTTCGTGTCCGGCGTTGAAGAATCCGTGTTCGGCTTGCTTGAAGATTTTCAAATCACAGCGTCCGCCGGCCATTTCGATGGCGGCTTTGAAGGCTTTTCCGGTTGCGACAGGGATGAGCTTGTCGTTATCGCCGAGCAAAAAGAGGGTTGGGGGAGCGGGAGAGTCGACATTGTGTAGGGGTGAGAAGGGCTGCCAGAATTCGGAGACCCGTTCGTGACCGTATCCGTCGGCGCTGTTGTCGATGACGGGGTTGAATAGGAGGAGTGCGTTGGCTCGGGTGGAGATGGGCTTTTTATCGCCAGGATCATTGAAACCATGGCAAAAGGTGGTCGCTGCAGCGAGATGACCACCTGCTGAACCGCCACCGACTGCGAGACGATCGGGATCGATGCCGAGTTCCTTGGCATTGGTCTTCACGTAGCGGATAGCGCTTTTCGCATCCATCAGACAAACGTTAGGTGGTACGTTGTGAGAGCTGCGCGTACGGTACTGGGCGCAGATCGCGACCATGCCGCGTTTGGCGAGGTGTTCCGCTTGGTCGGCGAAGTGGCTGATGTCGCCGCCATTCCAACCCCCCCCGAAAAAGAAAACCGCGCAAGGTAGTGCCGAATCGGCGTCTTGCCCTGAGGGACCGTAGCGTTTGAGTACGAGGCTCTCGCTTGGACTGATTTCCTTGAAGGCGATGATCTTTGTCGTGATCGGCGAATCTCCGGCGTGGGAAACAAGCGTGGAAATCAAAAGGGTAAGGAAAAGGGCTAGGGTAGTTCTCATTGAACGATGCAGGCGCAAAAGAAGCCCGCAGTCGACTGCGGGCTTTTGGGGAATCGTAAGTGCCGGCGTTAAACGCTGTAAATGATGTGTTGCCCCAAACCATTTCGGGATTGTCTCCCGTGGTAGATTGAGGAGAGCCAGCTTTCAAAATGGCACCGGTAGTAGTCGGCTGTGCGTTTGGATCCCAAGTAATTTGAAGATACGCGTGTCCTGTAGAATTCCAATCTGTGCCTGTCGAACAGCCGAAATAGCTCGCCCAACACTTTCTTGCGGACTTTACGTATTCTCCATCCGGTGTCTGCTGGAAGTAATCGATGGGTATTCTCGATCGCTTCTAGACTAGTGCGAGCGCTTCTCGTGGTGTTGGCGCAGTAGGTCTTTCCCGTAGTCGTTGCCGTTGGGGGTGCGTACGACGACGTGAACGTGTTGGCGATTGGGTTTGCGATCGGGAAATTGGCGGCGCATGCCGACTGGGCGTTGTTGGTCGTATTCGATGAGGATTACGGGACTGTGTATTCTATAGTAGAAGACTGCGTCGTCACCGGCATCGCCGACCCATGCGAAATAGGTTTCGTCTAGGTGAGCTTCGACTTCGTCCATTCGGATTCGGGCGTGACCGTCGTCCATGTTTTCGACGAATAGTTCAACGAGTCCTAGGAATTGTTTTTTTTGCGATTTGGTGAAGCTTGATGCTTTTACGCCTGCGTAGTCGAAGACGACGTTGTCCTTGAACGCTTCAGTGAGGTTGTTGTTGCCGTCTTTGTTGATCTGAATGATTGCCGCTTTTTGCTGTTTGGGTGCAAGCGCTTGGATCATGGCTAGTCCTTGGTTCTGCTCTTCTTGGAGGATGGCGGTTCCTTTGAATTTTCCGGTTTCGGCGATGACGGGTTCGGAACCGACGAAGAGGGGAGTCATAACGACTTGGTCGCCGAGAACGAAGTAATTGATAATCAAGTGATGTCCATCGATTTGCCACCCCCAAGGTTCGGTGGCGCTGGGTTCGCCCATGATGGTGATCCAATAGAGCAGCTCGTTGTATTGGTCGAAATCGTTGTTGTTGAGTTCGCCGAGGGTGCGGTTGAGGTTCATGATGTCCTGCGACAGCTTTAGGCCCTTGGCGCTGAGGGAGGATCGGAGGAGTCCGATGGCGGCTTTGCTCTGGACGGGGTTCATCTCGTCGAAGCCGACTCCTTTGCGGACATAGAAATGCTGATTCATCCAGCTACGCCATTCTGGGTCGTCGACCTCGAAAGTGGTCTTCGCTTTCTGGGCGGAGTTTAGGGTATCGAGAAAGGCGAGAGCCGCTTTGCGGACGGGTTCTGTGGAAACGCCGGTTTGTCCGATCGGGAAAAGGTCCGGGATGACTTCGCCATTGGTGGTGAGTCCTTTGAACGGTTCGGCGAGGCCTTGGGCCTCGGCTCGATTGGAGTTTTGTCGCCAGCGATCGTCGCGGGATTGCGCGATGAGCGAATTGGCGAAAACCAAGATTGATAGGAAGACGACGGCGTAGAGTTTAGGGGGCATAGGATTTGGAATACTGTTAATGGATAGACGGGGCAAGCGGGGAAGGTGGTTACGCTGGAATGACTCGAATGTAGATCAATGCCGAGTAATTGGAGAATTGTAGGGGGCGGTCCTTGTTAGCTTGGACCGTGCGGCGCATGTCGCTCGCTCTATTCTATAAGGTGGCGCGAGGCGTCCCGACTCGCGGATTGTGGGAAATGATTAAACGCGTCGGGACGCCACGTTCCACCTTGGGTTTTATTGTGGGAAATGATTAAACGCGTCGGGACGCCACGTTCCACCTTGGGTTTTAATGGGGGAGTGTGATTCAGGGGTGCGAAAGAAGATTGCTTTGGCTACGCGGCGTAGCACAAGCGTCAGCCCGTTCAAATCCTGCCTCGAGTCTCGACGACGAATCGAGGAAGGTTGTAAAAAACACAATTTCGAACAACGCTCGTTTCTCGCTTGTTGCCTCTGCGAGGCAAATAGGTGTCTCTTCGAGACAATAGGTTCGAATTGATTGGAGCGAATTCGATTAGGTCTAATCCTTTAGCGTATTTAGCGGACAAACAAACTTCTGCTTGAGTCTGCATAGTCCACGCTGAGCGGGACCAGTAAGGAATTTCAATACAGTTATTAACTGAATATCAATTCGATATGACTTAAGTTGACGCGTATGCGCTGAGCGGATCAGCGTCTTCAACAATAATGGCCGCTCGGAGATCGGCCGCTACCTTTTGAATCGCAACTGGGTTCATTCCCCGCCGCTTGCGGCGAGCTATATCTTGCGATGAATGTGTCGCTACGCTCGAAACATCAAGCCCCGAAGCGCGAAGCGTTTGGTTGCCGTGATGCCCCGCCGCGGTTTATCCGCGGGCGACGGAGTCGAGGGCTTGCCCCGGGGTGGCAAACAAAGGGCGTAGATATTCACTACCTTGGGATGCTTTGTTATACGGTGTCTAGGTCGACGAGGATTTCTCGGGGGCTGGAGCCGTTTTCGGGGCCGACGATTCCTCGGTCTTCTAGGGATTCCATGAGGCGAGCGGCTCGGTTGTATCCAATTCTTAAGCGCCGTTGCAGCATGGATGTGGAGGCTCGCTTGGTGGAGCGAAGCACGTCGATGGCTTGAGGAAGCATGTCATCGCCTTCGTCGTCACCCCCTCCAGGAGAAAGTTCGTCGGGCGACTCGATTTGCTTTTGAACTTCTTCGGCAAATTTTGGCGGTCCGTTCACCTTGAGGTACTCGACGATCTCGGAAATTTCTTCGTCGGAGACGAAGGCGCCTTGGGAGCGGATGAGTTTTGAGCTGCCTGGAGGAGAGAAAAGCATGTCTCCTCGACCAATGAGCTGTTCGGCTCCGCCGCCATCAAGGATGGTGCGACTATCGATTTTGGAAGAAACTTGGAACGATATACGGCACGGCAAGTTGGCTTTGATGACACCGGTGATGACGTTTACCGAAGGTCGCTGCGTTGCAATGACAAGATGGATACCGGCGGCACGAGCGAGCTGGGCGAGGCGGGCGATGCCGGTTTCGACATCGGCTGGCGCAACCATCATAAGGTCGGCGAGCTCGTCCACGATGCAGACGATGTAAGGGAGTTTGCCTGGAAGCTCGCCGAGCACACCTTCGTCCCGTGGCACCTTGATTCCCATTTGGCCGGCTTCGGTTTTTTCGGCTTCGGTTTTTTCTTTGGCGGGTTTCTTGCGACCGTTGTAGCCAGCAATGTTACGCACTCCGACGTCGGCGAAAATTTGGTAGCGCTGTTCCATTTCGTTCAGCAACCACTTGAGAGCGCCAGGCACTCTCTTTGGGTCGGTGACGACTGGGATCAGCATATGCGGAAGCGAATTGAAAATCTTCATTTCCACGATCTTCGGGTCGACCATGATGAAACGGAGGACGTCGGGACCGGAGTGGAAAAGGAGCGATGTAATGATCGCATTGATACAGACGGTCTTTCCAGCGCCCGTTGTCCCTGCGATAAGCAAGTGGGGCATTTTCGTGAGATCGGAAATGATCGGTTTGCCGCTAACGTCTTTGCCGAGAGCGATTGGGATTTCGGCTTTGGAATTGGCCCAGTCTTCGGATTCGAGAATTTCGCGAATACCAACGGGGGTTGGAAATTGGTTGGGCACCTCGATTCCGACGCAACCTTTTCCAGGAACGGGAGCGAGAATACGTACGGATTGGGCACGCATGCCGAGAGCGATGTTCTTGTCGAGACTTGAGATCTTTTCTACGCGTACGCCTGGAGCGGGATAGACTTCGTAACGCGTGATGACCGGGCCGATGTGGATTTCGCCCATCTTGACTTCGACGCCGAATTCTTTAAGCGTCTGCTGAAGACGTTCGGCGTTGGCAGAGTGCTCTTCTTGCGAGTTTGATCGGTCGGGAATCGCTTGTGGAGCGAGGGCGTCCAATTTTGGAAAAGTGTAGTCGCCGTGGGATTCCGGCAGTTTTACGCGAGCCTTTTTGGTTTCCTCGGGATTGACGAATTTTAGGTCGTCGCTCAAAGGCGGCTTTTTCCTAACCACAGGTTCCGGTTCTGGCTCTGGGGTGGCGCTTTTCCGCTTTTTTGGAGTGTGTTCGGGTTCAGGCTCGGGATCGATTTCAGGTTGGCGTGCAGCTTTGCGTCCTTTGGAGGCGGCTCGTCCTTCGGCGACGAGAGCTTTGGTGGCGTCCTTTTCTTCGCGAGCGAGGCGTTTTGCCTCTGCGCGTTGTTCGCGTAGGCGTTCCTTATGCTCGTGCTTGGCAAGTTTACCCAGGTGTCTGGCTTCGCGTTTTTCTTCGCGAGCGGATTTCCAGCGTTCCAGCCATCCTTGAAAGCCGCTTTCGACGTCGCCGATTGAGCCGGAAAAGACGGGCGCTACGATTAATGCGACGCTCGCAATATAGACCGCGCCAAGAATAAGAGTGGAGCCGATGTCGCCGATGTATTTGCGAAAAAATCCAGCGTATAGAAGTTCACCTAAAGAGCCTCCGGGGCCGGTGGCGTATGTCTCGGAATTGAGGAAAATGAGATTTTGAATGGCTAGGAGGACTGCTGCGCTGATAGCGCAAAAGATCATGGCAATAAAAATGGTCCAAGTGCCTTGACGGACTTTTCGGAGGAAGAGCCAGGCTCTCCATGCGAAAAGGATTGGGATTAACCAAGCAGCTCCACCGAGGATGTAGAATCCGTAGATTGAAGACTGGATTCCGAATAGGCCGATCGCATTGGGCTGTACGTTGTTCGATTCGGGGGAAAAATTGTTCGGGTTCTGAGCGGGAACGTAATCGGCGAACGATATGATGAATAAAGCTGCGAGCAATGCGCACAGACCTGCCCAGAGCCAACGGCTCCTCAAGCTCGGCTCTTTGATATCCGATGGTTTTTTTGTATTGGAACTCCGCTTCTTGAGCATATGTGTAAAAAAGGTACTGACGAGGGCTTGGAAAGGATCCGAAGCTCTTGGGAATCTAAACTAAATGATGAGAAGAGTGTTTTCCGGGAAAACTGCAAGGACTCATGAGTAAACCAATTTTCTTTAAGCCGATTTATCAAGAACGCGTTTGGGGCGGTCGCGCTTTGAGCAGCGCGCTCAATCGCGATTTGCCCGAGGGAAAACGAATTGGGGAAAGCTGGGACATCGTAGATCGGCCGGAAGCCATGTCGTTGGTTGGGGTTGGGGACCAAGTTGGAAAGTCGTTGAGAGATTTGATCTCCGAGGATCCGACAGGAATTATGGGAAAAGGTTACGATCCAGAGCGTCCTTTTCCGATTTTGGTGAAGTGGTTGGATTGCGCGGATCGGTTGAGTCTCCAGGTGCACCCGCCAGCTTCAGTGGCCGGAGCTTTGGGTGGAGAGCCCAAAACAGAGAATTGGTATATCGCCGAATGCGCTGAAAACGCTTCGCTGATTGTCGGCTTGAAGAATGGAGCAACGCGGGAGGAATTCGAGAGACGTTTGGAAGATGATTCGTTGGAAGAGTGCGTGCATCGTTTCCCGGTAACGCCCGGCGAATCGATTTTGGTCGAAAGTGGCCGGATTCATGCGATCGATGCGGGGAATCTCATTTTGGAGATCCAGCAGAATTCCGACACGACTTACCGGGTTTATGACTGGGGCCGCGTGGGCTTGGACGGACAGCCACGTCAACTGCACGTTGATCAGTCGCTCCAGTGCATCGATTGGGAGTATTTCGAGCCATCGACGATTCAACCCCAAGCAGGGCAATCGGTTTTGGCGGATTGCGATGAGTTTCGATTGGTGAAATATACGTTGAGCGGGGATTCGTCGCCGTTTGTTTTGCCGGCGGGCGAGGCGCGATTGATAAGCGTCGTAGACGGATCGGTATTGATTGGCGGAGAGACAGTGGTCCGGGGAGATACGGTATTGTTGCAGGCGCGTTCGACGTTCGAAATTGCTTCTGGCGGATCAGCGGCGTTTTTCGTGACGGATAGATTTATCTAATGGAAGAAACGAGTAAAAGGAGTGAAGAGACTAGTCCGTTGCACTCGAAGCGTGGCGGCGTGTTAAGGTCGGCTTTTTTCTTGGGGCTGTTTCTGGCCGCCGCATTTTCTTTGTTGTGGATGATCGCTTTGCCTTGGGCGTTTCAGATGACGCTTGAGCGGGATACGGGTTGTTCGTGGACGGCGGAGCGACTGGCTTGCGATCCGTTTGCTTTCGAGATTCGGATCGACGATGCGTCGTTGGGCAATGCGGAGGCATTTGGTGGTGAGCGGGCGATGATGAAGATTCGTTCGTTTCGGGCCCGAGTTGATATGAAGTCGCTCATTTCGGATGAAATCGTGGTCGAGTCGGCCAATCTCGATATTAGCCGGATGGCTTTGGTTTTAGATGAGCGAGGTAATTTGAACTTGGAGCAATTCGTGCGCGATTTGTTCGGCGAATCACGCGGGCTAGGAAAGGGAATTCGCTTCATCGAGTGCAGCTTGAAAGTCGATACGGTGGAAATCCTGGATTATTCGGGCGCCAAACCGAGTCACAAGGCGCTCCGTTTAGGGGTCGACGTGGAAGGTTTCGAAGGAACTGGGGCGATTAGCCTGTTTGAACCTTTGTTGGAAATCGCTCGGCGAGCAGAGTATTTGCCCGATTCGTCCAAGCGCCTTGGGGCCTCAGAAGTGAGAGCATCCCTCTAATAATGTGGAAAAGCAGGCGTGAGGAGTAAATGGGGCTCGACCTTAGGCAAAAACTTTTCGATTTCAGAGGATTCAAACCGATAGAATATTTATTTTAAGAAGTGAATTAGGGTGTGGCCATGAGTGACGCAGAGGAAAAAGAAACCATCGAATCAGAAGAAGCGGATTTCGCTTCCGAATCAGTGAAGCCGGAATCGGCGGACGCTCCTGACGCGACCGAGGAATCGGATGCGGCTAATATGGAGGAAGTTGCAGAGGAAAGGCCGCTCACAATTGAAGAGCAATTGGAGGAGGCAAAGGCTCGTGCGGACGAGAATTACCAGAATTATCTACGTTCGGTTGCCGCTTTGGACACCTACAAGCGTCGCGTGATTCGCGAGAAGGATGACCTGCGCCAGTACGCGCTTTCCGGATTGCTGGAGTCGGTGTTGCCGGTTTACGACAATATGGGGCTTGGTTTGATGTCTGCGGAGCAAGACGCGGATCCGAAGGTGGTCGTTCAGGGGATTAAAATGGTCCTGACTCAGTTCAAATCGGTGTTGGGGGAAAACGGAGTAGAAGAGATTACTCCAGGCAAGGGCGACGCTTTCGATCACAATCATCACGAAGCTGTTCAGTCGCAGCCTAGCGAAGAGGTTGAAGACGGCACGATTTTGCAGTTGATTCGAAAAGGATTTATGCTCAATGGGCGTCTCGTACGCCCGGCGACCGTTATCGTGGCTGGCGCAGAAACCGAGTGAGGACACTCCGTTTCGTCATTATCTAAGCAAGAGAGATTGAGAAAGTGAAAGAGGACTATTACGAATTACTCGGAGTCAGTCGCCAGGCGACGAAAGACGAACTGAAAAAAGCCTACCGCAAAATGGCGGTAAAGTTTCACCCGGACAAAAACCCGGGTAACAAGGAGGCAGAAGAGAAATTCAAGAAAGTTTCCGAAGCTTACGAGGTTCTCAAAGATGAGCAGAAGCGTGCGGCTTACGATCGCTATGGCCATGCGGCCTTTAGCAATGGTGGTGCAGGCGGCGGTGGCGGCGCAGGCGGTCCGTTCCATGATCCGTTTGATATATTCAGCGAAGTCTTTGGTGGCGGCGCAGGTGGTGGCGCAGGTGGCAGCATCTTCGAAGAATTTTTTGGAGGCGGCGGCGGCGGTCGTGGAGGTTCTGGCCGAGCCGGTCCTCAACGCGGTTCCGATCTGCGCTACGATTTGGAGATCGAACTCGAGGAAGCTGCAAAGGGAACCGAGAAAGAGATTTCTTTTCGCAAGCCGATGCAGTGCAAGCGTTGTAGCGGCAAGGGCGCGGAGCCCGGAAGCGGTGTTGTAACCTGTCCGACTTGTGGCGGCCAGGGGCAGGTAACTGCTTCGAAAGGGTTTTTCTCGATTCGGCAAACCTGTTCGAGCTGTAACGGCTCTGGTCAGATGATTGAGAAGTCTTGCACCAGCTGTGGAGGCGAAGGGCGCACGAACGAGACGACTAAGATTAAGGTGAAGATCCCAGCAGGGGTCGATACGGCTTCGAAACTGCGTTCGGGCAACAATGGAGAAGCGGGCGCTCATGGCGGTCCTGCGGGCGATTTGTATATCGTTATCCATGTGGCCGACCACGACATCTTCGAGCGTCAGGAAGAGAATCTGTTTTGTCGGATTCCAATCAAATTCACCTTGGCATCATTGGGAGGCACGATCGAAGTGCCTACTTTGAGTGGCCGGGCAAGTTTGAAAATTCCGGCTGGTACGCAGTCTGGCACGACTTTCCGTTTGAAGGGGAAAGGCATGCCGAGTTTGCGTGGCGGTTACTTTGGGGATCAGATGGTTCGCGTTGTAATCGAAGTGCCAACCGCTTTGACGGGCGACCAACGGCAAAAGCTAGAGGAATTCGCTTTGGCCTGCGGAGATGCTGACGAACCAGTGGGTAAAACGTTTTTCGACAAAGCGAAGAAGTTCTTCGATTGAGTCGATTTTGGAAGGGAGGACCGATTGGTCCTCCGTTTTGGTTGTTAAGAGGACCGGGCCGGTCCTCCCTACCTACAGTAATGCCCCGTTTGCTTCGGGGTTACTTTTTGTGGACCCACGACGTTCGTTGCTCGACTTTTAGCGGATGGTTTTTATAGATGGAGATTACCTCGTGTCCATGGCGATGCCTCGGACTCAATGGGTCGCCTTTTGGCGGCCTTCGTTTTCTTCAGAAAGACCGACCATGCCAATTGCAAAACTCAAGGATTATCTAGTCAGGAATGACGTGGAGTATCGTTTGATCCCGCATGCGCGGGCGATTACCGCGCAGGAGGTTGCCGCTCGTTCCCATATCACGGGTCATGAGATCGCGAAAACGGTGATCGTCAAAATTGACGGCGAGTTCGCAATGGCGGTACTGCCAGCGTCGGAGATAATCGACCTGGAACAGTTTGCGGCGATAGTGGGGGCGACTTTGGTAGAGCTTGCATATGAAAAGGAATTCGAACGTTTTTTCAATGAATGCGAAGTGGGAGCGATGCCTCCATTTGGGAATCTATTTGGAATGAAAGTGTACGTGGATTCCGAATTGGCTTTGGACGAACAAATCGCGTTCAATGCCGGTAATCATGTGGAATTGATCCAGCTTGACTATACGGATTTCGAAGAATTGGTGCAGCCCATAATGCTGGAATTCGGCGTTTATGCATAAGGCTGTTTTTTCTCCTTCTTAATCCCACATTCTTGCGTCTTACTGGGGAGAATGTTCGAATTAAAAGCAAAATTGACTCGGGAGGAATTCGAGATTGTTGAAAACCTGATTTTCGAATCGGAAGGAATGGAGCATTGGAATTTGTATGAAAATTTCGATAACAAAGGTTTTTGGGCTCAGGGCGTTTACAATACGGAGGCGGAGGCGATAGCGGGAAAGGCTGAGTTTCAAGGTTTGATTCAGATTGCCGAGGAATTGAAAATCGCCGAGTTGGAAGACAAAGATTGGAAGGAGAGCTATAAGGAGCATTTTAAGCCTTGGGCGATCGGCGAATTACACTGGGCTCCATTGTGGCTAAAAGATGAATACGAGCTTCCGGTGGGACACGAGGCGGTATGGTTGGATCCGGGGATGGCGTTTGGAACGGGTAATCATGGTACGACGCGATTGTGCGTGGAGCAATTGATAGCGTTCAAAGAAAGCGGTCGCGATACGAAGGCAGCTCGGCTTGCCGATGCGGGATGCGGTTCGGGGATTTTGGCGATCTCGGCCGCGAAGCTCGGATTCGAGCAAATCCAGGGATTCGATATTGACGGAGATGCGGTCCGAATTGCCGAGGAGAATGCCGAGATCAATGGGGTTTCGGAAATTCGTTTTTCGGTAGGCGGACTCGAAAAGGGATTGAGCGCGGAGGGTTCGGATTGTTTACTGGCAAATATATTGGCGAACATTCTCGTGCAGAATTCCGAGCTTTTGATTGATTCGATGGCACCGGGAGGTTGGTTGATTTTAAGTGGGATTCTCGGGACGGAGGTTGAGGAAGTCGCTGATCATTTCCGTAAAGCGGATTGTTGGACGAACCTGCAAATCGACACCCTTGATGAATGGGCCAGCGTGAGACTGGAGAAGGTGCGGTAGCCTTGCTGTGGGCTGAGCGTTTTGGGGTTTAGTCGAATTTTGATCGTCGAAGATTGCTCCACTGCCTCATTGTAGGAGGCGGGTTTGCCCCGCGACGATGCGTGCCTCTACCATGAAAATGAAAAATCGCGGTCCACGCTTAGCGGGACCGCTCCTACAATGACTTATTTAACAGCCTCTTAGAGAATTGTGTAATTACTCTTTAACGCTCGGGGGGGTTGGGTCCTTGCTTTGGAGAGTCGAGCTGGCGGGATCGGCGATTGGAATATCGTCGACGTCGCTTTTGCCGAAACTGGTGACCATGATTTCGATATTTCCAATCTGGTCGAAGTTGAGCGACTTTTGGAGAAGCTCGGAAATGCGCATTTGCAGGCGTTCGGTGGTCTTCTTGAGGTTGGTGGGCGAGGTTAGTCGAAGGTCGACGCTTGTATTGATTCTCGAGCCGTTTATCTTAACGGCAGGTCGAGCTGCTTCAACGAAATCGTCTCTTAGACAAGCTTGCCGAATGAGTTCTTGGAGGGCTTTCCTAGATACCAGTACCGATCCGGTTTCGCTAGAGAATGCGGTTAGTCGCGATGGGGGCTTATTCACTAAGCGTCCGAGTCCAATGATAATGAGCACGAACACGGCAAAGATGCCGACAATCGTATAAGGGTGAAACTCATCTAGAAGCTCGCTGGCTTGTTGGACTAATTCGGGCATGTCCACTTAGGTTTCCATTCGCTATTCGGGGTTTTCGGGGTCTTCGTTTCCGATGTCGTCGGCCATTTTTACGCCTTCGATTATGACGTCGACGTTGGCAACCGGTTTTCCGGTCATGTTCGTGACCTGTTTGGCGACGATCATCTGGAGTGTTTCGGCAGTTTTGGCAAGTTCGACTCCGTATTCCATAAGGACGCGAATCTCGATCTGGTAGTTGCCCGCCTCGTCTTCGGAAACGCGTACGCCTTTGTCGGATTCTTTGCTGGAAATTTGAGCGATGAAGTTTTCAACGAAGTTGCCTCCAATCGCCAATACTCCGGAGACGTTGATTGCGGCCATTTTAACGATTGTAGATACAACCGTGTGATTGACTTTGATTTGTCCGAGAGAGCCTTCTTGGTCGTCTCCTGTTTCGATGGTGCTTTCCTGAGAGTCCATAGCTGAATTTGTTGAGAATTGTACGTTTAAATGTGTGAATTGCTAAGCTTTAGAATCGCTCGAGAGCCAATTTGTTTCAAGCGAAGAGCCGATTTATTGAAAAAACATTTCCATGACCTATTTTTTTGGGCGTATGGCTACTCGAAGTTGTGTTTGCGCTCCATGAATTCTTCCATGAACCCGGTGGTTACTTCGCCCGATTGGAATTTGGGATCGCTGATAATCGCTTTCTGGAGAGGGATTGTGGTTTTGACTCCTCTGATGATGTATTCGCTTAAGGCGCGATACATGCGCGCAATCGCGACTTCGCGCGTACGTCCGTAGGTAATAAGTTTGCCGATCATACTATCGTAATAGGGCGGGATGATGTATCCGCCGTAAGCGTGCGAATCGACTCGTACGCCGTGGCCGCCGGGAGCGTAGTAGAGGTCTATGCAACCGGGACTAGGCATGAAGTTTCGGGCCGGATCTTCGGCATTAATGCGGCATTCGATCGCATGGTAGTTCAGCTTGACCTCGTCTTGGCGGAAGCTCAGTGGTTTGCCGCAAGCAATTAGAATTTGCTGTTTGATGAGATCGATGCCGGTAGCTTCTTCCGTAACTGGATGCTCGACCTGAATGCGAGTATTCATTTCTAAGAAGAAGAAATCGCCGTTCTTATCGACGAGGAACTCGATGGTTCCGGCCCCTTCGTAGTTGGCGGCAGCAGTAGCGTTGACGGCTGCTTCGCCCATTTTTTGGCGCAATTCCTCGTTCAAGAACGGAGAGGGCGCTTCTTCGATGAGTTTCTGGTGGCGTCGTTGGACGGAACAATCGCGTTCTCCGAGATGGACGACGTTGCCTTGTTGGTCGGCGAGGATCTGGAATTCGATGTGGCGCGGATTCTCGATGTATTTTTCGATGTAGACTTCACCGTTGCCAAAAGACTTTTCGGCTTCGTTCCGAGCGACGTGGAACTCTTTACGAAGCGATACGTCGTTGTGAGCGACACGCATTCCTCGGCCACCGCCTCCTGCGACGGCTTTGATAATGACGGGATAGCCAATGCCAGAAGCGATTTTGACGGCTTTGTCTTCGGTGGGAATCGTACCTTTGCTTCCTTCAACGACAGGGACCCCGGCTTTTCGGACGGTTCTCTTTGCGACTGCCTTGTCGCCCATTTTCCGAATTGCGGCCGAGGAAGGGCCGATGAACTTAATATTGCACGATTCGCATTGCTCAGCGAAATCCGCGTTTTCGGAAAGAAATCCGTAACCCGGGTGGATCGCGTCTACATCTGCGATTTCTGCGGCGCTGATAATTCGATCGGCTCGTAGATAGCTCTCGGAACTTTGCGGGCCACCTATGCAAATGGCTTCGTCCGCAAGTTGAACGTGAAGCGATTCGACATCGGCTTCTGAATACACAGCGAGTGTCTTGATGCCCAGTTCGCGGCATGCCCGAACAATTCGCAGGGCGATTTCGCCTCTGTTGGCGATTAGTATTTTCTGCATGAGGAAGAGTCGATTTATGGCTTGGCAGCCAGATTGTTTCGGCTGCCAGTTTTTGTATGAAATTAAGACCTCAAGAAAATGGAATTAACTTAGGCGAAACAGGCGTTGACCATACTCGACGGGTTGACCGTCTTCCACGAGAATTTCGGCTATGGTTCCGCTTTGCTCAGCCTGAATCTCATTCATGATTTTCATGGCTTCTATGATACATACGATGGTATCCGTTGATACCTTGTCTCCGTTTTTCGCGTATGCAGGATTCTCCGGAGAGGGAGAACCGTAGAACGTTCCTACCATTGGGGAGGTGATGAAGGTTCCAGCGTCATCTTCCTTTGCAGTCGATTCGAGCGATGAAGCCAGAATGACTGGTGCGGCAGCCGGTGCGGCTTGCACTGGCGGCGCGTAATTGAGGATTTGCGATTGGGCTTCTTTGCCGGTTTCGCGCTTGATCTTCAATTTGAAATTCTCTTCTTCGACTGCAAATTCCGACAGGTCGGATTTTTTCATGAGGTCGACGATTTGTTTGATTTCCTTTATATCCAAAGCTCTGAGGGAGTTTAGGTTGTAATGTTTAGAGAGAACGTTTCGTCAGGGGGATTGCGGTTGCTGCAAAGTCCAAATTCAACGCGATTGTTGCGAAATTGTTGAATTATGGGGAATTGGCGAGCGCGGAATGACATCGTTTATGAGAGTTTTTCACTCGCATGCGCTGGAATCGTTTGAAAGCAGACTGTCGCGAAGTAAAATCGATCATACTGGAGAATGGGTTAATCGCGTTTTTTGCCCGTTTTTCAGGCGTGGCGTCCTAGTCCGCTCCATCTTAGGGGGTCTCTTTTGATTCCTTGGCATTGGTCGAATTTTCAGAACGGACCCAAAACCTTCTATTACATAGTAGAGAGTGTCTTGGTCGTTCTAGGGTAATCAAATGATTGAGAAGAGGGCAGTTACGGAGGTTTTGGTTCGCTGAAACCTCAATTTTGACGACAAGAGGTCGGTTTTGTAGGCGATTTCTGTTGGGAGTTTCGTCTCGATTTAGGAGTTTGGTGCAATTAGGCCGTCAGGTGTCGGTAGGGGGGCTTTGTGTGTTTGTTCGATTACCTATACGAACGTCTGTTGTGATGTCCTGAGGATCCGTCTATTTAGAATTCCAAATTCATACGCTTTTTTTCAATTAGATCTTGATAGCCTGAATCGTTTAGGCATTTTCCGTGCTTCTTCGTTCTTTTCCAGAGGCCCGGCTATAGGAATTTGAGGTTGTTTTCTGACAATCGAAAGGTTTTGAAAAAAACACTTGCTTTCGGTTTTCGATGTGGCAGCTTCCGACCCTCCGTTCTTTTCAAGACGGCTTAACAGCCGGCCTTAATACGAAAAATTCGATTACGAAAACTTTTTTAAAAAAGACTTGATTTCAAGTTCAATTTAAACAGTTTCCGTGCTTCTCGTTCTTTTCAGGTCAACGAAGCTAACGCTTTAATTTGTAAATCAAGATATTTAATTAAAACTCTTGACGAGCAAATTCTGATTTGTAATTGATGGACTCTTTCCCAAATGGAATTTGACGTTCTTTGAAATTTATTTTGTACGATTGATTGTAACCCCAATCAATTATTTAAGTATCTGATAAACAATAACTTGTTTGTCAGCGTAGTTCAAGAATCCACGGATTTCTGAACTCTCTTTTTTTCGGAGAGTTTGATCCTGGCTCAGAATGAACGCTGGCGGCGTGGTTCAGACATGCAAGTCGAACGAGAGCGTTCAAGTAGCTTGCTATTTGAACGTGAAAGTGGCGAACGGGTGCGTAACACGTAAAGAACCTACCCTTATATGGGGGATAGCCCTTCGAAAGAAGGATTAATACCGCATGTGGTTCCCAATCTCATGATTGGGACACTAAAGCCGGGGACCTTCGGGCCTGGCGTATAAGGAGGGCTTTGCGGCCTATCAGCTTGTTGGTGAGGTAATGGCTCACCAAGGCTTAGACGGGTAGCTGGTCTGAGAGGATGATCAGCCACACTGGAACTGAGACACGGTCCAGACACCTACGGGTGGCAGCAGTTTCGAATCTTTCACAATGGGCGAAAGCCTGATGGAGCAACGCCGCGTGGGGGATGAAGGTCTTCGGATTGTAAACCCCTGTCACCAAGGATAAACCGTAATCGGTTAATAACCGGTTGCCTGATGTAACTTGGAGAGGAAGAGGTGGCTAACTCTGTGCCAGCAGCCGCGGTAATACAGAGACCTCAAGCGTTATTCGGATTTACTGGGCGTAAAGGGTGCGCAGGCGGCCGAGTGTGTCGGAGGTGAAATCTTGCAGCTTAACTGTAAAATTGCCTACGAAACTACTCGGCTAGAGTATCGGAGAGGATAGCAGAATTCCAGGTGTAGCAGTGAAATGCGTAGATATCTGGAGGAATACCAATGGCGAAGGCAGCTATCTGGACGATTACTGACGCTCAGGCACGAAAGCATGGGGAGCGAAAGGGATTAGATACCCCTGTAGTCCATGCCGTAAACGTTGTACACTAGATGTTCGAGGAATCGACCCCTTGAGCGTTCAAGCTAACGCGATAAGTGTACCGCCTGAGGACTACGGCCGCAAGGCTAAAACTCAAAGGAATTGACGGGGGCCTGCACAAGCGGTGGAGCATGTGGCTTAATTCGATGCAACGC
>JAPKDW010000211.1 GCA_028822375.1 Opitutaceae bacterium | reverse complement strand
CGAAAAAACACACATTAACCCACCTCTCATGAATAGAAGACAGTTCACTATTACAGCAGCCTGCGGGATCGCCGGACTTGCGACCTCCTGCGGACGTAGAAACGAAGTAATCGACATACACCAGCATCTCAGTTACTCGGGACGGACTGACGAAGATTTCCTAAAGCACCAAGAAACGATGGGCATCACGCGAAGCGTTCTCTTGCCAGCAGCTTCGCAGCTAACGATGTTCTCTACTCACTTGGGGAAATCCAACGGTTTAGCCGCTGGTGTATCCGTCACCGCAGCTGCCGCCACCTACGCAGAAAAACACCCTGGAAAATTCGTCTACTTCTGCAACGAAGTTCCCGACAAGGAAGACGCGGTATCCACAATGGAAGGATGGCTAAAAAAAGGGGCTGTCGGAATCGGCGAACTTAAGTTCAACATGCCGTGTGATTCCGATCCAATGATTCGCATATTCGAGCTAGCCAACGAATACGCGGTTCCCGTTCTGATCCACTTTCAACACGAAATGTACAATCTAGGATTCGAACGTTTCCACAAAATCCTCGAGCGATTTCCGAAAGTAAATTTTATAGGGCATGCTCAAACGTGGTGGGGAAACATCGATGCTAATCACGATCAATCCGTAATGTATCCAGAAGGCAAAGTCACTCCAGGCGGCTTAACCGATCGCTATCTATCGGACTATCCCAACATGTACGCCGATCTTTCCGCCGGTTCCGGTAAAAACGCCCTTACCCGGGACCCTGAACATGCGGCGGCATTCATCGAGAGGCATCAAGACAAGCTATGCCTCGGGACCGATTGCTCGGATGCGGTGGGAATTGGAGAAAAATGCTCCGGCTCTCAACAAATCACCAACTTGAAGCAATTCGCCCCCAGCTCGAAAATCCAAGCGAAGCTATTCTACAAAAACGCGCGACGGATTATCAATTTCGGGTAAAGCGATTCATTCATCATAGAACAATCTAAGGTAGCGGCCGATCCCCGAGCGGCCATATCAATAAAATCCTCCCACTATGGCCGCTTGGAGATCGGCCGCTACCATATTGTAGCTACGCGAGGGACTCGCGTGGGATAAATCCACTCCTACAACTCACTTCCCTAAAAACGGGAACAACCACCTGATCGCTTCTCCGTTTAACGGAGCGCCGTATTCGCAAGCCTCGAAGGACTCCGCGTTAATCACTCCACACCCTCGAGCATCGCCGTAGTAGCGTTTCAGGAAGTCACGGGCCTCATCATCGGGCCGAGTAACCACATGCACGAAATCAGCTACCGCTTGCAATCGCTTGCTCGGGTCATCAGGTATTTGGATACCATGTCGATCAATCCAAGGCAGCCATTCATAGAACTGCGAAACGTGACAATCCAGCATCTGAAGCTTCGTATCCACCACTGAATCGATATCCACGACTACATCCGGCTTAAACGGATACGGCTTCTTAAACTCATCCCAGAAGTAGGCCATTACGGGAGCTTTTTCCAAACACGACGTATCTGAACAGAGATTCGGAACACTTACCAAATACGAACAATCCTGGACAAGCTGAGACGTATAACGGTGATCCGGATGATAATCATTGGGACGATGCGTCAAAATAAGATCAGGACGAAATTCGCGAATCAGCCGAAGCATTTCCCAACGTTGCTCCAAGCCAGGAACCAACTGCCCATCCGAATTATCCAATACCTGGTACTCTATTCCCGCTATGCGTCCAACGGCCTCAGCTTCCGCCTTGCGTCGATCGGCCAATTCCTTGCCCGACATTTCATGGTGACCCGCATCGCCATTCGTCGTCGAAACGAAGCGCACTTCGCAACCCGTTTGCGCCCATAGAATAGCGCACCCGCCAGCCTTTATGTCGCAATCATCCGGGTGAGCCCCAATAGCCAAAATTCTAGGTAAACGATCTGTATCGTTATTTCCCATACTATCCAAAAAAATTATTTTGCGATCTCGAGATACGTTTTTGCAAATCGCCGTCCCAATTCTCTAAGCGATTCCGTGTTAAAATGAATATTGTCGCTTTTGCAGGTCAAACCATCTGATGAAACAAATCCGACTAAAGGCGATTCACTAGCAACCTGCTTCTGCGCGGTATCGACTAGCTCCCGCGAATCGTCCCAAGGTTTTTCCGGGAACCGACCCAGCTGTCCAATGACAAACGGAACCTTGCGAGCTTTCAGATCTTTTCGAAATCGCTTGATTAGGTCTTCTAGATTCGCCTGGTACGCTTCCGCTCTTTCCGGCCGACTATCGGACTCGCCTTGATGCCAAAGAAACCCCTTCAAAACGCCCTCTTTCATGGCGCCCCGAGCCCGCTCGATCGCATCATCATACGGATGCCCCTTTGTCTGATCGTGATACCCTCCGACTTCCCACGAAGAAATCGGCGATCCACCATGGGCCACAGGAATCAATCCAATAGAAATGCTCTCATCTTCCTCCGCCAATGCGACTGCAAACGATTTTCCAAGCCCTACCCCAGCAACCGACTTATCGAAATGCATCGGGGCCACAGCAGGTTTCCAATTCCCCTCTTTATCGAGAGCGAACACCCGTGGGTGAGCTACCAAATCCTCTTCTTCGACAATTCCACGACCTGCCATATTCGATTGGCCAGCTAGTAAAAACAGATGAAAGTTTTTCTTCTTCGGCAGCGCCGACTGCGATCCGCTTTCACCAAATACTTGTATCGAATAAACGAACGCAAATGATATAATTACTAGTATTTTCAATTTCATAAATTCAATCCTTCGCTTATTTCAAGCGCATTGTCCCAATCCTCGATGGGATATCCATCCACTGCGACAAACTGAGCCGAGCCTGCTCCTTCGCGGAGCTGCTTCACTGCTTGATATTCCTCTGATCGATAAAACCGCTTCGCATCGGCCATCGAAGGAAACTCGACGATTACAATTCTCAAAGTCTCCTCGTCGCCTTCCAATGACTCGGCCTCACCACCACGGACGATAAATCGTCCTCCATACTGGTTGAGGACTCGAGGCGTGTGAAGCATGTACTCCCCATAGGCTTCCCGATCGCGAATATCCACTCGAATGACTATGTAAGCCGACATATCAGATATGCTCACGGATTCAGACGGAATGATCAACAGTCATATTGCACAGCCTCGAATTTGCCGTAACAGTATTAAAAACCCACCGCGAAAAGCTTAGACAGTTTAGAAAAAAGCAAAGCTCGAACTAATTTGCGCTCGTCGGAGAGAACTCTTGTCTATAAGAAAGAAACTAACGCCGCAAATCACCCATCGATCCGTGAAATCATACCCTCTCGTATTCTCTCTACTCTGTTTATCTTTGCTCTGCTCCAGCGCCAGCTTCGGGGCAGGAAAGCCGTCCTGGCAGACATTTGGAATGTTCATCGAAGGCATTAGCTCGCCTGAAGAAGCAGATCGAATCGAACGATCCGAAACGAATGGCTGCTTACAAAAAGCTGTTCCCTGCAAATTAGCCCGAAATTCAAACACTGCATCCACATGAACGGCTTACGCGCATTGTTAACACTCCCCCCGTTTTTGCTAACGCCTTTTGTGTTCCCCGCCGATGCGCCCGAGGCGATCATGCCCGAAATCCATTTCGATTTCCTGAACGAAAGCTGCCTGGATTGCCATGATTCGATAAGCGAAGAAGGTGAAATGAATCTGGAAGAGCTCTCTTTCAATCTAAACACCCTCGAGGCTGCGGAGAAATGGCAAAAGGTGCTCAATGCCCTGAACTCCGGCGAAATGCCCCCCGAGGACGAACCGCAACCCGGTCGCGTCGAGAAAACCGCCTTCCTCGACGATCTCTCTCACAAACTAGTCACTGCTCGAAAGATCCTCAGCGACTCTGGCGGAGTCATCACCATGCGGCGCCTCAACCGCCGCGAATACGAAAACACGCTCGAAGACTTGCTCGGCGTAAAGGTGAGTGCCGACGAATTGCCCAACGACGGTTCCTCGGGCGGATTTGACACAGTCGGATCCTCGCTCTTCTTTTCCAGCGACCAATTAGAGCAGTACCTCACAATAGCTCGCCGCGTCTTGGACGAATCGCTCGTCGCCCAAAAACCGAAAGTCTTCCACGAAAAACGTGAATCTGAAGTCGATGCCCGGAAACTAGCCGAAACTCGCTACAAGCGCCTTTTCGAAGCCAATGAACGCGCAGCCGAGTGGCGCGAAGACGAAACGCAAGATCCCACGGATTTCGGTTTTATCGATTCAGCCAGAGTGGGATTCGAAGAGGGCCAATTCAATAACCAAGGGCCTGCTTACAGATGGTTCCTCGACCATCCAAATTCCCAGACAGGCGTCGTGTTTTACGTCGCTACGCCAGGAGCCTACGTGGATCGAACGACTCTCCCTCCCAAAGCCGCTCCCGGACGCTATCGTCTGCGTGCTCGAGTTGCCGCTTTCGAAGATGCTCCATCGCATAGAAAATTCCTCGAATACGGAACGGTTGAGAAAGTAAATCTCCAAGGCGAGCTGGACGTCATAGGCACCCGACGCATCACGGGTACACTCGATAACCCGCAAATTGTAGAAATCCCAATTGAAATCACTTCCTCCAAAAGTCGAGAAATCGGATTGCGAGAACGGCAACCCAACAGCCGCAACGCCGCCCGATTCGCTCTCAAAACCGCAAAGAAAAACGGCGATGCTACTACAAAACCCGCCCTCTGGATCGACTGGGTGGAATGGGAGGGACCACTCGTGGAGCAATGGCCATCGCCCTATTACGACAATGTTTTCTTCAAAGGACCCGATGCCAAACCAAGCGACGCCTACGCCTCCCAAATAATCGAACGGTTCGCCCAACGAGCTTTCCGCATTCAAGACCCCAAACCGAACTTCGTCAAAAAGCTGACCGCCCTCTATCGCAACCGCATAGCCGAAGGCGACTCCTTTGAAGACGCCCTTAAAGAACCGCTCTCTGTCGTGCTCGCATCACCAGCCTTTCTCTTTCTCAAAGAGCCCGGACAGAACGAAGAGAAACGCGAACTAAGCGATCTCGAACTCGCCGTTCGACTTTCCTACTTCCTCTGGAGCGGACCTCCCGACGACGCCCTTTACGAGGCTGCTCGCTGCGGCGACCTCAGCAAACCCGACGGCTTGCGACTCCAAACCGAACGCATGCTAGCCCACCCCAAAGCTTGGGAATTCATCAGCGGATTCACCGACCAATGGTTAACGATGGACCGGCTCGATTTTTTCCAATTCAACTACGAATTGTATCCCCAATTCGACGACAGCATAAAAATGGCCGCTCGCGATGAAGTATTCCACACCGTCAATACACTCATTCAAGAAAAACTTCCAATAGGCAAGTTGCTCAAATCCGACTTCGTAGTCATCAATGATCTTCTCGCCGACTTCTACGGCATAGAAGGCGTCGAGGGTCACCAATATCGCAAGGTGAAAGTCTCGCAGGAATCTCCACGAGGCGGATTGCTCGGATCCGCAGCCGTAATGGCCATGGGTTCCGACGGTGAACGTTCCTCGCCAGTCGAACGCGGCGCTTGGGTCATGCGAAAGCTCCTCAACGATCCCCCACCACCAGCCCCAGCAAACGTGCCTCAGCTTAGCCGCTTCGCCGATGACCTACTTCCCGCCCGCGATCTCCAGATCGCCCATATGGAAGAGCCGCAATGCGCCCAATGCCATCGCAAAATCGATCCCATAGGTTACGGTCTTCAGAATTTCAACGCAGTCGGAAAATGGCGTGACGAAGAACGCGTCGAAACCGATACGAAAAATGTGAAGCAAAAAGTAAAGTTCCACCCGATAGACCCAAGCGGAACTCTCCCTGATAAAACCCCGTTTTCCAACTACTTCGAATTACGCGATCGAATCGCCGAGCATGAAACCGATTTCGCCCGAGGTTTCACCGAAGCCCTTATCGAATACGGTCTTGGCCGCCCGTATGGGTTTACTGACTACGACCTAGCCGAAGAGATCCTAAAAAATGCGCAAAAACGGAGATACGACTCCAGCGCATTCATCCACGCCCTCGTTCAATCCCAACAATTCAAGGAGAAATAAGATTGAGCGATGGAGAGACAGAGAGATAGTGAGAGTAGGATGACTACTCGAAAAGCAACAATTCGCAAACACACTGACTTAGACGTATATCAGCGGTCTTTCGCAGCCGCCATGCATCTTTTTGATCTTAGCAAAAGCTTCCCTACAGAAGAGCGTTATTCTTTAACAGATCAATGTAGACGATCATCTAGATCCGTCTGCGCAAACCTTGCGGAAGCTTGGAGAAAGCGGCGATACCCTGCAGCTTTCGTGGCAAAGCTCTCGGATTCCGAAGCAGAAGCCTGCGAAACTCAAACCTGGATCCAATTCGCAGTCGAATGCGACTATCTCAACAAAGAGACCGCTAGAAAATTATATTCGGACTACGACGACATTATAGGCATGCTCGTAAACATGATAAAACAACCGGACAACTGGAAACTAAACTAACCATGAACAATCTCCCCATCTCTCCATCCCCCCGTCCCTCAATCTCTCCGTCACACCCAACCCGTCGCGCATTCCTGCGAAGCAGTTCTGCTCTCATCGCTCTACCCTTTCTCGAATCGTTCGGAGCGAAACAATTTCAGTACGCGGCCGCTTCGGCCACGGCGACGCCGCCAAAACGAATGATGTTTCTCAGTTTCGGCTGGGGACCGACCAAGGAATCTTGGTATCCGGATATCAATACAACTGGATCTAACTACACGCTTCCAGTCGGACTAAAGGGCCTAATGCGTCACCAAAAGGACATCACCGTCATTCAAAAATTGACCAATCAATTCTCGGATGAAGCTCACTGGGGCAGTACTTTCTATCTAACCGGGGCTAATCGCTATTCCGAACCGGGCCAGAGTTTCTCCAACACAGTTTCCGCCGACCAAGTTGCCGCCGAAGTCCTAGGAAAAGAAACGCGATTCACATCCCTCCAGCTCGGTTGCGAAAAAGCCGAAAACTCGGGTCATGGTCCCGGACTTTCGCTTGCGTGGAACCGGCAAGGCAAACCGATGGCAGGGCTCAACAATCCCGTTACTGCCTATCACAAGCTATTTGCAGACGACAAGACGCCCCTCGCTCAGCGTCAGGCCATGCTCCAACAACGTCGCAGCGTTCTCGACACCGTATTGGAAAATGCCAAGACGATGAATCGGGGACTCAGTTCGAATGACACGGACAAGCTTGACGAATACTTCCAGTCCGTTCGCGAAATCGAAGTGCGCCTTTCT
Source organism: Opitutaceae bacterium (assembly GCA_028822375.1). Classification (GTDB taxonomy): domain Bacteria; phylum Verrucomicrobiota; class Verrucomicrobiia; order Opitutales; family Opitutaceae; genus Pelagisphaera. The sequence goes on along the minus strand of JAPKDW010000211.1, from coordinate 646 downwards.
AAAGAAGAGCAATGGCTCGATGTCCCCAAGCGCCAACCAAGCGACTTGGAAGAACCCGAAGGTAACATCGTCGGCTATGAAGAGGTTAAACTCATGTACGACATCATGGTCGCCGCCATGCAAATCGACGCTACCCGAGTCATGACCTATCGCCAACCCGTGGATACGTTTATCAGAAGCCTTGGAGCGACCATAACAGGCCACAACATGAGCCACTATACAAACGGAGCGAGACGAAGCGTAGCCGAAATGCGAGACGAGAAGCAAACCGAGTTACTCGCCTACCTTATCGACAAGCTCAAAGCGACTAAAGAGCCCGATGGCAGCAGCCTCTTCGACAACGTATCCCTCAGCTACGGCAGCAATATTGAATCGATCCATTACCTAAAGAACTGCCCAACGATCATCACCGGCGGCGGAGCGGGCGTGAAGCACGGTCGCCACCTCGTGATGGAAGGCAGCAAAACTCCGCTTTGCAATCTATGGCTCAGCCTCCTGCAAGGAAGTGGAATAAAAGCCGAATCGCACGGTGACAGTACTGGCCCCATCAAAGAACTTTTCGTGTAGGAGGATATTAAACAAGTCCAATTACTTCGAGCAGATAAACTGTAGGGAGGGTCGCTGACCCGCCTATTAGGATGAGATG
>JAPKDW010000210.1 GCA_028822375.1 Opitutaceae bacterium | reverse complement strand
ATTCGTGGGCAAGGATACCGAGTCTATTTTTTCTTTTTGGGCCAAGCTTTTAGTTCTATGCCTTCCCAGGTCGTTGCACCTTCAGTGGGCGGTAGTTCTCGCATGGAAATATCTTTGAATTGCACCACGAATTTTCCACCGCCGTGGGCTTGCATTCCGACTAATCCTTCAATCGGTATAGTCGGATCCGCTTCAGTGTAGTCGATCGTCGCCACGCCATTTATCCAGCTTCGAATACGTGTTCCTTCGCAGAGTATACGATAGTCGTTCCATTCATCCCATTCGTGTACTGCTTGATTAACGGCAGCTTCATTTATCGGTTCGGAGATCACCATGCGGCGGCGAGACTCGTCGTAGAGTTTACCCCACCAACCGCCTCCAGCGTCGACTTGGTAACCGATCATTTCGTGGTGATTGGGTAGGCGCTGGCTGCGGATTTGAACTCCCGAGTTCTTAAATCCCTCTTCGTCGCTGTTAATTAAGCGGAGTTTTAGATTGAGCTCAAAGTTTTGATAAGTACCGGGAAGGGTTATGAAGGTGTTGTGCGGTACCTTCTCCTCTAGGGATCCGCCTTCGATGGCTCCGTCTCTAAGGTGCCACCATTTTCGTTCCGCTTCTTGGATATCCCATCCGGCTAGGGAGTGGCCATCAAAGACGGAGAGATCAGCGTCTGACGCCGTCTTCTGAGAGCAACTCCAGTTGAATGCGAGAAGGAAAACAGTTCCGAGAACCGTGAGTATGCGTGGGGGTGGGGTCTTCATTTTTGGATATTGGCGAAATTTGTGGGCTCTGTCGAGGTTGGGCTTTCCGGTATGGGCTTAGCCGTGCGTTGAGCGAGTATGTAGAGCTGAGGATAGGCAAGGAGAGAGATTGGCCACAAAGAGGCGCGAAGAAGCACTAAGATCTGACAAAGGTGATTCTGAAGATGATTTGATGTGTATGTGGTTTATGTTGTTTGCGTTTCACTAGGTGTAGGGGCTCTGCTTGCGGAGACCGCGTTTGAGGAGTTTTAGGTGCTTCTGCGGTCCCCGCAATGGTCTTCGCCAAGGCTGTGCCCAGTCGATAACGACGCCCCTGCTATGGGCGTTCTCTAAGTTCATGTTGAGGGAACTATTGCAGATCCCACACCGAGTGGCTGGCCTAGCTCTTCGAGCTGAACTCGATGTAGCTACGACGCAAGGCGGCGTGGATTTTGGGCAGTCACAGTTAGGTTGACGAAAAGGGCTTAGTCGGTATCGTTGACGGGATTGGTTTCTTGCCCCGAGACCTAACCCCTAATTATTAATGTCTACCAAACTTCGCTTTTTGCTGCTTCTGCTTGTTGTTGTCGTGTATTTTTGGATATCCATGACTGATAATGCGGATTCTTTGGAGTCTGGATTGAACGAATATCAAATCCAGTTCATTGGTTCTGATATGACTATCGATGGTCGATTGGACGAAGCTGCTTGGGAAGCTGCAGTGGATGTTGGCGCATTTGAGTTTCCTTGGTGGGAGGCTGGAGAAAAGGAACAGACGCGGGCTCGATTGTTGTGGGATGATGAATACCTTTACGTGAGTTTCGTTTGCGAAGATGCCTATATATCCGGAGTCCATACGGAACGAGATAGTCCGGTGTATGATGATGATTGCGTCGAAGTGTTTACGTCGCCTAATCCGGCTCAATTGAAGAAGTACTTCAATGTCGAGATGAACGTCCTTGGAGCTTCGCTCGAGCATTTACATCCGGAAGGCCCTGGGACCAAGTCGGATTGGGATCCAGAAGTGAAAATTGCGACAACGGTTGATGGTACGCTGAATGACGATACGGATCGCGATCGACGTTGGATTTTGGAAGCGGCAATCCCATTTTCGTCGTTCGGTGAGGTTGCTGTAAATACGCCTCCGCTAGATGGGGATGAGTGGCGGATGAATTTCAATCGCTTGGGAGGGAAAACGAATAAGCAGGCAAGCCAATGGTCTCCGGGAGATCCGAGAAAGTTTAGCTTTCACGCTCCTCAATATTTTGGCCGCGTTAGGTTTGTTAAATAGGGATTCGATTGAGGTGGTTTTATCAACGACCGTTCCGGTCTTGTGTCCCGGCTTCGCCGGTCCAATGGGTTCTCGCGTTGCGAGAAAAAGGTTTAGTCGGGCAAGGAGCTCGAGAACCTTGATCAATCTTGTTAGATTCGAGGAAGGTGGTGCGAGGCGTCTCGACTCGCCATCAATCCGAAATATTGTAATTACAGATATTTACCAATTCCGATGCTTGTCAATTGCCTTTGGGATCGGAGGCCTATGGTATGGAAACGTTCAAATGTCGCGTATCCCTGATTTTATGAAATCACGCTGTCCCAATTTATATCTTAGTTTCTATTTCGCCGAGCCTGGCTGTATATGGGTCACCCTGTAGTCATTTCCTTAGGCGAGGTTCTTTGGGATCTCTTTCCGGACGGAGCGCGTTTCGGCGGAGCGCCTGCCAACTTTGCGTGCCATGCTGCTGCGCTTGGGGCTCGAGTCTCGATGACGAGCGCGGTTGGCGACGATTTACAAGGACGCGAGGCAATTGATATTCTTCGAGGTAAATGAAATCATGATTATGGACGTATTCGAAAAAAATGGCTACAAGCGAAAGCTATGCGTGAGTTGCTTAGCAATCTACATACTGATTGTATCATTTTCATGGGCGCAATCGGAGAATGCCCCGAATTTCGTATTCATACTGGGTGACGACCAAGGTTGGAATGCGCTTTCTACTCAGATGGATCCGAATGAACCGGGTTCTGGAAGCGTTTACTATGACACGCCTCGTCTGGCTCAGTTAGCGGCTGATGGAATGCGTTTCTCGCAAGCCTACGCGCCGGCTCCCACTTGTTCCCCTTCGCGACATGCTATTCAGTTTGGCCGGAGCCCGACTAGCTTGAAAATATTCAGCGCAGATGGTATTAAGGATTTTGACGCTCTTGAATCCAATGCGCTTTCCAATGTTCTAAAACGTACAAACCCGAACTACGTTTGCGCTCACTTGGGTAAGTGGCATATCGAGCGTTCGCCGAGTGAACTGGGCTTTGACGTTCACGATGGGAAAAAGATGAACCAAGACGGTAATTCGACGGATCCGGATGATCCGAAGCTCATATTCGATCTTAGTCGGCGAAGCAATGCGTTCATGGAAGCGCAGGTTAAGGCGAATAAACCATTCTTTCTACAGATATCGCATTATGCGAATCACCTTAGGTATCAAGCTCGGGAGGAGACTATCCGCAAGTACGAGACGGAGCGGGCGGACAAAGCGACACCCTATCAAAATAGTCCGTTATGGGCCGCTATGAATGAAGACTTGGATACAGGTATCGGAATGGTTCTGGACCGGATCGAGGAATTGGGAATCGCCGACAATACCTATGTGATTTACACGGCAGACAATGGTTACGAATCCAAAAAAGATTTTGGAAAACCAGTCCACCAACGCGAATTCTACAAGGCGTATCCGCAACGCAGCCATAAGTACCACGTTAGCGAAGGCGGTATTCGCGTACCTTTTATTATTCGTGGACCTGGAATTGAGGCTAATACGTTTTCCTCTGTTCCTGTAGTGGGCACCGATATCTTTTCGACGGTAATGGATTTGGCGGGCGGTGGTCGAGGATTGCCGCGTAGAGTCGAGGGCGCTAGTTTGGCGGCTCATGTCAAGAGCGGCGGTTCGAAAGCGGTTCTGAGAAAGGATCCGTTTCTTGTATTCAAATATACCAAAGATCGAGTGCCGCACGACGCGACGATAGTACAGGGAGATTACAAGCTCATCAAGGATATCGATACCGGAACGATCTTTCTCTTTAATCTAAAAACGGACATTGGTGAAAGCCGCAATTTGGCGAATGAAAAGCCGGAAATGGCGAAGCGTATGTACGACGACATGACGTCCTATTTTAAGCGCTTCGGCTGGGATGAATCGCAGATAAAGAATACCCAGCGAATGCGAAGGCCTACGGCTGTGACCCTGCCGCCCGAATAGGAACCGAATAATGATCAAGAACGAGAAATGATGTATTCTTCCCCTAAAAGAGAGTCCAAGAAACAGTATTTATGCTTCTTCTATGTAGGGCTGTCGCTTGCGACATGCCGCGTAGATGGAGAACGATCTTCTATCGCTGCACGGCGCCCGCGGCGGTCCTACGTCGCTCGAAATTTTTTGAAATAATTCTGAATGAATACCTGAATATGAAAACGCGAATTGTTCTTATAGCTCTAATAATGTTTTCGCCAGTGATGGCAGCCCTTAAGCCCAACGTTGTCCTCATGTTTATCGACGATATGGGCTACGGCGATATTGGTCCTTTTGGAAATACGGTAAACAAGACTCCGAATCTAGACCGAATGGCGGAGGAGGGGAATCTGCTCACGCAGTTCTATGTTTCCAACACGGCTTGCACGCCATCGCGTTCTGCTCTTATGACCGGAACCTATGCCACGCGTATTGGAATGGATGGGACGGTTTGTTTCCCCAATGAAAAACGCGGTTTGAATCCAGCTGAGTTTACTATTGGCGATGCCATGAAATCGGTGGGCTACCGCACCGGCATTTTCGGGAAATGGCACCTGGGCGACCAACGTGAATTTCTACCGCTGCAAAATGGCTTCGACGAGTACTTCGGAATTCCCTACTCAAACGACATGTGGCCTGGCAATTCGAATAATCATCGCCATACAAAAGAACCCTACACGCCCCTTCCGATCATCCGCCAAAACGATCCGGTCGCTTACGTCAGCGATGGAGCCGACCAATCGCTCCTTTGCGAAGTGATTACAGACGAAGCCGTAATGTTTATCAAAAAGAACAAGGACCAACCGTTCTTTCTCTATATGCCACACGCTTATGTGCACCTGCCACGTTTCGGTCGCCTGGACCTCGCAAACAAAGCCGATGGAGACGTCGATCGAGCTGCGGTCGAAGAGGTCGATACCAGTGTAGGTCGAATTCTCGATACGCTAGAGGAACTGGGGATCGATGAAAATACGCTGTTCATTTTCACTTCAGACAATGGCCCTGCGCGAGGCATGAGCGCTGGACCGCTTCGTGGAAACAAGGGCGGCCCCAAATATGAAGGACACATGCGCGAACCGACTGTCACCTGGTGGCCGGGAACCATTCCCGCAGGGCAGGTAACAGAAGCCATCACCGCATCCATTGATGTGTTACCTTCCCTCGCCAAACTGGTGGGAGCCAAAATGCCCACGGACCGCATCATCGACGGTAAAGACTCGCTCGGAGCCCTGCTTGGGGAACCCAAAATCAAGTCTGCCCACAAGGTGCTTTTCTACGAGATCGACGCCATTCGCCGCGGAAACTGGAAATTGGTCAGGGGAGCCAAGGGGAAGTTTGAACTCTACAACTTGAAGAACGACTTGGCTGAGACCACCAACCTAATCGAGAAACGCCCCGACCTAGCCAAGCAGTTGAAGTCTCTGCTCGACGCGCATGCTGCTGAACTTGCTGCAAACACACGTTCACCCGGGATGCTAGACCATTCCGACTTTCTGATCAGCGAACCTGGAAATTTCCCAAAACTCCGCGACTACCTCGGCCTGAAGAATTTTGAAGCGATTGAAAGATCTAATTAACCCTAACGTTATGAAACGAATCTTGATACTAGCCATGCTGGCAAATAAAAAGTATATATGATGAAGAATAATTATTACTATAGCTTGATTATTGCGTTTTTTATGACGCTTTCTTCTGCGTTCGCGGCGGACCGTCCGAATGTTATTCTCATCCTCACGGATGATCAAGGGTATGGAGATTATGGGGTCCACGGGAACCCGCTTTTGAAAACACCGGCACTGGATAAGCTACATGGCGAGAGCATGCGGCTAACCGATTTCCACGTGGCGCCCATGTGCACGCCAACGCGGGGCCAGTTGATGACCGGGATGGATGCCATGCGCAACGGCGCGACAGCGGTTTGCCAAGGTCGCTCCATGATGGGTAACGGTATTTCACTGATGCCAGAGTATTTCGCCAAAGCCGGTTATTCAACGGGACACTTCGGAAAGTGGCACTTGGGCGACAGTTATCCGCACCGACCGCAAGACCGTGGATTTCAGGAGACTCTGCATCACCCGGCCTGGGGCATTACCTCCCTGGCAGACCACTTCGGCAACTCCTACTGGGATCCCTACCTGAAACGCAATGGTACTGAAAAGCGTTACGAGGGATACGCCACGGACATCTTTTTTAATGAAGCCATGGCGTGGATGAAGGAACAGAAAGACGCAGACCAACCGTTCTTCCTCTACTTGCCCACCAACACTCCGCATGTGCCGAACTGGGTGGATGTTGAATACTCAAAACCCTACGCGGATGTGGGGACCTATAACGGTGTGGAAGTACCAGCGAATTTCTACGGGATGATTGCCAACATCGATGAAAACATGGCGAAGCTTGACGCCTTTCTTCAGGAGCAAGGATTGAAGGATGATACCCTGTTGATTTATCTGAATGATAACGGCTCGCAGAGCAAAGAAGCTGCGCAGATATACAATGCCGGCATGCAGGGATATAAACGGGGAATGCTGGACGGCGGACACCGCGTCGGTTGTTTTTGGCGCTGGCCAGAAGGATTGAAGTCGGGCCAGGATATCAACGATCTGATCCAGGTGCAGGATATTTTGCCAACCCTTGCCGAGTTGTGCGAACTTCCAAAACCTTCATCCGATATCAACGGAACCAGCATCGCGAAACTTCTTCAGGGAAAACAATCCAAGCTGAAAGATCGAAAAATCGTTATCCAATACTCTAATCGCGATACCACGGCGATCCGTTGGGACCACGCCATTGTTCTCTGGAATAAATGGCGTTTGATAGGTTCCAATAATCTCTACGACATCGCCACCGATCCGCATCAGGACAAGAATGTGGCCAACCAGTATCCGGATGTCGCGCAGGCGATGCGTGACCACTACGAGCAATGGTACGCCGAAGCCAAAATCCGTTTCGACAAGCCGCGCTTTATCACCGTGGGAAGCGATGAGGCAAAGAGCTTGACTCTGTATTCCAATGACTGGCAGGGAGGGTATTGCGACAACCCACCCAATCTGGTTGCCGCAGATACCATGGGCTATTGGGACATTGAAATTGAAGAAGCAGGAACCTATGAATTTGAACTGCGCCGCTGGCCGGAATCAGCCGACCTCCCACTAAGCTCCGGTGTAAAAGGCGAAAAAATCAAAGCTCATGAAAGCTTTACTGGTTTCGTGGGGGCGCGGCCCATTCATTACGCCAGGATTCAGGTCGCTGAGTTTCAGGAAACCAAGGTTCCAAAACGGGATGCAACGCATGCTTCGTTCACCGCTAACTTAAAAGCGGGTACAACCAAACTGAGCACCCTGTTTTCCGACATAGATGGCAACCCGCTCTGCAGCGCGATTTACGTGAAGGTCACCCGCAAGTAGAGCCTAAAGCATCCTCGGGGCAACCGTCTTCGTTCTTCGAACTACGCTGAGTCAAGAGCCCTCGAGGTATTCAAAAGGTAGCGGCCGATCTTCCCGCTCAGCGGATACGCGTCAACTTAACTCTATTTGAAGGAATTATTGCAGATCCCACGCCGAAGTCTCGGCGTAGCTACCCCGACACGTCGGGGTGGTTTTGCTTCGCCATCTGCGCTCCACTCCGTCAGACGATTTCAGTTAAATTGACGCGTATGCGCTCAGCGGGACCATTATTGTTCAAAGGGCTGATCCCGCTCAGCGGGATCAGTGGTCCCGCCGTTGCGCATTGGCGTCAACTTAACTCTATTTGAAAGAATTATTGCAGACTCCACACCGAATGGCAGGCCTAGCTCTTCGAGCTGAACTCGGTGTAGCTACCCCGTCCCGCTCAGCGCATTGGCGTCAACTTAACTCTATTTGAAGGAATTATTGCAGAT
>JAPKDW010000209.1 GCA_028822375.1 Opitutaceae bacterium | reverse complement strand
TTCGGGTTTGGTGACTACATCGCGGATCCGACTTTAGCGAATGTCGATGTCGAGACGCGGGCCTTGTCTGACATTTGCCTCGTTATATTCAACAGTAACGAATTCCTCTATGTGTATTGAATCTACCTTACAAAATGAGCCGTCATGAGTCATAAACTACGCCAGGAAATCGCCGCCAACCAAGCGGCTGCACGAGCTCTCAACCGCCGCAGCTTTCTGTACAGCATGGGCGCCAGTCTCGGTAGCGTCGCCCTTTCCGGTCTCCTTCCGCAAAAACTCTCCGCAGCAACGGCCGGCCCCCTCTCCATAAAGAAACCACACCTGCCCTCGAAAGCGAAGAACGTTATTTTCCTCATGATGGAAGGCGGACCGAGCCATATCGACACCTTCGATCCCAAGCCCGCCCTTAACGACATCCATCTCCAGCGGTTCACGCGCAGCGGCGAAGCCAAGTCCGCCATGGAAAGCGGCACGCGCTATTACGTTCAAAGCCCGTGGAGCGCTCGCCAAGTAGGGAAATCGGGCGCCTGGATGACCGAGCCCTGGCAGCATCTCGCCGAAGTCGCGGACGACATTTGCTTCTATCGGGGCTGCCAAGTGGATTCGGTCAATCACCCCACCGCATTGTTTCAGGTGAATACAGGCAATCGCTTTGGAGGCGATCCCGCCATGGGCTCCTGGGTGACCTACGGTCTAGGATCCGAAAACCAAGACCTGCCGGGGTTTATTGTGCTTCCTGAGCTTTCGTATCCGCAAGGCGGATCCCCCAATTGGGGCAATGGCTATTTGCCCGCCCACTATCAAGGAACCCCTTTGCGTCCCCAAGGATCGCCCATCCTCGATTTGAAGCCTCCTGCGGGGATTTCTCCTGAGCATCAGCGTGAAAACCTAAATCTCCTGAGTCGCTTCAATCACGATCACTTGGCGGAACATCCCTGGCAAGACGACCTGCAAGCTCGCATCGAGAACTACGAACTGGCCTTCCGCATGCAAATGCAGGTTCCCGGCATTCTCGACATCGACCAGGAAGATGACAAAACCAAAGAACTCTACGGAATCGGTGATGATGAAACCGAAGTATTCGGGCGAAAACTTCTCCTCGCACGTCGCCTCGTCGAAAAGGGAGTCCGCTTCATCCAAGCCTACTCAGGAGGCTGGGACTCGCACGATTTCCTCGAACGAGCCCACGGTCAACGTATCCGAAATATCGATAAGCCAATCGCTGGCCTGATCAAGGACCTCAAGCAACGAGGTTTGCTTGATGAAACGCTCATCGTTTGGTGCGGCGAATTTGGCCGTAGTCCCGACAACGGCATCCGAGACGGAGGAGCCGCGTACGGTCGCGATCACAACTCCAAGGCGATGGCGATGTGGTTCGCCGGTGGAGGCGTAAACGCGGGCCATACCATTGGCGCAACCGATGAAATCGGTGCCGAAGCGGTCGACGTCGTCCATAACATTAGAGATGTCCATGTAACCCTCCTCAGCCTCCTCGGCCTAGACGATAACAAACTCACCTACTTCCACGCCGGACGCTACAAGCAGCTCTCCCAGTTCGGCGGTAAAGTCATCCCTGAACTATTAGCGTAGTAAAAGGTAGGGCGAGAGCGTCCCGCTCCGCCGCACAAGCAACTCAGTCTCTACATACGCCGCGGAGCGGGACGCTCTCGCCCTACCCCAAAAACCCTCAAAAATCATGCTCTCGCAACGCGAGATCCTGTTCCTGCGTAGCAGGATTTGATTCTGTTCACAGAATCACTGTTAGGAAAATCTTTGTTCTATACTTGTATTGATTTCTTCAATTCGGCGGCAAAGTCATTCCGGAATTGATCGGGTAATAAGGCCACTCCTATTCTTCAAAGGCCAAATCGGAATCTGCGAGCTCTTCGAGCACTTTCGCAATGATTGTTGTATCCTTGTCGCCCCAGTCTCGCTCAAGGGCGATCTGGCGTAACCGCTGAACCAAAGATCCTAGAGATTGAGGAGCTTTCAATCTTTCAGCCAAGTCCAAGGCGAGACCGGCATCTTTTACCATGAGATTCATGCTAAAACCGTTATCAAAATCGCGTTTTATGATTCGCTCCGGTACCGCCCTATGAAGATGGGCATTATTAGCCGCCGTACCAGAAAAGATCTGTTGCATATCAGCGAACCGCAATCCCGCTTTGCGACCCATCAGCAGGGCCTCGATTGTCGCCACAAGCGTAACACCTGCCAATTGATTATTAATCAACTTCATGGTGACGCCCGAACCCGTTGGCCCGCAGTGGACACAGCGCCCAAGATGGGTAATAAAGGAGCTAGCGTGGTCGAAATCCTTATCCGATCCACCTACCATGAAAAGCAGTTTCCCTACTTCGGCATCGACCGTAAGGCCACCAATCGCTGTATCGATCATTCGTATACCGATTTCCTCGCATTGAGTGGATACTCTTTTCGTTACATCAGGATCAATCGTGGACATCTCGAGCCACAGCAGGTTCTTGTTCCCAGAAGCCAATATTCCGTGTTCCCCTTCCGCGACGGATTCGACATGGGGACCATTGGGGAGTACCGTGATGATAATATCACATTGGCGGGCGACATCGGCGGGGTTCTCTGCTGCAACAGCACCCTTACCTTCAATTCGATGCAACGCTTCTTGGTTGAGGTCGTAGGCAACGAGTGAGACTCCCTGTTCCAGAAGCCGGCAGGCCACCGGAAAACCCATTTGGCCTAATCCTACGATACCCGCTTTAAAATCATCCGTCATATTTACATTCCCCCTATCCTACTTTATTCATTCAGACTTTTTCCCATACTCCACGGGATTAGCGCTCCGCTTCGATCGAGAAAACAACCTGTTTGCGACATATCTACCTTGGTCAACACCTCCCGCATTAAGCGCACCGAATCTTTGATTTCGTAGGGCGCGGCGCTGCCGCCCATATCCGTTTTAGTGTGCCCCGGACGAAGACAAACGTAAGGGATGCCCTGTTCTTTTAAATCGTTTGCGAGTAAAACTGCCGCCGAATGGGCCGCTGCTTTGCTGGTACGGTAGATATAGATGCCACCTGATTCGTATAGTGTCAGGCACCCTTGCTCACTGCCAATCGTTGCGGCTACGGGTTTATCGGTACAAGAAAGGTTTCCGAGCAACGCTTTCGTAAGAAGCACTGGAGCTATGGAATTCACTTTGAATCCTTCGACCCAACGGTCCGTTTCGATTTCTGAAAACCCTTCTACCTTGCTCCGGTCAATAATTGCCGCATTGTTGATTAGCAGGTCAATGGGCACGCCGTCCAGTGATCGGGCGAAATCATCGATCGCTTCAAAATCGAGCAGATCCAGTTTTCGAATAGACACATCCAGCTTAGCCAACTCAGTTGCCGTTTCCGGGTTACGGCAACAAGCGATCACCTTCCAGTTCTCTGCTTTGTACTGCTTCGCAAATTCTAAGCCCAATCCCCGATTGGCGCCTGTTATCAATACTGTCTTCATAAAGGGGTATCCGATTCTCTCTTAGAGCCTGTTTAATGAGTCCCGCCCGAGCAATTGAAGTGAGTTTTTCGAATCAAACTGCGGCTTTCGATTCGAGTAATACCCGGAGGGTATTGCGAAATGAGGAAACGCGGTTTGAACGAAAAAGAAACGAAATGGCGAATTGGCTGACTTATTAAACAGGCTCTTAAAAAGAGCATTGTTTGATCCAATGGCAGAGCAACTCTTTTACAGAACTCTCTATTCGGAGAGTGTGTTTTAACGCTCTAACACGTAAGGCCAGCGCCTACGCTGTGCCGCATAGGCTATTCTCAAACAACGCGACACGGCGCAAGCTCCGGCCCTACAAGCAAGCCGCTTGTCCTCAATGAAATTATGTATCCAAATAACGCAGATAGCTAAATCTAGATAGATCAACTCAAAGTCACTCACCAAAATCGCAGCGTATCACAGGTAAAAACAGCTGATTAAGAGATTCTTTGAATTGCTTCTTTTCCATTTAAGTCGATTCTCGCACCTATTATTCAAGCGCAGATTAATTTATCCGTGATCATCCGTGCGATCCGTGGGCAGCTAATTCTATTTTCGCTAGGCTTCTCCACCATTTTTGCGGAGAGCCAGTCGAAACCAAACATCCTCATAATCGGCATCGATGATTTGCGACCGGAGCTCAACTGTTACGGAGCCGAGCATATTCATTCGCCCAACATCGATCAACTCGCCTCACGAGGCACGCTCTTCGAACGCGCTTATGCTCAATACGCAGTTTGCGGGCCCTCCCGCTCCAGCATGTTCACCGGTCGCCGCCCAGATGCGACCAAAGCCTACAATAACAAAACCCATTTTCGAAATGCACTTCCGGAGATAACCTCGCTGCCAGAGCATTTTAAGAACAATGGTTACAGGACCTACGGCTTCGGCAAAATTCTCCACAACACCCACAGCGATCCACAATCCTGGACCGAACCTCAGCACTACCTTACTAGCCATCAGTACGCATCACCTGGATACGAAGATAAAAAAGCAGGTATAGACGGATACCACGCGTCCAATAAACTAATTCCTCTTTTCGAGGGACCTGAGGTCGAGGACGATGCCTATCGCGATGGACTCACCAACATTGCCGCAATCAAGAAACTGAAAAGCGTCGCAAAAGAAGAGACGCCGTTCCTTCTATTCATCGGCTACCAGAAACCCCACACGCCCTTCAACGCTCCCAAGAAATACTGGGATCTCTACGATCCCGATGAACTTCCCCTCGCTCCGAACCCATTCCCTCCTCAAGGCGCTCCTGAATTCGCATTGAGCGATTGGCGTTATGTGCATAGTTTTGGCGGTGTGCCTGACGAAGGCCCGTTCCCCGAACCGATCGCTCGCAAAACGCTTCACGCCTATTTCGCTTGCGTGAGCTACATTGATTCGCTCGTAGGCGATCTCATCGCCGCCCTCGAGGAAACGGGCGAAGCCGACAACACGATCATCGCCCTTTGGTCAGATCACGGTTACCAACTCGGCGATCACGGTATGTGGTGCAAGCACACCAATTTCGAAACCTCAACTCGCATCCCGTTTATCCTAGTCGATCCACGAGGACATCGTCAAGGCCAACGCGCTTCGGCACGCGTTGAACTTATTGACATGTATCCAACACTTGCGGACTTGGCTGGACTAAAACTTCCGACGGATCTTGAAGGAAAATCCCTCGCGCCTTTGCTTCTTAACCCAAAGAAATGGGACCAACAAGACACGGTAGGTTTCAGCCAATTCAACCGAGCCGGAAACCAAGGCTACTCTGTACGAACCAAAGACTTCCGCTACACTGAATGGCGCAACGCTAAAACACAGAAAATCGTCGCTCAAGAACTCTACGATCACCGAAATGACCCCCAGGAGAATATCAACGTCGCCGAGAACCCAGAGCGAAAACACGAACTCCAATACGTTCAAAAACGACTCCAAAAACAGTGGCCGCTCAAGTAGCTCAGTACTTTAGCCTGAACCGAATAGAAGAAACAAGAAGAGATTTATTCGGACGATCCCAACGTGTAAGACGTGGGTTTTATCCACTCTTCGCTAACTAATTCTTCGAACGTTTCCTGATTTAGCAAAAATTCCCCAACAGACGTTATGACATCATCTAGATTCTCCGTATAGAATCTATTTTCAGACCCATATTCAGTTGTTTCTTCTTGAACGCTGTCGGTTTCACCCTCTAAGCCGCTAAGGACTGCATGTCCAGGCTGCTCGATTTTAATAGAAGAGCCACGACCCCAGCTCGCTATCTTTGATGGAGGCGTAGAAGCGGCATCCAACAATACCCAATGATCTACGATTTGCCGATAATTCGAAACGAAATTCGAATTTGAGCGCACGAAGCGTCGCCTAATCGTTTCCTCTGGAATACTATGTCCTCCGCGTTGGACTCTTTTCTGAACTCGATTTACAGCAAGGTCCGCATTGGGAAGCCAAAAGTAAAGCATCTCGATCCTATACCCCTCCAAACGTAATTGAGACAATCGACGTGCCAGCCCTAGCCCGTTTAAAGTAGATTCAAGAACAAACGATTCTTCGTTCCGTCCTTTTTCCACAATACGACTTATGAATTCTCGTCCCGCTCGAATGGCCGCTTTTTCCGGCCGAAATGGAGACATGCCTTCAGCGATCATATCCGCATTGAGAAATTCAAACTCGTCCGGCAATCTCTTCCCAAAAAGCTGCTTAGCGAAAGTCGTCTTACCAGCTCCATTCGGTCCCCCCAAAACTATCACCGTTTTTCGCATACTTCCCACTGATAGAGAACATCCTGTTCGAGTCAAATATCCTAGTACATTATACTATTAGTAACGTTCTTATTCCTAAATCACTAAGAGACTGAAAATAAATCGGAAAGAACACTATAATTGAAACCCAATACGGCTAATTCCTTTTGTAGGTCGTCTCGCTGAGGCGATGTTCCTATTTTTGACGGGTCAGCGACCCGTCCTACAGAACCAATGTAGGTCGTCTCGCTGAGGCGATATTCCTAATTTTGACGGGTCAACGACCCGTCCTACAGAACCAATCGCAAATTTCAAATCATCCGTGTTCCCTATGCAATCTGTGGTTACATTATGATTCGGTTATATTCACCGTATTTGCAAAAGGCTGCGTTAATTGACCTTACTCGCTTGTTCGGACTCACGAATGAGCGCTTGTTTCATTTTTACCAACGTCGCCTTCAGCGATGAATCGGCACTCGCTATGGCCTTATCCAGAGCTCCAATCGCAATCGATTGATCCTTCGCCTGAGTTTGAGCAAGCGATACAAACAAACGCGAGAGAGCGCTTCTCAGAGCGCTTTCCTTAGACTGTCCCATTACGCGCAATATTGTATCCAAATCTCCAGCCTCACCCCAATCGCGTAAGGCATGCGTAATCGCCGATCGAACTGAAGGTTCACTCCCAATTAACATTCGATAGAAATCATCTTTGTAAGCTACAGCGCCACGGTTACTTAAAAGTCCGATAGCCAACGCTTTGTGATCAGCCGAAACGCCATCATCCCCTAAGTAAAACTGCGAGAGATACTCGTCCACGGATGATTCATTCATCGCAACCAAGCTTTCGCTTGCTTGCTCACTCCATTCTTCAGACTCGAAGATCAGTTCCATCAAAAAGTCGGAGTTCGCTCTTCCCGAGCCCCTTGAACTCACCTCGATGATCGCTCCTTTCACTTGATCGTTCGAATTGGAAAATTCGCCTACCAAACGAGAGTGAACATCAACGCCATTTCGCGAACTTAACAATTCGACCAGCATAACGCCCACTACAGGATCTCTTCCCGCCTTTCCTTCTATCTACAAGTTATCTACCACCTCGTCCATCAGGCGCAGTCTCCCCAAGACCGGCAATGCTCTTAGTTGAACACTCGCCATTTCGTTTTTCAGTAATCGCTTCAGTAGACTCTCCAAGCTCTCTCCACTTGCGCTACTTTTTAAAGCTCCCCGCCAAGCTGCCACACGCAGCGGCAGGTCTTCCGAAACAGAATCGATAAGTCCAAGATAGGACGTATTCGCAGCCATATTGTTTCCGATCTCAAAATCAGCCTCCGCCGTCAGTAGCCTATCCAAATTCGAGCTATCAGCAGCCAAAACCGCAATCTGCAGGCATCCGATCAACCCAATCGGGAAAAACATCTTTTTTAGCGTATTCACTATGTACATATTACAGAAAGGGAAATATTTCGTTTAACGAGCCCACGAATTACGTGCAGGTTTCGAGCGGAGCGAATTCGCTTTATCGTCATTCTCGAAAGCCTCGAGAGAAGGATTCCAATACAATTTTCGATTAAGCTCACCCGCTAAGTTCCCGCAAATAAGCCATGTGGAAATCCGGTGATAATATTCTGCTGAATACATCGTTTCACCGCGGCTCCGAACCGCATTCACGAA
>JAPKDW010000208.1 GCA_028822375.1 Opitutaceae bacterium | reverse complement strand
CATTCGCCTATGATGGCATCCATGATCGCGGAATCGATGAGGGCATCGCTTTCGAAATTCAGGCGCCCGAGCGCTTGAGCTGGGTTTTCGGATACGACTTGATAGGCGATCATCTCAGCGAGCCCGGTTCTCAGGTCCGGTTCTAATAGACTGGATACGAGGTCGGCTGCGAGTTGTATTTTACCATCGTCCTGGAGTACGACTCCAAGGGCTTCGCGAAACATTCGATTTTGGAGGTCCCGGTCGATGAACTCGCCATCTTGGTCGATCCAAGCGGAGTCGATCCAGTCCCAAGCGGAGAGGGCGTCGTGTTGCGCCCAACCGTTGGAAAGGGCGGTAGCGAGACGCTCTTTTTCGGCTGGCGAGAGGGCGTAGAGCAGCTGGACGGCGAGTGCGGGGTCTTGGGTCGCGATAGCTTCTAAGGCTAGCCCTGCTGCGTCGAATGCCCGGCTATCTATGAGGTCGAGGGATAACGCTTCTATGTAAAATTCTTCGAGCTCTTCAAGATCGAGAGCGGTTAGTTTTTTCTCGAGAGCAAAGGAGCCCGTCTTCGAATCCAGGAAGGTTGAGACCATGGATCCTATTGCGGCCTTGGAGGCGAACGCCGGGTCTGCCTCAACTGTATCGATTTCTTGGCTACTACTTGGTTCGCCTGGCCCAGGCTCTTTGGAAACCCTTGCCGGCGGAGTCGAACTGGCCAAGTAATCCGCCCAATAGGCGAGCTGGTAACCCACGGCTGAAATCGTTGCAAATGAAACGACGATTTTCAGAAATGTGAGCATGGGTCCAGCTCGTTGGAGCGGCGTCTTCTAGAACGCTATTACGGTTCGATGCGCTTTACGTATTTGAAGAGGTCGCTATCGGTCGAGAGGATCAACGTCGTGTCGTCGCCGAACATAACTTCGTAGGTTTCAAGCGATTTGACGAATTCGTAGTACTCGACGGATTTGTCGCTTTGGTTGAAAGCGTTTGCGTAAATCTCGGTCGCCTTCGCATCGGCTTCGCCTCGAACGGTCTGCACCTGCTTGTAGGCTTCGGACTCGATCTCTTGCAAATCGCGTTCCCGCTTACCGGTGATCTTCGCTGCCTCGCCGGCTCCTTCTGAACGAAAGCGTTCGGCGATTTGTTGGCGTTCGCTGATCATACGATCGTAGATGCGCGATTGTACGCTGCTATTGTAGTTGATGCGTTTGAAGCGAACATCCAAAAGTTCGATGCCGAAATCGGTCAATTTAGCAGCAGCATTTTCGAAGATTTCCTGCTCGATTTTAGCTCGTCCTTTAGTGATTGGATTGAGTATGCCGATGTTTCCAGGCGCGTCTGCTAGAGTCGCGTCCTGGTTGGGTTCGCGATCCTTGGTGGTGCGGATGACCTCGATCAATTCGTGCGAGGCGATGGCATTGCGAGTTTCGCTGCCTAGGATATCGTTTAAGCGTGATTGGGCGCTGCGTTCGTCCCGCAATCTGAGGAAGTACTGCTTGGCATCGCTGATGCGCCAGCGTCCGAAAGTATCGACTGAGATGTAGGTTTTATCCTTGGTCGGCATTTCGGTGGGCCGACCATCCCATTGGAGGATACGCTTTTCGATCATGTGCACTTCTTGTACGAAGGGCGTGCGAAAGTTGAGGCCTGCGTCGGTTTTGGGATCGCCTACGGGCTTTCCGAACTGGGTGATGATTGCCTGTTGAGTTTCCGATACCGTATAGGCGGAATTGAGGAGCACGAAGCCCCCGGCGAAGATGATTAGGAAAATGAGTAATCCGGCTGCTTTTTTCATTATTCTAGCGAGTTGAAACGTTATCGTTGAGCTGGAGGAGCGGGAGAATCTGCTGGGCGTCCGCGTCGATTATAATTTTCTTTCCGAGCTTCGGAATGACCTTTTCCATGGTTTCGAGGTAGAGGCGTCGTTTAGTCACTTCAGGCGCCTTGAGATATTCCGTAAGGATTGCGTTGAACCGAGAGACGTCACCTTCGGCTTCGTTGACGCGCTTGAGAGCGTAACCTGCGGCGGATTGGATTTTTTGGTCGGCCTCGCCGCGCGCTCTTGGGATGACCTTATTGTATTCGCCGTTGGCGACATTGATCATTTGCTCGCGCTCTTGCTGGGCTTGGTTAACCTCGTTGAATGAGTTTTGGACAGGCTTCGGGGGATTGACGTCCTTTAGCTGAACCTGGTCGACCTTGAGTCCGAGTTCGTATTTGTCGACAAGCCTCTGCATTTGAATGAGAGCTTCAGATTCGATTTCCTGCCGACCAATCGTGATGACTTCGTCGACCGTTCGGTCGCCGACGACGGTACGCATGACCGATTCGGAAATATCGCGTAAGGTGTCCTGTGGCTCTCTTACTTTGAAGAGGAAGGATTGAGGTTCTTCGACGCGGTACTGAACGATCCATTCGACGGTGGCGGCATTGAGATCGCCGGTCACCATGTTGCGTTCGTGTTCGCGTTCGGCGCTCGATGGGTTGTACTGGCTGCGGTTTGTCGACCCGCTGGTGGCGAAACCGAATTCCTGTTTCAACTGGCGCTCGACTTGTACGATTTCGTAAGTGTCGATTCCGAACGGCACCTTAACGTGGAGACCAGGATTGACGGTTTTGATGTACTTGCCGAAGCGTAGCACGACGCCTTGCGACTCAGCTTGAATAGTATAGAACATCGTGAATCCGGCGATGAGCACCAGGATTGCGACGATGATCCAGATGAATGAGGCTAAACGCGCCTTCAATTCCTTAAGACTGTTGGGTAGATTAAATTCGATGTTCTCGGCCATAATTTGGGATCGTTTATTAAAGGCGTCTTATAGCAACGGGAATCGGTCGAGGAATTCGAAATGCCGGAGTCCGTTGGGTTTTCCGTTTAAAACCGACGGAGAAGTGGGGTGGTCTATTGCGATTGGGCAATCCATTGGTCGGATTCATAGGGGAGCGATTGATCGGGCGCTTGGAAGGCGCCGTAGACCCATGTGGGGACGACCGTTCCATCCGCCAGTAGAGCGGGAGCGATGAATCGCTGGTAGGTCGTTTCGCGTCCGGGCTGGAAGCCTTCCCAGGCGTCGGTTTTCGCGAGCGAGTCAGTTTCGAGGGGTAGTTCGATCAGTTCGCCTTCGATTAGGCGGATTCCTGTAACCGGTTCTATCGAGTGTGGGAGCGGGAGCTTTCGAGCCTCCGACCAATCTTGGAGGCAATCCGGAGTTGCTGAGAGCAGTTTGGATTCTGGCGGAAGAATGAGAATGGGGTATCCCTCTTTTAGTTCGAAGAGGTTTCCGAGGAGGCGGGCTGGCCTGACTGAGAGGGCGTTCGGACAGAATCGGCGATGTTCCTCGTGGGAACTACGGAGGGTCCCGTAGGCGAAAAGGTAGTGAGCGTTTTCGGGGTTCATTACTATGGGTGGGTATGTGTCGGTTAGAGATTTGTAAATTGGCTGTAACTGAGTTCAAATGGATCGCATTAGATGGACAATGTAGCCATTCGCTTTTCATGCAGCCGATAGCTAGCTGCAATTGATGAAACCGAAAGTCCGTCTTTTTGCGTATCAGCCTAGCGAAGCCTTTTTATCAACTACGAGTTTCTTGATGAGTCTATTAACCCCTTTCCTTTCATTTCGGGCAGCGCGGGTCGCAACGTTTGCGATCTATTTGTACCTGGTTTCGCCGAAACTGGTTTTTGGGGAGGACCATATTTCGGTCAAATGGCAGGATTACAGCGAGGACAACGATCGGATTCGGGTCATCTCGCGCTACCTCGGCTTCGAAAAGCAGGTTAGTAACCAGATCGTCCTCAAGGGGCATGCCGTGCACGACGCGATTTCAGGAGCTACGCCAACGGGCGTGCCGGCTGGCGAGGACGGGGAAGTGCCTTTGTCGAATTTGGAGGATGTCCGAGAGGCCGGAGTGATCGACCTGGATTGGACCCACGGGATTCACAAATCGACTTTTCAATACTCCTACAGCTCGGAGAGCGATTTTTTGTCGCGCGGGTACTCGTTTTCGCAGACATCGGAAATCAACCAGCGCAACACGGGCTTGAGCTATGGGCTGGCGTTGATCGACGACGATGTGCGTCCGAGTTTTTTCTCCGAAGCGCGTGAGAAAGAGAGTCACGACTATTTCGTGGGGATAAGCCAGGTTGTGGATCCGAATACGATTGTCGCCTTGAACTACACTTATGGCGATGCCAGCGGCTATTTGAGCGACCCGTATAAATTGGTCCGAAAGAACACGGAAGTGCTTCCGGATATTTTTCTGCCGCTTTCTTTTGCGGAAAACCGTCCGGCTGATCGAACGCGGAATATTTGGTTTTTCAACGTGAAGCGATTCTTCGATGGAGTTGGCGGCAGTTTGGATTTCGACTATCGCTATTTCACGGACAACTGGGGAGTGCAAAGCGATACCTTCGATATCGAATGGTATCAGAAAATCGGCGACAAACTAATCGTCCGTCCGAAATACCGTTATTACAGTCAGAGCGCTGCCCGTTTCTATACGCTTGATCTGAGTGGTACGTCGCTTGAACCCGGCGATACAGTGGGGGGCATCGCGCCATTTTATTCGTCGGACTATCGTTTGGCGAAATTCGATACGCATAGTTACGGCGTAAAATTCATCTATAAGTTTAGCGAACGGTACAGCATCGATGCATCGTTCGAGCGCTATGAAATGGAAGGCAAGGACGAGACGCCTCAATCGGCATTCGCCGATGCCGATATTTTAACCTTAGGAGGAAGTTTATGGTTCTAGCGATAAAGCCAACTTCGATGAAGATTGACGCTCGGGTTACATTCGACTCGAAGCGCGGACTGTACGATATGCAGTTCAAGGCTCTGGGCACGAATTGTCGTATCCAGTATACGGCTACCAGCAATGCCCACGCGGCGGTCTTCGCGAAGGAGGCGGCGCAATGGGTAGCGAGCTTCGAAGGGAAGTATTCGCGTTTTCGTGATGATAGTTTGATCAGCGAGATCAATCGGAATGCGGGCGTTCGCTGGACTGACATCGACGCGGAAGTAGAATCGATTTTCGCAATTTGCGACGACCTGAACTTTATGACGCAAGGCGTGCTTGATCCTACAATGCTGCCGCTAATCAAGTTGTGGGATTATCGCGAAACGCATGTAAGTTTGCCAACCGATTCAGCTATTGCCGAAACAATGGCATTGATCGGCTGGGATAAAGTCGAACGGAAGCCCGGAGCGGTTTTTCTGCCGAAGCCGGGAATGGCTTTGGACCTGGGAGGTTTTGGCAAGGAGTACGCAGTCGATAAAGTGGCGGCGATTGCCGTGGGAAACCGAATCGGGGCGTGTTTGGTTGATTTCGGCCGGGATATTCACGCTTTAGGCACGCCGCCCGGGGCTCCTGCCTGGCATATCGGTCTAGAGAACCCAGAGGTGCCGGGAGCTGCTTGGAGCAGTTTGGCGGCGGTTGATATGGGCATCGCGACTTCGGGCGACTATCGACGATTTTTCGAACATGCGGGTCAGCGGTACGGACATATTATCGATCCTCGTGTCGGTAAACCGGCGATCAATGGTATATTGGCGGTAACTATCGCTGCAAACTCATGTCTAGAAGCCGGGGTACTTTCCACAGCGGTATTCGTTTTAGGCGAAGAAGTCGGGATGAAACTCGTCGAAGGAACATTTGGCGCGGAAGGATGCATCATAATGAATTCTGGGATACAGCAAACATCTAAATTTTATGAACATGTGGTGGAAAAGTAAATTCAGTTTGAACATTGGAATTGGCTTGATGCTTGTCTTGATCGGCTCGGTCGTTGCTCAGGCAGAAGCTTGGGGACCGGAGACTGAGGTCGGCGACTTGGCTGCGTTCGAGTTGGCCGGGGATATTCCGGTAATGGAAGGCAAGGTAACGCTTATCGACTTTTGGGCATCCTGGTGCGCTCCGTGCAAAGCGGCATTTCCCGAAATGGAGAATTTGTATCTGAAGCATAAGGACGCGGGCTTTCAGATCCTGGCGATTAGTTTAGATCAAAAAGCGAAAATGATGGATAGCTTTCTGAAGCGTCGGAAACCGAGTTTCGCAATCGCCCATGACGCGAAGCAATTATTGGCTCGATCAGCGGAGATTCAAGTTATGCCGTCTTCCTTCCTTGTAGATAAAAAAGGCGTCGTGCGGTACGCCCATACAGGGTGGCACGGCGACAAGTCGGTTAAGAGCCTAGAAGAACAAATCAAAACCTTGTTAGACGAATGAAGCGAACCAAAGTATTTAGTTTAAACGTATGCGTCATTGGAGCGCTTTTTTCGGCAGCCTTTTCCGGTTGCGCAACGGTGCAGCCTTATGAGAAGGGAAATCTTGCGGATTACACGATGCGCTCAGACCGGGATGAACTCGCTAGCGTAATGACCTCTCACATACAATTTTCTCGCGAAGCCAGCACGGGCGGCGAAGGAGTTGGCGGCGGCGGTTGCGGCTGCAATTGACGAGATTTCGAGAATTTCTTTCTAACGCATTATAAATTAATAATCCCCTCCAAGTACTTATGACCTTATTGTGGCTACAGATTAAATTCGCTCGCGCTCAAGTGAGCATTTTTATGTTGGCGATGCTTTTGCAGCGTACTCCCGTTATTAAATACATGATGCAATTCGAGAAGGCGGCGACGGCTCCCATTGCGAAAATGATTCGGGCATTCACGGTTACAGCAGCCTCGCTGGGGGGGCTGCATTCGCTTTCTGGGGCCACAGAATACGTTATCAATCCGGCGTCGCCTGCCAGCTCGAAAGTCGGGGAGGAATTTGCTTTGGCTTTTGATGTTGACGGTGCGCCTGGGGGAGCATCTTCATGGAGGATTACAGGGGATATCCCCCCGGGAATGGCGATTGATGGTTTGGTAGGAAATAATATCAATACCGAAGATTCGGTCACGATTACGGGGACTCCGACAACAGTCGGGAGTTATAATATAACTATCAAGCCGTTTAATGGAACGAATCAAACACGACAAACATGGATTTCGACTACGATCACAATCAATGTAGCGGAGGCCCCGAACCCGCCTGAAATCGTTTGGCATCCGCGATCGATGACAGTATCTACTGGCGGGCGAGCCCAGTTTTTCTTCGAAGCGTCAGGGGAAATGGATACGGTTCAATGGCTGAAGGATGAGGTTCCCATTGGGGGCGAATCGGGATCGACTCTGATTTTGGCTGAGGCGACTTTATCGGATGCTGGCGTGTATACCGTTTCGGTGAGCAATGAAGGTAGTGCGACGATTTCCGAGAAGGCCACCCTGACGATAGATGATTCGGTGGCGGGCTCGACAGTGTCGTTTACCAACGAAGGCTTCATGACGCCTGGGAGCGATGTTTTGTTTTTGACTTTGGTGATCGAAGGCGCGTCTGCCAGAACGATTCTTTTGCGCGGATTGGGGCCGGCTTTGGAGGGAGCGAATGCTTCTGGTTTTTTGGCAGATCCGCAGCTAGAGTTGATTCGATCGATTGTTGAGGACGCGTTGGAAGTCGACACGCAAGCGCTTTTGTCCAATGATGATTGGGAAGTAGATCAAAATGCAGTAGAGCTGGCTGCCGCATTGAGCGCTAATGGAAAATCGCTCGAATCAGGTTCGAAAGACGCGGCGATACTGGTTACGCTTGCTGAAGGCAGTTACACGATTAAGTTTTCGGGAAAGAGCGAATGGATGGGAATCGGCCTGGCAGAAATGGTCGTTGTCGAGTGAGGTTGTTTTCGAAATATGTCTTTAATGTGGTTTAAGCTGAAATTGGCTCGCGCTCAGTGGTTGATCGTTCTGTTGGCGATGCTCTTGCAGCGTTCCCCGGCGGTCCGGGTGTTGACCGTTTTGGAAAAGGCATTGAGCCAACCGGTCGCCCGTATTGTCCAAGGAACTACGTGGCTGGCTACGACGATGGGTGTGTTTCATGCGACTGCGGGGGCGACGCAGTTTAGT
>JAPKDW010000207.1 GCA_028822375.1 Opitutaceae bacterium | reverse complement strand
AACGCTTCGCGCTTCGGGGCTTGATGTTTCGAGCGTAGCGACACATTCATCGCAAAAAACAGCAACGAAGCAAGCTTCGAGGAATGAACCCGGTTGCGATTCACTACTGATTTTTCCAGCCTGCGACTGAGGACTGTAAAGCGGCTGTGAGTTTTCTTCGTCTCAATGCGAAGAAACATGGAATCGATCCCGATCGTTTTGGCGTATGGGGATCCTCGGCTGGCGCTCATCTAGTGGCTCTGCTCGGCGTGACGAATGATGTGGATGATTTCAATACGCATCCCGTTGCGAAAAAAACGTCTTCAAGGGTTCAAGCCGTTTGTAATTAGTTTGGCCCTACTGACTTTTTGCGGATGAACGATGTGAAAGGTAAGATTGATCACGATGCTGCGGATAGTCCCGAATCTTTGTTTATCGGGGCGCCCATTCAGGACCACCCTGAGAAGGCGCAAAAATCCAATCCCATTAATTATGTGTCTCGTTCGGATCCGCCAATGCTATTGATGCATAGCGATAAGGATGGTTTAGTGATCTATAACCAGAGCTTGGTAAACTTCGGAGTTTACCATTGGGGCAGGATTCGAATCTTGATGCGCTGCTTGATTTAGAAAGTAGTCAATGAGGATTGGGATATCAGCAATCCGATCGCGCAAGGGTGGTATCTCAATGGGAAGCGCATTTAGTCGAAAGTAGAGGTCTTCGCGAAATTGACCCTTTTAAATTAAAGTCTTCAGGTCCAGATTGGTTGCTGCAATGATTCGTGTATTGCTGGAAAGAGGGCTCCTTCGTCGCCAAGGAAGGTTTTCGAATGTTTCGTTATATCAAAACCTTTTTTCCGGTGTGGCCGGAACCTTATTGGCTCGCATCAGCGAGACTCCTAGGCCGCAGGTCGGTGGATTGTCCGTATCTTTTGGATACGTACTGTTCGTATTTTGGCTGCAGCCAGCGGTGGGCCCATAGGCAGAATGCCGTGCACGCGGCCAAGGTTATGAAGAAGTAGATCCAGAAGCTTGGAGCGACGATGCTGTCGGAATAGGCGAAGCCAATTTTGGAAAAGAGAACGTAGGTCAATGTAGCGCAGGATAGCAGCAATGCGCTGACGAGCATGCTGTAGGTCCACGGAATCATCGGCACTTTAGGGGCGTGAATGTATTCGTAGACTTCGCTATGCGGCCTGATAATTGACCAGGTGATGACGATGACGGATTCGAGAATGAAGAGGATGGAGAACACGTGCATCCAATGCATCGGTATCTTGTATCCCGCGCCTTCGAGTCCCCAAACAAGCGTGTAGTAAGTTATTATATGAAAAACGATGATGAACTGCGCGGCGATAGGAGGTATTCTCAGTTTTCGTCCAAACAATCCAATTACGATCAAACAGGCTAGTGGGATGGCGATGAATCCGGCGAATTTGCTGACGAAGAGAAAAACGCCGTCCGAGGCGTGGACGAGATTGGGGGCGAGAAAGAGCGTAATGAGGGCCGTAAAAAGCGCGAAGATTTTGGATACTTTGATGAGCTTTTGGTCATCGGCATTCTTATCGAATATCGGTTGATACAAATCGATGGCGAACATCGTTGCGGCCGAGTTTAGCAAAGAGTTAAACGTCGAAAAAACGGCGCCGAGCAATACGGCGATAAAGAG
This sequence comes from Opitutaceae bacterium, assembly GCA_028822375.1. GTDB lineage: Bacteria > Verrucomicrobiota > Verrucomicrobiia > Opitutales > Opitutaceae > Pelagisphaera. The sequence goes on along the minus strand of JAPKDW010000207.1, from coordinate 6,300 downwards.
TCCGAGAAGCGGTTTGGGAAGCGTCGCTTCAATCAATGCTGGATAAGCCATGTCCCTGGGATCCAAATCGGGCCCTAATAGGTGGAAGGCTATGAGCCCTGGAAACATAGCCATAAAGGGAATGAGCATTTTGAAGAATCCCGAAAGCAGCAGTCCTTTTTGGCCTTCTTTCAGACTGGCGGCGCCAAGCGCTCTCTGAATGATGAACTGATTGGTTCCCCAGTAGAAAACCGCCATAACCATGAGTCCTGTGAATACAGCGGAAATGGGTATTGCGTCGAGTTCGTTACCTAGGCCTATAGCGTCGAGCTTTTCGGTGTGTGTGGTGGTGATTTCCGTGAAAGCGGTTCCTATGCCGCCGCCTAGCTTATCGCCGAGCGCCATGAGTCCGAATATGGGCAGTAAGCACCCGACTACGAGGAGTCCGATACCATTGAGTGTATCTGAAATCGCTACAGCGCGCAGGCCGCCGCTAATCGCGTAAATGGCTCCGATAATACCAATCGTCCAAGTGATCAGCCAAATGGACTGCATTTGGGATAGGCCGGTCATTTGCTCGATATTGAGAGCTTTCATTAAGGCGAGCGATCCGCTGTACAGAACGCTTGGGGACCAAATGAAGATGTAGCCGAAGATGAGTAATATACTAACCAATCGACCGGTGTTCTCGCCGTAACGCGTTTTTAGGAACGTAGGCATCGTGGCGAACGCGCCTCCTAGATACATTGGCAGAAAGAGTACGGCGAGCAGGATGATGCCGCGAACAGCCCAGATTTCCCAAGCGAGAGCGGTCATGTTGCCCGCGTAGGTCAGGCCATTCTGCCCTATCAGCTGCTCGGTCGAGATGTTCGTTAGCAGAAGCGATCCGCCGATAAACAAGCCCGTGAGACCATTGCCAGCTAGAAAGTATCCACTGGCAGAAGAGATCTGGCCTCGGGTCTTGCGCCAAGAATACCAGGCTACGAAGCCCATGAAGGTGAAGCAGGAAAAGAAAGTGAGCATAGGGAAGGGAGGAAGAAAGGATTAAGGTTGAAGGTTGAATGGGAATATTCTTGTTGGGGCAAGGGGCTAATTGGGTGGAGGAGGTTCCCTCCAAGGCGAAAAATGAGCGAAGCCATTTCCGGTTTGCCCTTCTTCTCGGGTTTTGAGTTTGTCGAAGTTGGCGGTTGAGTCGCCTGGCAGGCCATTCATTCACGATTCAAGCACTGACCCTGTTTTTGGACTGTTCTCATTCATATGGGGCAAATAGAAGGAAAACGTAGTGTATTCCAACGAGCGCTCGCGGGATCCCTGTTTGAACCAAAGATTACGAAGATGTATCAAAGTAAGTGGGACTCCTTTGTTACATCCCCGCTTCTTAATCTCCGTCCCTGTAACAGTGAAAAACACCTTGGGAGAGGATCCGTTCTGATTCTGCGCAGTAAACTTAATCACGTGATTTAGTTTACTGCGCAGAATATCGCGGGCGCATCGGAAATCGCTTCGATGACTGGTTTTGACGTGGAAGGAGCGGTGTCCTAAATTTGATTCGGCATGGATGGATTTTCAGGAACGCCCCTGCAAAGAGAAATGAATTGCTAGTAGATCTCCCTTTCAAGACGATACCGTAGACTAGCAACTTGAGGATCTCGTTCCGACAAACGGGACGTCCCGGCTAATCCTATGCCCCAAGCGTTTCGATATATCCTGTTTATCTTTTGTTTAGCTGATTGCTCCCTCGCGAGAGGGGAATCCCCGATTCCGGAACGACACGAGATACCCGCCTACCGATTGGATAGAGAATACCGGCCGGAGGTTACGGCGGTCCGGGTAGACGAACCACCGAAAATTGACGGCCATCTCGATGAGGACGTGTGGAAAACCGCGCCGATGGCCGGTCCCTTGCTGCAATACCAGCCTAGTTCCTATACGCACTTGGATCAGGAAACGTTCTTTCGCGTGGCTTACGACGACAACTATTTGTATGTGGCGATCTGGTGTTGGGATACCGAACCGGATAGAATAGTCGCTCGCTACATGCGCCGCGATGACGAGCTGTGGAATGACGACTCGGTCAATATCAACCTCGACACGTTTAACGACCTACGGAACAGCTACAGCTTTCTCGTCAACCCCAACGGTACGCGGCATGACGCTATTTCCACTAACAACGCGAACTACAATTCCCGGTGGGATGGCGTCTGGAAAGCGAAAACCCAAATAACCGATTACGGCTGGCAGGTGGAAGTGGCCCTGCCTCTCACGACCTTCAGTTTCGATCCGGCGAGTTCTCAATGGGGCCTCAATGTTGGCCGAAGAATAAAGCGTTTGGATCAACGGGGTATTTGGTCTTCGCCGAGAAACGCCGTTCGCGGCTATTATATGGCGGAGGCGGGAAAACTGAATGGCTTAAGGGGTCTCAAGCAAGGTTTGGGCCTTGAACTGAATCCTTACATTCTTGGAAAGCAATCGGAGGATAAAGATCGGGGAACGGATGATTTCGAATTCGAGTGGGGTGGCGACTTTCGTTACCGCATTACCCCCAAGGTGAGCGCCTCCTTGAGCTACAATACCGACTTCGCCGCTGCCGAGACCGATGCCCGGCAGGTCAATTTAACGCGCTTCTCCCTGTTCTTTCCGGAAAAGCGACGGTTTTTTCTCGAGGATGCAGGTGTATTCAATTTCGGAGGACTGGGCGGTCGATTCAGGCGAAGGACGGGAACCCGAGCGTCGCCGGTCATTCTTCCGTATTTCAGTCGCCGCATCGGATTGAACAACGAAGGGCAAGTCGCACCGCTAATAGGGGCCGCGAAACTTTCCGGCCGGGTCGGGGATTACAATATCGGAGTCATCGATGCCGTTGTCGGTGCCAACGGGGACCTGGACAGCCAGAACGCGTTTGTAGGTCGTGTAACGCGCGAGATCCTCGATCAATCCACCGTTGGGGCGCTCGTAACCCATGGAGATCTCAATTCTGATTACGACAATTTGCTTTTGGGAACGGACTTTCAGTACCTGACCAACACGTTTCTCAATAACTACCGATTGGAAGTAAACGCCTTCGCTGTGGCTACGGAATCGGACCATCCGGATTTCCAGGATGGCTTGGCCCCGGTATTCGGCAGCAGCGTCGTTCTTCCGGCTGATGAATTCGATATCGAGGTGGCCCTCATGCACGTGGATGACAATTTCAATCCGGCTATGGGTTTCGCGCCGCGAACGGGAGTCCGTCGGTATTACACGAGATGGGCTTACAAACCACTTATCGAATCCAAAGATTGGTTGCGTCAGGTGTATTACAGCTATGAGGGGGAATACATCACGGATCTTTCCAACCAGCTTCAATCTTCCAAGCACCTCATGACGCCCCTCCATCTCCTGTTCGAGTCGGGCGATCAAATTTTCCTCGAAATCGAGAATTCAACCGATGTTCCTGGCAACGATTTCAGAATCTACAACGCTGCTGGCGATGAAAATGACGTTTTCATTCCTGTCGGGGATTATTCATGGACCCGGGGAATCTTTGGTTTCCAGACTTCTTCCAGACGAAAACTCCAATTCCAGCACGATTACTCCTTTGGCGATTTCTATGACGGTACCCAAACAAAGAATACATCTGAATTAACCTACTTGCCGTCCAAGCATTTTGGGACGGAAATCAGTTACTCCAATCAAGACGTTGAATTGCCTGCCGGAGACTTTAATATCAAGCTCGCGTCCTTGACGGCATTGATCAATTTCACTCCGGATTTCACCTGGTCTAACGTGGTGCAGTACGACAATGTTTCTGACTCCTTGGGGGTTAACAGTCGGTTGATCTGGGAGTACCGTCCGGGAGCGCGTATTTTTCTAGTTCTAAACCAAAGCTACCTTGATGAAAGGACCGGATTCGTCCGCAAGCAAATGGATACAACCCTGAAGCTGAGTTCGATATTCCGGTTCTGACAGTGTGTATTGAGGAATAGAGGGTGAAGTTGTTTTGACATCGCTCCTTCGTCGCTGGATCCGCTGTGCGGGCTTATCATCGGGGAGGGAGGGTGTCGCCTTCGTGCCAGGTTCCGTCTACGAGGGTGCTGGTAGCCACGGTTTGTTCCCCGCGTTGATTTCGGAGGAGGAGGCCGTTCAGGGCATCGATGGCGATGGCTCCCATGACGTTCCGGTTTTGATTGATCCCGCTTGTTCCTGGGCGATCATCGGAAATGTTCAAACTGACGTATCCAAGATCTTCAGGTATGCCCAAATTCTCTAGTTTGGCGGCTTCGAAGAATTGATCGCATCGACCGATGACCGCTTGTGGTTTGTGTTTCCGGAGCCAATGGCGAATCGAGTCGGTTTGAGAATGTTCGCCTAGCTTAAGAATGGGTATGGGAGCAGGCGCGGGGTCCATTTGAGAAAACGCGTAGTTGTGGGCGGCTTCCCATTGATGATGGCACCGATCGGCAAGATCGGACATTACGACAAGTCCAACGCGCGTGTAGCCGCGTTCCCTTAGCTTTTCCCAACAAAGCAGAAGGTCATCGAACTGGTTCTGAATTATGTGGTGGAAATTCGGGTACAGCGTTGGCTTTTCAATAGTGACTACGGAAAAATCGTCGCATTCCAAATCGATGGAATCCTGGTGATGCTTTAAAGGGGCTAGTACCAATCCGCGAATGCCGCGGTTTTTCAAAATGGCGCTGAGTCGCGCTGATTCTGGAGCATCGGTCTTCACACGAATGTGTTGAAGCGAGTATCCGAGTTCCATCGCTCGGGCTTTAGCGCCTTCGATGACTTCCTGGGCGCTTTGCAATTGAGCCCAGCCTTCAGGCTCAGACCAGTTGGATACGATTCCTATTACGGAGAAGTTATTGCGAACGCGTTTCCGATTTCGATGGGCGACTAAAGCTGAAAGAACTGGATCGGGTGTGTATCCCAGTTCTTTTGCGATTTGCTTAACTCGAACAATGGTCTCATCGGGTAACGATGGATGGTTCTTTAGAGCCATGGACACAGCTGCTACGCTAAGTTCAGCGCGCGTTGCGATGTCTTTTTGCGTGTAGCGTCTGTCTTCGAGTGGCATAAGGAGAAGAAATTGGTATCTCGATCTATTAGAATACGAGGGGTGAAAACGCTAGAATGGTTCCGCCCATTAAGACGAGTAACCCAATAAGGAATTTGCGATATTTGCGGTTCTGCTCAGGAGTCATTGTGAATTCATCCTGGTTGATGGCGACGATTTCCGATCGAACGTCATCACTATCATTCCGAGCGCCGTAGTTGCTCATTAGGTACATGTTGACCGCGCAAATGAGGGTGATCCAAGGCGAGAGGTTTAGCTTGTTTTGCAGGAATACTGGAAGGGTGCTTTTAAGTTCGGCTAGAACGGGTACGTTGAGTAGGCAGAATGCGAAAAATCCTAAAACGCAGCCGATGCAAAGAGTCGAGAAGGCTGCCTTTTCCGTAGATCGTTTGTAGAATAATCCGAATAGCACAGTTACAAATACGCCCGGAGCCAGGAAGGCCCAGACGGCAAGTAGGTAATCGAACAGTCCTTTGAAGTTACGGATGAACGGGGCGATGAGCATGCAGACGATCAAAAGCACGACCATAATGATGCGACCGTCTTTGAGCAGTTCCTTCTCCGTCGCGTTCTTTTTGATTTTCGCGAAGAAGTCGTAGGTGAGAAGGGACCCGCAGGCGCAGAGTCCGGAATCGACGCTGGACATAATCGCGGCGAGCAATCCCGCAAGGCACAGTCCGAGTAAACCGGTTGGCATGACTTCCGTTAGCAGGCTCACGTATGCATTGTCTCGAGCTACGATTTCTTGCCCTATGAATAGTTGCGAAGCCACTACGCCGGGAGCGGCGATGAAAAGAAGGGCCAGGGTCTTGAGGAATCCCGCGAAAATGGCTCCCATTTTCGCGTGATACAAGTTCCCTGCCGAGAGCGCTCGTTGAACATAGTCTTGATCGGTACAGTGACCGTGAACGCCGAGAATGAAACCGCCCGTCAGCATAGGCAACCAACCAAAAGCATGATCCCAGGGACGATAGAGCGACCACATCGATTCACCGCTTGAGTCGGCGCTGGCGAAAATCGTCTCGAGTCCGCCGAGCTCTCTGATTCCGAAAAAGAGCAATAAGGCTCCTCCGAGCATGAGGACAATCATTTGGACGAAATCGCAGTAGATAACGGCTTTGAGTCCGCCAGTGAGGGTGTAGGTGCCGGCGGCTATTCCGATGAGGAATATGGAGACCCAGTAGAGTAGCTCAGCGTTTTCCAATTGGTCCCAACCGAGGAGGTGTGTGAGGACGAGAGCTCCGGCGTAAAGCGCTGCGGCG
>JAPKDW010000457.1 GCA_028822375.1 Opitutaceae bacterium | reverse complement strand
CGCCGAGTGCGCGGCTGATGTGCTGCTGATGGCGGCAGGGTTTCTGGTGGCTCTGCCGCCCATTCGTCGCGTGGCGGTCGTGCGAGCGATGCGCCGCCACGCGGCATTGCGACGGCTGGCCACGGCAGGGAGCAAGCCGCCTCGCAGGGCGTGTTTGCAAACTACGCTGGACACAGGAAGGCCCTTTGCGTGGGCGGTACGAATGTAATCCTGAGATAGAATTTCAAGCATACCGCTGCGGGTCAACCGCGCGATATATGCGGTGGTGACCAAACCGAGCGTGATTGCCGGTAGAATGACGTCACGAGGAGTTTCCCATCCCGCGACGTTGAAAAGCGGAATTTTCATGGAAAGCAAGATCTGCAAGAGCGGACCCACGGTGAATGCAGGTACGCAAATGCCGACCATAGCCAATGCCATGCCCGAGTAATCAACCCAACTGTTTTTGCGAACCGCAGATACGACCCCGATGGGCACGCCTAAGCCGATCGCGAATGACAACGCAGTCAACCCCAGGATGCAGGATACCGGGAAAGATTGGCCAATCATCTCGTTTACCGAGTGTGCCTTGCTTGTGGAAATGCCGAGACTGCCTTCCATGAAAACGTTTTTCAAGTAGAGAAAGTATTGTCGGAATTTACTCTCGTTGAGCCCATACTTTTCACGCATCAATTGCTTTGTTTCTTCGGCGATGTTCTTCTCTCCCGTAAATGGGTCCCCGGGCATCGCCTTTATCAGGAAGAAGGTGATCGTGTAAAGGGCGATCAAGACAATGATTCCCTGCAGAAGCCTATTGGTGATGAAACGCAGCATAAAGTCAGTTCGCGGCTTTTAGTTTAAGGAATTTGTATGGATGATTATCGAGGATAAGCGGGTTCCAGCCCCGAACGTCTTCACTGATCAAATAGTTGCGGGTGTACCAGTAGATGGGAAGCACCGGCCGTTCCTCGAGGAACAATGCCTCAGCTTCTTTCAGGAGCCGGTAGCGAGTTGCTTGGTCCCCGGTTTGTTGAACTTTGTCAAGGAGGGCCTCGAATTGCTCGTTACTCCATCCGGTGCGGTTGTTGCCACCTCCTTTGATCCACATATCGAGAAAAGTCAGGGGATCGAGGTAGTCGCCTATCCATCCGCCAGCTGCCAAGTCATACTCCTGCTTGAACATCGTGTCCAAATAAGTAGTCCACTCCAATTGACGGATTTTCACTGTCACGCCAAGATGTTCGAGCCACATCGCCTGGAGGGCTTCAGCCAAGGCTTTGGCAGAATCTTGATCTGTGGTAAGGAACTCGATATCGGGCAACCCCTGACCGTTTGGATAACCCGCCTCAGCCAGAAGTTTCTTAGCGGTTTCAGGATCAAAACTTACCGAAGTGGAAGCAGGATAGTCACCGAAGGCAGGAACCAATCCTGTTGCAGGCAATTGTTTGCCAAGCGTTACGTTTTCGATGATGGAATTTTGATCGATGCTCATCGAAAAAGCCTTGCGCACCCGCTTGTCGGTGAATGCCTTGGCGTCTACGTTG
>JAPKDW010000206.1 GCA_028822375.1 Opitutaceae bacterium | reverse complement strand
TTCGCCCCGACCATTTCTCCTTTGGAGTGAAATGGTCATCAACCGAAAAAGAAATTTCGCACGGAAAACGTTTCCATGCGAAAGGTGAGAACCGGAAAAGGTTCGACGGAGCGGAGCGGAGAAGGGACATGCAACGCATGGGTCCGAAGGACTTGGGCAAAGCCCAACCAATCCTTTCGCCCCGACCATTTCTCCTTTGGAGTGAAATGGTCATCAACCGAAAAAGAAATCATTTTCGAAACATCATCGAAATGCGTGTTCCAGCTGACACCCACAACACCTCCAAAGCATGGTCGCTATCGAGATCATGGCTCCACGCACGCGTCGACCAAGGCGGCTACCGATAGCTTATTCTTCTCAGAAAGCATCGTCCAACTTTTGGCAAGCCCCGCCAATACAGGATTGCTTCGATCATTTGTCTTGGCGAAACTCTCTGATCGTAGATTGTAAGTCCACGCGTATGCCCGAAGAAATTAGAAAAGTATCAATCCCTTTGCTTCTGGAATATTCCATTAGCCTGCCCGCTTCTCCGAAAGCTTTCGCTCGACTATCGAAGCTCATTGGCGACGATGTCGGTCTCGATTACATCGCATCCGTCATGAAGATGGATCCTGCACTGACTTCCCACGTATTAAGAGTCGCCAACAGCGCTTACTACGGAAGTCCAGTGAAGCTTTCCGACATTGAATCCGCGATTAGTCGAATCGGGTTCAACGAAGTCCACAAAGTCCTCAGCCTCGTCATCGCCCACGACGCTTTCTATCAGGCTCTTCCCTCCTACGGAATCACCGCAACCGAATACGCCGACGAATGCATCGCTGTCGCCGTCGCTTCCGAAACCATAGCCAGGCGCCTAGGTTATGACATGAACGTTCCGTACATTGCCGGATTGCTTCACGCCATCGGAAAGCTAGCCATCAATCTCTACCTCGAAAAATTAGAGCAAACCGTCGATCTGAGCGCCACGAAGCTCGAAGGCACCCTTTACGAAATCGAAGAAACCATCTTGGGCCTCACCAGTTGGAAAGCAGGCTTCGAGCTCCTCAAGCACTGGCAATTCGACCCCGAGATTTGGCAACCCATTCGCCAGCAAAATAGCCCGCAAAACGCGTCTCATTTTGTCGAACGCACCGCCATCCTGACTCTCTCGCATTGGCTAGCCCTGCAACTGTCCAATTACGATTCGAAAGCCGAACTTCCTGAATCCATTCGCTGGGCTCTCAAAATACTAAACCTGCCCGCCTTCGACCTCGTTTCTCTACTCGACGATATCCGCATGGAATTCAACGACCGTCAAAATCTGTTTTCTATGCTTGTTTAAACAACAGTTCGCACACAGTGCACTCGCAAGAAACTACGGAATCTCCAACTCCTGTACGATCTAAAAACCGGCCCTTTGGGCAGGTTCTTAGGGCGGCTGTTCTCTGCTGCTTTTGGGCTTCCACAACAACTCTCTCTCAGCAAATAGAATACGAGACTATGTCCGGCCTGATCGACCGCGGCTCTCAAGCATTCGCTCAAGGCGATTACCCGCAAGCGGCCAGCGCATTCCTAAAACTCCAATCGCTCTATTCAAACGAACCCGCTTGGCACGCATCTCGCCTGAGCGAAAAGATAATGCCTCTCACGGGCTACGCTTCGCTCAAGGCCGGCCTATATGAGCAAGCGGTCGATTCCCTCGAAACGTTCCTCCAACAAGACAACCCGGCCTATAGTCAGGAAACCTTCGCAAAATACTCAATCGCCCTCGCCCTCAAGCGAAACGGCGATTTCCCAGCCGCGCTCGATGCTTTCTCCGCTTTCCGAGAATCCTCTCATTCCACGTCCCAGCAAAGTATCGCCCGTATCCACGAAGCCGATATTCACTTTAAGAGCGATCAGCCGGAAGCAGCGCTAAAAATCCTCTCCTTGGTGATCGAAAGCGACGCGGCAATTCGAATAAGAACGCAAGCTCGGCTGCTTGCCACTCGCGAATATCTCAATCAAAAGAATTTTTCCGACGTATCCAGATTGTTGCTCGAGAGTTCATGGAGCTCGGACACAATGCCCGAACTGGCCATGCTCGCATTTCTCTCGATCGAAGCAGGAGACGCCTTTCTCGCGAACAATCTTCCCAAGGATGCCCTTAAAGCCTATCAGCTCGTCCCGAATAAGGATACCTTGATCAAACAGCAAACCGACAAGCTCGACCAACTGAAAGGGATCTTCGAAAGTCGGCGAAAATCCGTCGGCATGGGAGGAATCATGTGGACCGATTTCTACGAGCAGCTCCTAAGTTCCGCGACCGCTCAACTTGAAGCCCTCCAGCAAGCCGATGACTACTCCGACGCCTTGCTCCTAAGGCGCGGTCGCGCATCTCTTCTTTCAAATCGTCCCTACGAGGCTTGGTTGCTTTTCGAACGCGTCGCCCGTTTTTCCGAAGACGATATTGCCGAGCAAGGACAGTTTCATTGGATACTCGCCGCAAAAGAGTTGGGGCGCTACGCAAATGCAATTGGAATAGCCCGAGAATACTTGGATCGCTACCCGAGCGCCGATTCGGTAGACGATGCTTTGTACTTGATCGCCCACACGCTTATGGATGCCCGGCGGTTCGAAGACGCTATTCAAGCGCTAAGCGAATTGGCCAAAGGAGCCGCCGAGCCCGAATTGCGAACCGCTTGCATTTTTCAACGAGGCCAATGCTATTTGCGTATCGGCAAGAGTTCAGCGGCTCGAAACGATTTCGAGCAAGTCGTAACATTCGACCTCAACCCAGCCCTGGCCGAAAAATCAAGATTGTGGGTCGGCATCAGTCACTTTCTCGAACGTTCCTTCGAAGAAGCGCAGACCGTTTTCAAAGCGCTTAGCAAGGAAACCGAAAACCACGAATTGAAAGGCGAAGCCCTATATCGTTCCGCAACTTCTTTGTATTCCCTCTATCGCTACAAGGATTCGGAGTCCGTATTGCAGACGTTTTTAATCGAACACCCCAGTCACCCAAGAGAGTTCGAGGGCCAACTTCTGCTTGGCGACTGCCTCTTCGCCCAAAATCGATTCGAAGACGCCATAAAACGCTACCGATCCATTCCAGTGGATTTTCCGGAACTCGCCCATCTAGCCGCTCTCCAGTCAAGCGACGCCTACCGAGAGCTCGGTCTCCTCGATGAGTCTCTCGCGGTTTTGCGAAGACGAGTTAAACTAAGCCAAAAACCCCATCGAACAATCGAGATCCTTCTAGCAAGCGCTCACCTTCAATTGGAAAGCGATGACTCCAGTAGGGCTCTCGCAAGCCTCGACGAAACAATCGAGAAGTACGGCGATAATCTAGAATCGGAAAACCTATTCGACGTCCTCCAAATGCGTCATTCGCTCAAACCATTCGACCTCCCCCAATCCTACAAGGAAGCCATCGATCGTGAACGCCTCTCTCTCGCAGCTCGCTTCGGATTGCTTCAAGCTCTCGAATACCGAGATCGGAGGCAACCTTTCCGCAGCAAAGAAATCATCCTCAACATCGCCAACGAAATCCCCCACGAAACGCTTCCCCCCGAATGCCTCGCCCATATCGGCCTCGATCTTGTTAAACTCGATTTCGAAAGTGGCGTTACACTGCTAGAACGCCTTATCCATTCGTACCCGGAAAGCGAATATCGATCATTCGCTTACTTCGGTTTCGCCCAAAAAGAAGCCGATGCCAACCAACTCGACACTGCTCTCGGCTGGCTCAATCGAATCCCAGAAAGCGATTTCGACAGCCCAATCTACATCGAGGCCCTCGCCCTTGAAGGCCGAATTCGTTCACGCCTAGGCGAATACGCAACCGCTCAAAAAACGCTCGAGAGAATCTTTTCGTTTCGCTGGGCCAATAGCCAACAAAAAGCCGATACCCTCATCGCTTTGGCAGAACTGAAATCAAACCAAGGCGAGCCCAAGCAAGCAATCGCCTACTACCAACGCGTATTCACTCTGTATCCGGGAATCGTCGACGCAGCAGCCAAAGGCTATTTGGGCAGCGCAAAACATCTTGCCGAGATTAACGAGCCGGTCAAAGCCCATGAAACGCTGAACGAATTTCTCGGCCGATCGGAATTCGTAAATACGCCTCAGTTCCATGAGGCCAAAATTCTCGCCGAAAACCTCTCGAACAAAATTAATTCGAACAACGAAACGGGAGGTGAATCATGAACACGGCAGTAAACTCAATAACACGAATACTCTGCCTTTTCCTCTTCGCTACTGCTAATTTTTGCCTAGCCGATACGGTCGAATTAAAAAGTGGAAAAATCCTGAAAGGCGAGCTTACTGGCCGTAGAGCTCAGTTCGTCTCGGTTACCTCGAAGGAAGCCCAAAGCGAGATCGAGAGACGCCTAAATATTGACGATATCCGAAGTATCCAATTTTCAGATGCCTATTCCAAAAAAGAAGCCATCGACCACTTTAATTCAGCTAACGCCTATCAAGCGACCAGCTCGCTCGAACCTCTTGTAAACAAACGCATCCCTTACCTTGATCTTCTTTCCGAATCGGACGAACGGCTATTCGTTATGCTGCTCGAATCTTATCTTAACACAGGGAGAGGTGACGATTGCCTAGAACAAGCAAAGCTATGGCGAACGAAACTACGCTCCCCCAAAACCCGGGACGATATTGAAGAACTCCAAATGATCGCTTCATGGGAAATGGATCGCCGAGAAGAGGCCGCTTACTACGCCCAGCGATGGATCGACTACGGAAAATCCGCCCAAGGATCCACCTTCGCATGGAACGTGCTCGCCGAAATTGCTCTGGAAACTGACAAGCCGGAACGCGCGCTCTGGACCGCGTTAAATTCTATCGTCTTCTCGCGACCCAATCTACCGCGTCACCTTTCGCAAAGCTACGAGATCGCAATCGTAGCTGCCTTCCGAAACGACCATCCACTTTACGCAAAAGAGCTACTCGAGGAAATGCGAACCCGCGATATTCCTTGGCCGATCGATTCCCAACGCGCTAAGGTAATCGAACAATTGGATTCGATTACACCAAATGAACCGGAACGTTTTCACTTTCATCCAACATCCAGCTCTACCACAGAGCGACCTGCCGCAACGCTCACGAAACTCGTCGGATCGCCCTAAACCCATTCCTAGTAATCATGATCAACTTCCGAACGCCTCAGCTCATCCTCCTCTCGCTCGCTCTTCCCCGCGCCACCCTTCTCGCCCAAACCCCAGACGATCCAGAAATCGCACGCTCAAGTCTTTGGAGTATGATAGAACAAGGCGGCTGGGCAATGGTTCCCCTCGGCATCTGCTCGCTCACTCTCATCTATCTCGCGATCCACTGCTCCCGCGAAACGAAACCCGTGCGATTCGGAAGCGAATCTCTGGCTGACCGCCTCGAAGACCTATGCCAGAAAGGCAAAATCGAAGATGCCTTTTCAGCCGCGCGTCATGACCCCAGCCTGCTCGGCCGCGCTTTTACCGCAGGCTTGCCAAAGTTCGATCCAGCTTCTGCCGCCGCCACCACCGAGAAAGTCGACGAAACCGTTCGGGAACAATTCGAACTAGAGGAGCACAACATCAGCCAATGGATACACTATATTAACGTCATCGCCTCAGTCTCGCCGATGATCGGCCTTCTTGGAACCGTCAGCGGGATGATTGGCGCGTTCCAAACGATGTCAGCGGGAGGCATGGGACGTCCTGAACTGCTTGCCGGCGATATCGGTGAAGCTCTCATCACCACCGCCACGGGCCTCTGCATCGGCATACCCGCAATGATCGCCTACTCCTACTTCAATAACCGCCTCAACAATCAGCTCGTGGAAAATGCTCAACGCGCCAACGCCGTTTGCGAAAGCCTCCCGCGATCCTAAAAATCAGCCTTGAACCGGAGGCGATTGAACGCCTTCTTTCAGCATGCGAATTTCAGGAGGTAAAGCCCGTGGCGTCGAATTACGCATTTCCAAAAGCGGCGTTCACAGACCTGCGATGGATCGCCTTCGCCAAGGCATCTTCTCAAGCCTTGGACAAAGCATCAACGGAGCACGCGTTTGCGACCTCTTTGCCGGCACCGGATCCTATGGTCTCGAAGCCTTAAGTCGTGGAGCCGCTTCTACCGCTTTTGTGGAAAAGAACCGCCAAGCCTGCTCCATGATCAAGGAGAACATCCGAATCGTAGCCAAGAGCATGCAAGTCGCCCAATTGGAAACGTTCACTCAGCCAGGCGACGCCATCAAAGCGAACGGCCTAGCCGACCAAAGCTACGATCTCATCTTCGCCGATCCTCCATACGAGATGATCGAAAGCATCCAATCGCCACTCTTCGCCACACTCGATCGCCTTCTAGCTGAAAGCGGAACAGTCGTATTCGAAATGCCAGGACGAATCGAACTCGAACCTGCAGGCTGGGTTCTAAAAAAGCGCATCGGCAAAGGCAAAGACCAAGCAACCGCTTGCATCTACCATAGAGCGCCCGAGTTAAGTCGGGATCTATAGGGTCGGCGCTTTCGCCACGAAAGGAAATCTTTCAATTTACGCAATACAGCTACAAGCCCCCAAGCGCCCAAGTCCAGCCAATCGCCAAAAGCAGAAAAGCCGTCGCAAGCAAGCCCTTCTGTTGGATCGCTGAAATCTTCGCATGCAATGCGCTCCACGCCGTTACCGTCGCAACTGCGAGTCCATATATAAACGCCCAAAAATGCCCTGCCACATCCGTCGGAAATTCGCCACCACCCATCCATGCGAATAAAATACATCCGCCGAAAAACGGGATAAGCCAATCGCGATTCACAATCGGCTCCCTCGTCCTTAGGTACGCGCCCAAAGGAAATCCAGTGAGCAGTCCCAATGCGCCAAACACCGCCGTTGACGCGCCAAGCGAACGATACGCCTCGCCAGCGTGAATTATAACATTGGTCAGGTTCGAGAGTCCCGCAACAAGCAGAATCGCAAGCCAAGCCAAACCGCTTCCCATATATCGACAACACAGATACGCAAAAATCGATATTCCCAAAACATTCCCAGCCAAGTGACCGATATCCGCATGAAGCGTTATCGCTGTAAGCAATCGCCACCACTCGCCATCCACCAAAACGCCTTCACTGCTGTTCATCCCCAGCTCCTCGAGAAGAGCATTCGCATTCTGGCCGTAAAAGAGGAAAGCGAGAACTACAATAAACGCGATCGTAGGTCCCTTGCTCGTAGTCGGCGACGGCAAGTCCAATGACGGCGGAGGCCAAAACCGATTACGCAACTCCCCGATCTCCACCTCTCTCCTCATCGTTTCCCCAATTTCCCGAGGAACCACCAATACATAAACTTCATCCACCGGGTACACCCAATAGTGAAATCCCGCAGCCAACACGGTCAAACCCGACTCATGAGCCAACCGAGCCGTCCGATACCGCCCAATAACAACCAACTCCGCCGAATCCTCACCAGAATCGAAATCAGCCTGAATTCCAAACGCCCCCATCCCTCCACAATGCCCCGCTTCCACAATCATCCGCAACCGGATTCTTTCTCGAAAAAGAGCAATGATTCCCGCCACCTTTTATCCCGCAACGAGATGGCCACAACATCGTCATGCGCTCGGCCGGCAATCCCATGAACTGGGGAACGTTTCATTGTCAGTCGGTCTCTTACGATCCCACGGAAACCAATCCTGCCTGGCGCTGGAAGCTGCTGTTTTGGGGACGACGCGATCCCGACCTCCCGCCCGGGTTTCACTTCGCTGGTAGTGCCGACGGTTTGACCTGGTCGCCTGTGCTCGAACGGCCAGTCATCACGAACGCCAAGAAGTGTATAAATAGGGACAGGCTAATTATCGCTGAATCGTGAAGAATTGGGTCGGCTACGCCGAATCGCCGCGCGTTGCCCTTCTCCAGTCGCTGCGCTCCTTTCGTCGAACCTCGAGGTACTCATCCTGTACGGGGCCATGCCAAATCCTGGCGGATTTGGCGTCCCACAGGGAGGTGCGATTAAAAGTGTCACCTCGTTTTCTTTTCCCGTTTGCTTTTCCCGTTTGCTT
>JAPKDW010000205.1 GCA_028822375.1 Opitutaceae bacterium | reverse complement strand
AATGCTCGATGCAGAGACCATTGAGCCAAAGAAATATCGAACCACTTTTCGCCAGTCTCATGGTGATTACCAAAAAGAAGCGGACGGGCGGCAAGAGATGCAGCGCTGAAACCAAGAGCAGATTTAACAAAGTCGCGACGTGTTTTCATAAGATCAATAAGGGGGCGGTATTAATAGGAGAATCGAAAGTCTTCCGACACGCTTGCCGCCAGGATTCCGAACTAAGATCCACACACGATACTTCCCGTCAGAACGTGGCCAAGCTCCAATTGAAAATCCCGAGAACTATCTGACACTCGCAAGCGAGTTACTTCAAATTCTGCTTCCGAATCATTTGGAAGAAATCGTTGCCCTTGTCATCGACCAAGATGAACGCAGGAAAATTAACCACTTCGATCTTCCAAACGGCTTCCATTCCGAGTTCCTCGTATTCGACCAACTCGACTTTCTTGATATTCTCTTTGGCGAGTATCGCAGCCGGACCGCCAATAGAGCCAAGATAAAATCCACCGTACTTCTTACAAGCATCCACGACAGGCTGACTCCGGTTGCCCTTTGCCAACATAATCATCGATCCACCATTCTCCTGGAATAGATCGACGTATGCGTCCATCCGACCAGCAGTAGTCGGACCGAACGACCCCGACGGAAGCCCCTTGGGAGTCTTCGCTGGACCTGCGTAGTAAACCGGATGGTCCTTTAGATACTGCGGCAATGCCTCCCCAGCATCCAAACGCTCTTTGAGCTTCGCATGAGCAATATCTCGAGCAACGATGATAGTGCCATTGAGAGACAAACGCGTCTGCACCGGATACTGAGTCAACTCCGCCAAGATATCCTTCATGGGGCGGTTTAGGTCGAGCCGTACGACCTCCGCTTCCTTTTGCCCGCCAGCCGATGCAGGAATCAACCGACCCGGATCTCCCTCGAGCTTCTCGACCCACAATCCGTCCTTATTGATCTTCGCCTTAATATTTCGATCTGCCGAACACGAAACGCCAATTCCCACCGGACAGCTCGCGCCGTGACGTGGCAGCCGAATGATGCGAACATCCAAAGCGAAATGCCGACCTCCAAATTGAGCCCCGATCCCGCATTCCTGCGCCCGAGCCAACATCCGCTCTTCCAATTCAACATCGCGAAACGCCCGCCCGTGCTCGTTACCCGTAGTTGGCAACGTATCCAAATCTTTAGTCGAAGCCACTTTCACCGTTTTCAAACACGCTTCCGCCGATGTCCCGCCAATGACGAAAACCAAGTGGTACGGCGGACAGGCCGAAGTCCCGAGAGTTATCATCTTCTCGACCAAGAAACTCTCTAGCTTTTCAGGGTTCAACAATGCCCGCGTTTCCTGATAAAGAAACGTTTTGTTGGCCGAACCGCCTCCCTTTGCCAAGCAAAGGAATTTGTACTCAGACCCTCCTGTCGCATAAATGTCGATCTGAGCCGGAAGATTCGTCCGTGTATTCTTCTCCTCGTACATCGTGATCGGCGCTGTCTGAGAATAACGGAGATTATCTTTCGTATACGTATCGTAGATACCCTTCGAGATCGCCGATTCGTCATCTCCTCCCGTCCAGACCTGCTGCCCCTTCTTTCCCATCACAATCGCCGTCCCCGTATCTTGACAGAATGGCAGCACTCCCTGCGCCGCAATCTCGGCATTGCGCAAAAGCGTCATCGCCACGTGCCTATCGTTTTCCGAAGCCGCCTCATCGTCCAAAATAGCAGCCACTTGCTCCAAATGCTTCGGCCGAAGCATAAACGAAAGATCATGCATCGCCGTCTTGATCAAGTGAGCCAGCCCCTCCGACTCCACCTTGAGGATCGCTTTCCCCTCGAAAGTGCCCACCGACACGAATTCTTCGGTCAACAGACGATATTCCGTATCGTCCTCGCCCAGTTCGAAAAGCTTTTGATAATGAAAAGGAGGCGTCGCCATAATGGATAAATTTAAAGGTTACTCAAAGTGCATAACGTATTCTTCGAGATTGCGAATGCAAGTCTCCGTAGCGACCGAAGCCACTAATAGTAGAGCTCTATCTCGAACCGATAGATCTTCTAATCGGAACTTCAGTCCACAAAACGCTCGATAATTCCGCCAAATGAACCGTTCGTCAAAAACGCCACCACTTG
This sequence comes from Opitutaceae bacterium, assembly GCA_028822375.1. Lineage (GTDB taxonomy): Bacteria > Verrucomicrobiota > Verrucomicrobiia > Opitutales > Opitutaceae > Pelagisphaera. The sequence goes on along the minus strand of JAPKDW010000205.1, from coordinate 5,912 downwards.
GCTTTCATTCGCATTCCCGCAAAACGATCGAAGCGATTCCAAAGCCGCGTCATTCGACCTGCTCGCAACCGCTTCGACCCCACGCCCCCTCAATCCCTCCGCCAAGGCTTCGGTATCCATGATTTCGACACTTGCGCTGCTGCGTTGCTTCACCGCCCCGATAACAACTCGATCAGCCCGGGCAAGAGCCTTCAACATCGGCTCGCGCATAATATCCAAACGCGACGTATTGCTACGCGGCTCGAAGGCGGCAATTAGGATTCGATTCGGATACCTATTCTTCAAAGCGCTCAAAATCTCGAAAATCGCAGTCGGGTGATGCGCAAAATCCTCCATTACAATCCGGCGCTCGGTTTTCTGCAGGATTTGCTGGCGACGCTTAACCCCACGAAACGCGTCAATCCCCTTAGCTTCGAAAGCCATTGGACTCGCTCCATCCGAAAGAGACAGCGCTGAAGCCAAGCACGCCATGGCCGCGTTGCGAGCATTGAACAAACCTGTCATTTTCCAATCGATCGAAAGCCATCGCTTCCCTTGCCAAACGAGATCGAACGAAGAACCTTCCTGAGTCGTCTTAAAATGCTCGATACGTAAATCGCAATCGGATGCAAGTCCGACCTGATACACTCGAGTCCATGAAACAGGCAACAGCGACAACGCATTCTCGTCATCTCCATTTACCAATAAAAATCCATTGCGCGGAACGATCCTAATCAAATGATCGAAAGTACGCTTCACATCCTGAAGATCCCGGAAAATATCCGCGTGATCGAATTCGAGATTATTGAGAATCACGACATGCGGCGCATAGTGAATGAATTTGCTGCGCTTGTCGAAAAACGCGCTGTCATACTCATCCCCTTCGATAACGAAGGGAGCGGCTAAATCGCCATTCGACCACCCTCGCTCCGGGTCCAATGGAGCTCCCCCAATCAAAAAGCCAGGATTCGCATCCGCTTGCTGCAATAAATACGCCGCTAAAGCCGAAGTCGTCGTTTTACCATGCGTACCGGTCACCACAATATTGCGTCGCCCCTTTAAGGCAAAACGATACAATGCCTCCGGCAACGAGACGAACGCGAACGCTCTTGTATCCAGCAAAAATTCGACCTCTACATTCCCTCTCGAAAACGCGTTCCCCACCACAACCAAATCCGGCTTCAATTCGCCCAATCGCTCAGCGCTGTAGCCTTCCAGGATCTCCACGCCCGCATCACGCAACATGTCGCTCATCGGCGGATACACAGCCTGGTCCGATCCAATAACCTCGTGTCCTAAATCTCGGACCAAAAGCGCCGCGTTACCCATCGCAGTCCCCGCAACGCCTAGAAAGTAAATCCGCATAGAAACTGCATACGAGCCCCAATGGAGGCATCAATCATTAATTTGGAATAACACGTTAACCTCCCCTCCTAACTCCTGGAAAACCAGTGAATCCTAGAATATGCAAAACAAAGCATTTTCATCTTGCAGGCAATGAAATCAACAATGATTACTTGCGGAAGTTACTTACGCCCTACATTTCGACGAAATTCCAACATGACATCCTTGTTCAATCAATTGTCGTTTCGAACGGTTCTATTCCTTTCCATTAGCATCCAGGCGCTTTCGGTAAATGCCGACACCGTCGCTCCAGGCGACACAATCGCGCGGCACCATTTACAATACCTCTCGGATTCAGGAACTATCAACGTCCCGCTCACCACCTGGCCCATTAGCAGCGAAGAAATTGCCGGAGCCTTAGAACAGATCCGTCCAGATTTGCTCAACCCAGCAAACGCCTCTTCATATCGCTTCCTGCAATCGATCGTTAACGCGAAACCGACCCTCAAACTCGAACTTCACTCGGGAACCTATCGCGAAGCTCTCAGCGCATTCTCTTCTACGACACGTGAAGAAAACGAAGCGCGCGCGTCGATCAAGCTACAGAATAGCCGAGCAAGCGGTACTTTTTCTATTTCCGTTGTCGACGCGCCACTCGACGGAAAACACATCCGCCTCGACGGAACCCAAATGTCTGCTCACCTCGGAAATTGGGATCTCGGAGCCGGATGGGTAGATCGCTGGTGGGGACCCGGATGGCAAAGTAGCCTCATCCTTTCCCACAATGCCCGACCGAGTCCCGGCGTGTTCATCCGACGTGTGACCTCGCAACCCTTTTCAGCTCCAATCCTCAAAGCGATTGGTCCTTGGAAATTCGAAGCGTTCGCCAACCAACTCGAAAGCGATCGATTCATTCCTCACGCCAAATTGCTCGGCGCCCGTTTTTCCTTCAAACCAATCCCTGCTCTAGAAATCGGCCTCTCCCGCACTGCCCAATGGGGCGGAGAAGGACGTCCCCAGTCACTTGCAACCCTAGGCAACCTCATCCTCGGAAACGACAATCGCGGCGACAGCGGCATCGACGCCGACGCCTCCAACGAACCCGGGAACCAACTGGGAGGAATCGATTGGCGATATTCATTTTCCGCATACGAACAACCATTCGCCTTCTACGGACAGTTGATAGGCGAAGACGAAGCCGGCGGCTTGCCCTCCCGCGAAATCGGAATGATCGGTTTCGAAGTGCCAGTCATCACCGAATGGCAACACGGACGTTTTTTCCTCGAATTCAGCGACACCACCATGCGTTTCCTTCGAGACGGTATCGCAAACAGCGCCTACCAGCACAGCATTTATAAAAGCGGCTACCGCCACTACGGACAACCAATAGGATCATCCAGCGACAACGATTCACGAATGCTCACCCTTGGCGGACACCACGCCCTAACCAATGGTCACTCCCTCAATTGGCGAGCAACGTCGGCAACCATAAACTGGGATGGCGATCCCGCCGGAAACCTCCTCGGCCCCAATAGAATCGAAACCTATCTCGCAAATTTCGAATACCAATTTCCCATTTCTGATAACACGCATTTTCAATTTACTGGTCAATTCATGGGAAAGCCATTCGGCGAAGGCCGCCATATTCGAGATTCCGGAATCGGAAGCAGCCTAAAATTTGTATTCTAACAAAAAGTAGAAACCCAGCCTGGCTTCGGCAAACGAAACGAAGCAAATCTTGACCGTATTTCGCATTAACTATTCAAAGGGCAACTTCTCGCTTTACGATTTTCGATGCTATTCTTCAGCCCTCTGTTCCTATTTATCTTCCTACCGATCGTTTGGATCGTGTTCAAGGCAATCGGAGGCAGAGTTCCAAACTGGGTTTCGATAGTTTGGCTGCTGCTTTCATCCTGGGTATTCTACGCTTGGGCGTATCCGATTCACCTCCTCTGGCTTATCGGTTCCATACTAGCGAATTTCCTCATTTCGATCGCGATCCAACGACATTCAGGAACACCCAAAGCGAAACAATTTCTCATCGCCGGGATAGCGATAAACCTACTGCTCTTGGGAGGTTTCAAATATTCCGGATTCGCCACCGAGTCCTTCGCTACGGTGTTCGGGCTTTCCCTTCAGCCCCCGTCATTTCTTCTACCGCTCGCGATTTCTTTTTTCACGTTTCAGCAGATATCCTATCTCGTAACGACCTACCGAGAAAAACGGTTAATCGCTCGCCCACTCGAATACGCTCTCTACGTTTCGTTCTTTCCTCAGTTGATTGCCGGACCAATCGTGCAACCCGGGGAAATGATTCCTCAACTTCAATCCAAGGCTTTCGGCAAAACCAAACGTGACGATATAGCTCTCGGTCTCTGTCTCTTTACGATCGGCCTGGGCAAGAAAATCCTCCTTGCCGATAACCTAGCCCCAATTGCCGACGCCGCTTTCGGACAGATTGCCCAAGGCAACCCAATCTCAGCAATAGCCGCTTGGATGGGCCTGCTTGCATTCACTCTGCAAATCTATTTCGACTTCTCCGCCTATTCGGAAATGGCGCTTGGCTTAGGTCGCCTATTCGGAATTCGCCTCCCCGAAAACTTCGCCTCTCCTTACCGAGCTCTTAGCATAATCGATTTCTGGAGACGCTGGCACATTACGCTGTCGAGCTTCTTCAAAAACTTCCTCTACATTCCGCTTGGCGGCAATCAAAAGGGCTTTTTCAGAAAACACTCGAATATTCTGCTGACCATGACCATCGCCGGATTATGGCACGGCGCGAACTGGACCTTTCTGATTTGGGGCTTCGCCCACGGTCTGTTCCTATCGATCAACCATTTCTGGCGTTTCTCCCGCATTAGGCTGCCATTTGCCGCTTCCTGGCTGCTCACGTTCATACCCGTCACGCTTTGCTGGACGTTCTTTAGAGCAGAAAACCTAACGGACGCCCTCCACTATTTTTCAGCCCTAGCAGGAAAGCACGGATGGAGCTCTACCAACGGGCTTTCATTTATCGAATATCTGCAAACCCTCCTTCAAATGGATATTTGGAAACCAGTCCACTTCGCTATCCATTTTCTCGGCTGGTACCCTGGTCTGATCAATGGAATCCATATTGGACAATTCCTCTTCTCCGAAACGGTTCTGACTTTCATTCAAATAACGACTGCGATGCTAATCGTGCTCCTTTTCCCGAGACCTCTCGCCTGGATAAGCAATCCGATTAATGGAGAAGCTCGCTTCAGCAAAAAGGCCGCCCTACTTTGCTCCGCTATTATCGTGATTATTATAATCCAAAGCGGAACGTTTCAAACCACGCCGTTCATCTACTTTCGCTTTTAATCCATGTCAGCTTCGAAGTTCCTAACGTGGTTTGCCCTTTCTTTCGCAGGATTTCTCGCGATTGCCGTAGGGCTATTTTGCCTTCACTTGGGGCAACCTTGGTGGCCCCATCATCACAACCGAGAAGTCAGAATCGCCAAACATCACATTGCAGATTCTGTCGAAGGACCAACCATTTGGCTGCATGGCGGATCATCCACCTGGTTTGGCTTCGATTCGAAACAACTCAGTTCAGAGACTGGCTATGAAGTCGTAAACCTGGCCTTCAATGTAACGATGCCCTCCGAATTCTGCTTCGACGAAATCAGGCGCTTTGCTAAACCGAATGACGTCGTGATCCTCGGATTGGAGAATTCCATGTATTTTCGCGATTACTATTCGAGCTACGCGGTAAACGAACTCGCGATTTGGGCGTCCGATTTTTTCTGGAGCCTTAGTTGGGAACGAAAAGCGAAGTATCTCAAATATCTTTCCTGGAGAAAAGTCATTTCCGGCTTAGTGACCCGCTTAGGAAAAATCACGGGCTCCTTCCAACGGCAGCTTAAACCCCTCGAAACCGATCAAGTCATCGCTAATGCAAAGGCGCATTGGAACGGTGACTACACTGGCGAAGTCCCCGCATATTACAATTACCTGACGATCAATCGACACGGAGATTTCGAGCACAGCAATCACGACCGATGGAGAGGCGTTCACAATTACAATCTAATGGGCGATCAACCTATTTCTGAAATGACGCGCCAAGACTTTACTGAATTCATCGACTGGACCCGATCGAATGGTATTCACGTTTTCATGTCATGGATGCCTATGGCGCAAAACGAGAAGCTCGATCTTACCCATCCCAAAGCGATCGCGAGCCTTTCCAGAATCCGATCGTTTACGACATCCTTCGATCTCGAATTCCTCGGAGCCCCCGAAGATTTCATTGTGGAGATCGACGAACTCTACGACACCAGCCATCACTTAACTACAGCCGGTGCTAGTAGACGCACGGAAACGCTCATTCCTTTCCTAAAAGCCGCTCTCGCGAAGCTTGAAAACCCTTCAGCGAAACCGGAAAAATAAGACGGGCCGAGACAAAGTCCCGGCCCGAAAAGAGAGAGTCGTTTATATGATTGTCAGGGTCTTAGTCCCAAGGAATTCCTCGAGCTCTCCTTGACGGGCGTTTAAAAACGTCCGTTTCGGAGGGCAAGGTTGCTCATCGCTGAATTTCCAGTAACTCGAACCAAGAACCTTAAGAAACG
>JAPKDW010000204.1 GCA_028822375.1 Opitutaceae bacterium | reverse complement strand
CGAATACCTTGAGCTTCGTGACGATAGGCAGAGCTGCGGCCTCGGCGATGCCGCCCTACCATTTTTCGATATGAGAATAATAAGCGGCAGAAAGAAACAGGCCCGTTGCTTGGCTGGGCTATAGTCTCGCTGGATCGAAGGGACTTGATGGAACGGTGCCGGAAACAGTGGCTCGAAGACTGGCTCGCAGATCCGAAATGACTGATGAGTGGCGAGGGTCGGTGGCAAGGTTGTCGAATTCTTGGGGGTCGTTTTTGTGGTCGTAGAGTTCGATGCCTTGTTCGCCTTGATTCCATTCCGTGTAGCGCCAGCGATCTGTTCTAACGGTGGCTCCCATGACAGGTAATCCATCGCCGGGTCGAAGAGCTTGGGTGTAGGCGCGGCCTTTCCATTTGCGTTCGGGTTTATCGAGTAACGGCACGATGCTTTTGCCTTCGATTGAACTTGGAGAGGTCAGGCCGCATAACGTCGCGACGGTTGGATAGATGTCGACGAATTCGACGATTTGTTGGCTAGCTCGCGTGTTTCCTTTACGGCCAGGGGCGTAGATGATCATGGGAGCGGAAGCGGATTCTTCGAATAGGCAGCGTTTTTGCCAGATGCCTTGATGCTCGCCGAGATGATAGCCGTGATCGCTCCAAAAGACGATAATCGTACGTTCGCTTAGTCCCAGTTCTTCGACCGCGTCGAGTAGTCGGCCGACCTGCGCGTCCACGAAACTGACGGTGGCGTAGTAGGCTTGCTTGGCTTTAAGCACATCTTCTTCTGCGAGACTGTAATTGGGGACTGGGTTGTTATGAGCGAATGCGGATTTGGGAATATCGGCTCGGTCGTTTTCGGGAGCGTAGGGCATTTTGATTTTGTCGATCGGGTAGAGATCCCAATATTTCCTGGGAGCGACGTAAGGCGTGTGCGGGCGGAAAAATCCAACGCCGAGGAAAAACGGCTGCTCCTGGTTTTGGCGCATGAGTTCGATCGCTTCGGTGGCGATCATGCCATCGGTTTGCTCTTCGTCGGTGCCATCGGCTGCGAGCCAGCTCAAGGCTGCGCTGATTTTGCGGTGTGGTTCCAGGTTGGTGATGAGGTGTTCTTCTTCGGTGTCGCGTCCTTTGGGATTGACGACTTGGTCCCAGGATTGGGGATCGTCGAGGCCGTTGGTTCCAATCTGATAGGGAACGCCGTAGTGGTAGAGTTTTCCTACGCGCATGGATTTGTATCCGTTGTTTCGAAACAATTGCGGTAGCGTAACCACGTCGGGGACTTCGTCGCGAAAGTGTCGGGATAGGTCGTAGACCTTAAGAGTATCCGGACGTAGCCCGGTCATGAGCGATGCCCGGGTTGGATTGCAGAGGGGAATCTGGCAATAGGCATTGTCGAAGCGCACGCCCATGTCGGAAAGGCGATCGAGGTTTGGGGTGACGGCTACGGGATCGCCATAGCAAGCGATGGCCTGAGTTAGGTCGTCCGAAGCGATGAAGAGCACGTTAAGCGGCGACTCCGCAGCGATTAGGCTTTGGCAGAAGAGGAGGAAGAAGAGGGCGATCGAAAGGGAGAAGGGCTTCATTTTTGATTTTGGATTGAGGGGACGGTTTGAAAGGTGACGAGAGAGCGGGCTTTTGTCATTAGTAAATTTGTCCAAAGCTGTTTTCTTCGTTTTGAGGAGAATCGAGACGCTTAGGTAAAACGCGTTTTATTTCATTGCGGCAATCGCATTGGGAAGTTGGTTTGTTGTTTTCGGGTCCTTCTTTTCGATAGTCCGATTTACCCTTCATATGCCTCATCTCGTTAAAACCCACCTCAAGGTAACTTTCAGTTGTCCCGTTTATGCTTAAGATAGCGGGGCATTTTTTAATCGTTTTCCTTATCCTGTTGGCAGGTTTTCAGTATTCGAAGATCGGATCGGGCAGTGGAGAAAGTTTTCCGCAACGACCGGTTCGAGTCGTAGTTCCTTTTAATCCAGGAGGCGGCACGGATACCTACGCCCGCATCTTGCAAAAGGCGATCAAGGACAATGACCTGATGCCGCAGCCATTGGTAATCGTCAACAAGCCGGGTGGCGGAGCGACTATTGGGAGCAATTACGTGAAAGATGCTCGAAACGATGGATACACGTTGTTGTGTCTGCATGAAGCGTTGATGACCTCACATGCAACGGGTCAGTCAATGTATGGGGCAGAGGCGTTCGAAGCGGTTGCGGCGACTGGGGAGATGGGACAAGTGGTTTTGGTCGCTAACGAATCTCTGTTCGCGACGATGAACGATTTGATGGAAACCGCCAAGGCTGAGCCGGAGACTTTGAAGTTTGGCGTAAACTTGGGAACGCCCACTCATTTTTCCGGTATCCAATTAGAGAACACTTTGCCTGGCGCTCGCTTTCGACTGGTAACGACGGGTGGAGGAGCGAATCGCTTGGCTGCTTTGATGGGCGGGCATTTGGATGCGGCGATATTCTCGGTAGGAGAGTTGATTCGCTTTCGGGGTAATGGATTGAGGGCCTTGGCGTATTTGGGCGAAAGTCGTTTGGATGCGATTCCTGAGATACCTACCGCGAAGGAATTGGGCTATCCGGTTTACAGCAGCAATCTTCAGTATTGGTGGCTCCCGAAGGGCACGGATCCGGAAATTATAGATTATATGGCATCCGTTCTGAAACAGGCGATGGAGACGGATTATGTGTTGGAGCGGTCCAAGGAATTGGAAATCCTACCGCGAACGATTTTGGGAGACGAGCTTGCGGAGCGCATCGAAAGTAAGACGAAATTGTTCAGTCTCATGAAAACAGAACAGCGCGTCGACTTGCCAGACGTGACTGTGTGGACGATTGCGGCGATTTGCGTGTTTGGGGCTATGGTTCTTGGGAAGATTGTATTCGGGAAACGAACGATTTCTGAAAACGCGAAGGAAGGGAGGATGCGTTACGATTTGGCCTTCGGCACGGTTGGCATGTGTTTGGTTTACGTATTGCTGATGGGCTTAGGCGTATTGCCCTTCGTATGGGCGACGATCGCTTTTATTGTTGCGAGCGGTTTGTATTTGACCAGCTGCGACAAACGAAAGTTGGTTTATGTATTTGAAGTCGCTTTTACGATGTCGTTTGGACTGCACTACGTCTTCACGGTCTTGTTTACGATTCAACTTCCCTGAGAACTGATAATGGAAGCGATAACGACAGCATCGGCTTATTTGTTCAGCGTTCAGGGACTGTTCCTGATTGTCATAGGAACCGCATTGGGAATCACCATGGGAGCGATTCCTGGGTTAACGGGCGCAATGCTGATCGCGTTGACCTTGCCGCTAACGTTCGGGATGGATCCGGTAAATGCATTCATACTTCTGATCAGCATGTACGTGGGCGCTGTCAGCGGGGGATTGATCACGGCGACTTTGCTGAGGATGCCCGGAACCCCGGCATCGATCATGACCACCTTGGATGGCTACCCAATGGCGCGAGCGGGAAAACCGGGGAGGGCGCTTGGTTTGGGCATTACGGCTTCATTTGTCGGAGGATGCATCTCATGGCTTTTTCTGATTTCACTGTCGGCGCCGATTGCCAAGTATTCGACGAAGCTCGGTCCATTCGACTTTTTCTCGCTGGTTTTACTGGCATTGGTGTTGATCGCGTCGATTGGCGGTAAGTCGATAAGTCGATCATTCTTTTCAGCATCTCTCGGTGTGTTCGCTTCTTTGCCGGGCATCGATAAGGCGACCGGAAACCTTCGTCTCACTTTCGGGTTCGATGAACTTAATGGGGGATTGAAATTACTGCCGGTTTTGATCGGCATGTTCGCGATCAGCCAGATTATTTTGGACCTGTGCCGTATCGGTGAAACGATTACGGTTATTCCGGTTAAGCGAAAACGCGAAATGCTCTTCAAATTGAAGGACTGGAAGGATCAATCATTTAACTTGCTTCGATCATCGGTCATCGGAACCTGGATTGGAATATTACCTGGTATCGGGGCGAACATCGGTTCGGTGACGGCGTATAGCGCGGCCAAGTCGATGGCGACGCCGGAAGAACGGGAGCAATTCGGGAAAGGCTCGGAGATCGGGATCGTGGCAGCCGAGTCGGCGAACAATGCGACGATTGGCGGATCGTTGATTCCTTTAATATCGCTCGGGATTCCCGGGAGCGTGATCGATGCGATTTTGCTTGGGGGATTGTTGATCCATGGTTTGCAACCGGGACCGTTGCTCTTCCAGCAGAATCCGGAGATGGTCTACACGATCATGGGGTCGATGATCGTCGCGAATATTTTCATGTTCTTTTTTATGGTGTTCGCGGTGCGCTACTTGGCTCGATTGGCTTCGGTTCCGCGGAGTATGTTGATGCCGGTCATTTTGGTTTTTTGCATTGTGGGTTCGTTTGCTTTGTCGACGCGAATGTTCGATGTGTGGACGATGCTGTTCTTTGGTTTGTTGGGATTCGCTTTCGAGCGTATCAAGATTCCCCTGGCGCCCTTCGTTATCGGGTTTATTCTAGCGCCGATTGCGGAAGAGAATTTATTGATGGGTTTGATGGCGTCCAATGGTAGCTATTTGCCGATCATACAACGACCGGTTTCTTTGATCTTCGTTGTGGCCTCGATCGCCTTGCTAGCGATTCCTTTGTACAAACGATATCGATTGAAATAGGAGAAATTGATTTATGATAAAACGACTAATCTTTTTGGCGACGTTCTGGGCTGCTTTGGCTGCGGTTGGAGCGGACAAACCGAATATTCTTTTCATCTTTACCGATGATCAATCGACGAGAACAGTTAGTTCCTACGATGGCGCGTATGATTGGGTGAATACGCCGAACATCGATCGCTTGGCGAACGAAGGGGTACGGTTCACGCGAGCGAATATCGGTTCATGGTGCATGGCTTCGAGAGCGTCGATTCTAACGGGGTTACAGCAGCATAAAGTCGAGTCGCTGAGAATGACCGGGCCGAATCCAATGAATGTTTACGATCCGGAATTGTGTCAGTTTTGGCCGAAGAGCTTCCGCGATCAAGGTTACTACACAGCTCATATTGGCAAATGGCACACCGGGGTGGATTCGGGGTACGGACGGGACTGGGATCATCAAATCGTTTGGAATCGCCCGAAGTATCCGGAAAACTCGCCGTACTACTATTTCAACCAGATGATCGAGTTTGACGGAGGCGATCCGGTAAAGGTGGAAGGGTATACGACTGACCTGTATACGGACTGGGCAGTCGATTTCATTAACGGCGATAAAAGAGATCCTGAAAAACCGTGGTATTTGTGGCTTTGCTACGGAGCGGTCCACGCTCCGTTTACGCCGGCTGAACGTCACTTGGATGACTATGCCGATGCAACGACTCCACGGATTGCCGACATTTATGCCCCGCGTACCGGCAAGCCTGAATACGCCAACAATATGGCATTTTGGGAGCCGGGCGATAATGGAGAGCCGGTGGAAAAGGCTCGTTTAGGGAAAGTGCCGGTGGGAATGCAGGACCTGCCCGGTCGGCCTTTGAAAGACTGGGTACGCCAATATCAGCAAGGCGTGCTGGCGATTGACGAAGGCGTGGGGCGATTGCTTGAAGCGCTTAAGGAGAGTGGGCAGGACGAAAATACGCTGATCGTTTTTACTTCGGATCAAGGCTTCGCTTGGGGGCAGCATGGAATGAAATCCAAGGTGGCGCCGTATTTTGCGACGATTGCAGCGCCGTTGGTTTTTCGATTGCCGAAATCGATGGCTCAAGGAAATCGCAGTCAAGGCACGGTGGTGTCAGAGCCCGTTACGGCGGTGGATATTCCGGTCACCTTATTTTCGATGGCCGGGTTGAAGCTGCCGTGGGGGATGCATGGATACGATTTGTCGCCGTTAATCGAAGATCCGGAAGCGCCGTGGGGAAAACCGTCGCTGCTCGTGCACACGGCTAAGCAGTATGGATCGGATACAGATTCCATACCGGAGGAAGGCGACCCGAAATTGTATCATGGACCTGGAGTTCCCTGGTACGTATTGCTGAGTCAAGGACGCTACAAGTATGTGCGGACGTTGATCGAAGGAGAAACGGAAGAGTTATACGATTTGGTCAGCGATCCCGATGAGTTACGCAATTTGGCCGGGAACGCTAATTATGCGGATCTGCTCCAGCGTTACCGGAAAACCGCGATCAAAGAACTGAAACGAACCGATGCAGGTTTCGTGGATAAACTCCCTGCGGTCGCGAGTAATTGATCGAGGGTTTTATGGTAGGGCGGCATCGCCGAGGCCGCAGCATTAAGATGGTAGGGTTCGTTGTCCCAACGAACCGAGGAGTTGAATTAAGCTGTGTGCGGCTGTTTGGGGACAAACAGCCCTAACTCAACGCTTACGGTTCGATCCGATGTAGCTCTATCGAGTGAATATCGACGGCTTGCTGGCCGGGGATTTTCGGAGCGCTGAGGCGGAGCAGACCGCGACCTTCGGAGAGTTTGATTTTGCCGAGGGCGAGAGGTTTGAAGTCTTTTACGAAGTAGTGCGATTCTGCCATGCGCTCGAGCGACTTGTCGTAGAGGGGCGGGTCGAAGACTTCGGTGACCCTGGCTTTGGTGGAGCCAGCGTTTTCCATTGAGAGTTTTAGCGTTACGCCTTCGTTTCCAGCGGTGCAGGTGTAGTAGGCGATGGCTTCGTAGGTTGCGTTCGCGCCGACGTCGATGTCCCAAGTAATGGAGTCGTCGGTTTCGGTCCAATGAGTGAAGAAGGAGTTATTGGGAGCCTTCGAACTGCGTTGAATGGTTCCGTGCGGTTCGCCGTCGCGAGCGGGCAAAGTCGTCGATGGAGCATAGCCGACAGTGAAGGGTCGGTCGGCGTATTGGGCGAACGCGGCTTGCATGGTTTTCTTGTGAGCGGTGGCTTGGGTTTGAAGGTCTTTGACGATTGCTGGGTGGCTCTTGGCTACGTTGGCGCGCTGCCCCCGGTCGGCATTGATATCGAATAGTTGTCCCTTTGCATCCAAGCGAAAGCGTTGCGTGCGGATGCTTACTTGGCTGCCTTTGATTGCGAAAAGCGAACGCGGTTGCCAGTTTGAGTCGGTTCCTGAAAGCAGTGGTTTAAAACTTCGGCCGTCGAGAGTTTTGGCGATTTTGGGAGTGATGCCGGCGAGTTGCGTTAGGGTCGGTAGGAGGTCGATGGCTCCGGTGATTTGAGAAACGCTTTTTCCAGCTGGAAGCGAATTCGGCCAGCGGATGAAGAACGGCGAGCGAAGGCCGCCTTCGTCGATGGCCCCTTTACGGCCCTTCATGTCGCCATTCCAACGGTAGGAGTTGGGGCCGTTGTCCGAGAAGTAGACTACGATCGTATCTTCGCTTAGGTCAAGTTGGTCTAAGGTTTCTAAAACGCGGCCGACATTCCAGTCGATATTCTCGCACATGGCCAAGGCTGCGCGAGTCATCATGACGTCTTCCGCGCTTGGGTCTCGATAACGTTGGACGGGTTCTTGGCCTTCGAATTTTCCGTAGAAGTCATCGGAAATCATCATCGGGGAGTGAGGCGTATTGTAGGGAAGGTAGCAAAAGAACGGTTGATCGTGGTTGTCCTTGATGAATTCGATCGCGTGATCAGTGAAGTCGTCGACGACGTATCCATTGCCACGGACTTTGCGGCGGTTGTGGTCGAGAGGAGGGCTGAAGTAATGTCCCCAATGTCCGGAAGTGAACCCGTAGTATTCGTCGAAGCCTCGGTCGTTGGGGTGATAGGGGGCTTGGGTGCCGTTGTGCCATTTGCCGAATGCTCCGGTTGCGTAGCCGTTCTTTTTGAATAGGTCGGCGATGGTGGTTTCGTCGGGGTTGAGCCGGCCTTGTCCGCGGGAAACGCCGCTAACTCCGGTACGTGGGTAGTAGCGGCCGGTGAGGAATTCCGCTCGGGTTGGAGCGCAGACTTGGCACACGTAGAAATTCTCCATGGTGATTCCCTGTTCAGCTAGGGAATCGATGTGAGGCGTTGCGAGGTTGGCGTTTCCACTGACGCCGAGGTCGCCCCAGCCCTGGTCGTCTGTGAGGATGATGACGACGTTGGGTTGCCGAGCGGCGAGGGTAGTAAAAAGGAGGCTTAGCGCCGAAAGTCTGAGGAGCAGAGGTATCATAAGGTTGAAAGCGTAAGGCTTAAGGTT
>JAPKDW010000203.1 GCA_028822375.1 Opitutaceae bacterium | reverse complement strand
ATGCATCCCCTCCAATATCCTTGGAAAAGTCGATTTTGAGTTGATTGACATCTTGGTTAAAACTACGCGAATCGACTCGATCCTCATCTCTTTGGAATGACGGCCCAAAGCTGAACTTCACATGTTGCTCGGTATTCGCTACAAAATCAATGCTCTGCTTATTCAAACGTATCGCCATCGTATCGAAAATATTATTTCCCGACACAAGATCATAAGTCAGTCCAATGCGGTTAGTTTCGCTGAAATCATTCCCAATTCGATTAGAGTACCAACCGCCGTTAAACGACTGGGTATCTGTAATGCTATGTCTTTCGTAATTTGAGAAAACGAGACCAAGCGATTGATCATCCGTGGCCAAATAATTCAATTTCACCAACAAACTATCGATTTCTATATCTTGAAAATCCGGTATTTCTCTCCCGCGTCCTTCAATATCAGCTCCACTGGTATCGTAATTTCTATACTCATGAGCGTCGCGACGCGTGTAGACAAGGAGGGTCTCCAAATCACCAACCCGGCTCGCGAATGTCAGGGAGCCCATAACCTCATCATTCACACCAGCATAGGAGGTCTGTACGCCGAAATAGGTATCGTCACCAACAGATGCCAAGAAGTCGTAGGCATCCTTTGTCGTGTAGTTAACTGCACCGGCTAAAGCGCCGCTACCCGAGAGAATAGAATCGGCGCCCTTTACGATCTCCACCCCTTTCAAGGCTTCAATATCGATACCGCTACGAGATCCCTTAAAGTACCCGTAGGCTTGGCCGCCTTCATACTTCAGCGTCTCGCCTTGTGATACGCCATCTACATTTATAGCAACGCGGTCCTCGTCCAATCCTCGAATATTAAACCCACTACTTCCCCAGCGATCATCGCCCTTGGATACGGAGATGCCTGGCATCAAACGCACTAGATCGTCCATATCATGGATCTGTTTATCCAAAAAATCATTTTCTGTAAAAAGATCGATTACGGCGTCTCGAGAGACGCTATCGAGTTGAAGAGTAGTCTCTTCAAGCTGTACGATTGAATCCTGAGCTTGGACTAGGCTCGCGACGAAAAAAGCAAATCCAGCAGCTAGTATAGTAGGTTTTGTATTCATAATGTATAGCAATATATAAGTTTTACTAAGCAACGCGAAGACATAACCGCATTGCTTAAGACCGCATTGATTACAGTATCCTGTTATTGGATAAATTCTAGAATCCACGGTCCCAATACTATATATTTTGAAACCTTAGAGTTCTACCCCAAGAGGGAGAACAAGCGCCCCAAGACGGATAAAAAATGATTAAAAAAACCCAACGACGATCACGAAAACCAAGTCCAGTGAAAATAAAATCCGTTACGGAGTGGAAAAAATCCGTATGGGAGTTGAATAAGACATCTTTATCATGATACCATGTAAACCATTATGAATCGCTCCCTATCTATCATTTCATTATTTCTTACTCTAGGTTTCAGCGGATGCCAAACGGCTTCCAACCTGCCTCTGAGCTCGGAAAAGAAAGTACCTAATTCAAGCGCTACGATACCACCAGAGAACAGCTACCTATTCGGATGGGGGGAGCTTCCCTCGCAAATAGCCACTCCCAGAGGTGGAACTTCTACAGGAAGCAGTGTCGAGTTTGCCCCACCAAGAGCCCTACCGCTAACCGCAATTGCAAACGCGTCTAGCGCATTTGAAAAAGATCGCGCCGCCATTCTATCGCTCGCGGGCGACTACAAAGCCGGTTTCCATTTTCTAGAAATGCTGGGACTTCTCAGCAAACACGAGCCAGCGCGCCCCTACCACTCATGGGCTACCGAAAAAGTCCTCATCGTAGAGGATGAGGAAACATCTATTAGCCTTCAACATATCCTAGCCATGTATTTCCAAGACGAGGACGGCACAATAACGGGCCCTATGATCATGAAGCACTGGCGACAAGATTGGACCTACCAAAACACCGATTTTCACACCTATAGGGGCGACAACACGTGGGCCCGCGACACGCGCTCAAATGATGCCGTAAAAGGAGGTTGGACTCAATCAGTGTGGCAGGTAGACGACTCTCCCAGATACCAAGCGTTCGGTCATTGGACCCATAACGGCAATCGATCGATGTGGACAGGCGAGCAAGCGTGGCGCCCCCTCCCGCGTCGAGAATACAGCATTCGAGACGACTATTCCGTAATGGAAGGCTTTCATCGCATACTAATAACGCCGAAAGGATGGTTTCACGAGCAGAACAACTGGAAACGCGTCGCCGGGGATTCCGAAAAAACGCCTACCTACGTTGGCTATGAAGTCGGGATCGATCGCTACGAACTCATCGAAAGCCCAAGCCTAGAAGCTGCTTCGGAATATTGGGAAAAGACCTCCCCCTATTGGGCAGAAGTCAGATCCGCATGGGAATCCGTATTCGCTTCCAATGAACGCTTTACACTCCACAAGAAAGTGGAAGGAAAAAACCAGTTCGAGCATCATTTCGAATACGCAGGAAAAATAGACGAAGGCGAACCCTTCAACCAAGCAGGCGCTTCCGGTTTCGCTCGGGACATAGTACAGCAGTACCTAGCCAAAGATTCAGAAAAAACAACTGACGGCTACTAATAGAAATCTTCACAAGGGGGTTCTCTTCTCAAGGCCCAAAATATTTGGCGATTTCCATCCATTTCAATCAAACATAACCGCAATTAGTAATGGAGCCTGGCTGTAGTTTCTATTCAGAAGGACTGGTTTCTAGAGGCAAAGCCCAGAGGATTGCGACTAGTGCATGAAGAATGCGCCTGATGACCCTACAAAAATTCCGCTTCAAGGCGGGTGCGGACTGGAAAAATCGGTCCGCGCTTGCATCGGGCCTATCTATCCTTGCCTGCATAGTTTAGGGCTGCTCGACAACTCAATCTAATAATGATCTTCCACCGCTCACTCTATCGACACTACCGCTAATTTATATTTTCGGAATAACTAACTCGGACTATTGACTACTCTGCCAAGCCTCCTCGACCTGATCGTAGTATTGCTGAGTATTCAATTCGAATTTCACCTCTTGGGCTTTTCCCAAAAAGACAATCGCTTCCTTGAAATTTCCCCTGGCAACTTCCAACTGCCCTAAAGCCATAAAGGCCTCTCTTTTCGACTCCTCGACCGGCAAAACACGTTCGTAATAATACTCAGCTTCTTCATACAACCCATCTTCCATATAGTGTCTACCCAGCAATAGAAGGCTGGAAGCATTCAAAGGATCTTCTTCTAAAACCCTCTTCAATTTCTCAATACCTGCCTCATCTCGGTTCAAACTGAAATCAATCGTCGCTCGAAACGAAGCGAATTTTCTCGCCTGACTCGCTTCCAGTTTCGGTTCAAGCCATTGCTCGAAAGCAGACGCAAAACTGTCCGCCTCTGTCAAATGACCGCCCCTCACAAGATACTCCAATTGTCGAATCGCAAATCCAGCGTTCCTCGACTCCGCATACTCCATCGATTCCGACGCCACAGTCGCTCCTAAATCCATAGCCCCCTCCTCCATATATATATTAGCCAGCAAAGAGAGACTCTGAAAAGTCTCGCCGCCAAGACTCCGAACCATCTCAAGATTCGCAGCAGTTTCCTCACGCCGATCCAAAGCCAGAAGCGCATTTCCCTGCAAAAGCCAAAACTCAGGGTCGCTTGGACGTTCCGCAATCAACTCGTCATAGAGAGCGACCGCTTGTTCATATTGGCTAGTATTGAGCAAACACTGAGCCTCTCCTCGTTTAAAATCAAACGAATCAGGCGCAAAAATACGGGCGTTCTGGTAAGCGCCCAGCGCCGAACGATATTTCTCTTCTCTCAAATATCCGTAACCAATCATTCCATACGATTGACCATCGCCTCCTCCAAGTGTTACGACCTTCAACATATGCTCTATAACCTTAGCAACGTCGTCTCTCTGTACATAGACTAATGCCAGGGTTCGATGAGAACGCCGAAAAGAAGGATGCTTTTTAATTGCAAGTTTAAGCTGGGTTTCCGACTCATCCATGCGTTCCTTAATATAATAAAGGCTGCCCAATAGGAAATTGAATGCTGCGTTGCTCTCCGGCTCGATCCAATCAATCAAAATACGAATCGCCTTTTCTGGATTTGCGCTAAGGTGCGGCAAAACCGCGTCGTAGATTTCTCGATCTTCAATCTGAAGGCGTGGTTCGATAGCGGCATTAATCCCATAGGAGCCTAAATAGTTACGTCGAAACTCTGGGCTCATCGGGTCGGAGTCTGCCAACGAAAACGGAGCCGCACTTGACCCCACGCTTACAACCAATAGCGAAATCGCCAATATTAATTTGGAATAGATTCTAATTGTCATTATGTATTCAAATTCTAGGAGCCTTTAAAGTCAGAGGCAAATTACCGTCTACCATTACGGGACGACCATCAATTTCAGGAATCGTAAAACGAGACCGTTCGACAAGGTTCTTCGCCACTCTTGTCAGGTCTTCGTGAGGACTCGAAACCACCCGTATCACAATCGCGTTCCCCTTTACATCGATTCGAATCAAAAGCTCGACAGTTCCTTTGCGAATGCCTCGCCTGATTAGGGACTTGGGATAATCAAATCGCGGCGACGCGATCATCGACGGCACAGATTCCAAATCGTGAAACTGGAAAACCTGCTGAATCTGATCCAAAATATCCACCTCTGATTCTAGTCTGAAAGAACCCACGCCCATAGCTAAGGCATCACCAATTCCTGGATTCAATGAAAGTTCAAGCTGACTTAAATCTAGTTCCTGAGAACTCTCCTTTAATTTTGGCGGCTCAACTTCTTTCTCTGGATCGTTCTGTTCCCGCGCAGGCGGAGCTTTTGGAGGAGCAAAAGCTATCATTTGCATTTCCCTTAAAGTGACATCAGCCTTCTGAGGAGTTTGCAGCATTTGCGTCAATGGGATGAGCAAGAACAACACGACCGCTAAGAACACAGCTCCCAGCAAAACAAGAAATCTTGTGCCTCGGCGAGTCGAAGCAGGCAAGCTCCCGGCACTATATAACTCCATCGCTTTGGATCGATTTTTAGTCATTCGTTACTCTCTGTTTCCCTTCGTCGTCGCCAAATTGATACTCGTCGCCCCAGCCAAGGCAGCCTCATCATGCACTTTAGTATATAGATCAATAGAGACCGTAGCATCCGCTTGTACGATGACAGGCATATCCTCTTTCTTCAGCAATCGTTGTACCACGCCACGCACGCCACGTAGGCCAATCTCTTCGCCCCCATAGACAACTCGTCCCTCTTCAGTGATCGCAATTAGGATCGAGTTCTTCTCCAAATCGACTGCCGACACCGCCTGAGGGCGCTGAACGTTCACTCCAGTCTCTTCCACGAAAACCGTCGTTACGATAAAAAATATCAATAAAATAAATACAACATCTATCAGCGGAGAAATATTAATTTCATCCTTTTGATTTCCTTCGTTAGAAAACAATAATCTTCGCTTTGCCATTTCTACTTCTCCTTACACTAAGCAAGTGTCCACTCACTCTACCGAACTCTTTTCAATAGAATCTCGCCGCATAGCCATGCGAACATTAAACTGTTCAAGACGCGACAAGCAGCACTCCAATTGGTTACGTTTCTGGATAATCAACGAAAGCAATACAAACGCTGGGATAGATACAATCAATCCTCCCTGAGTCGTTATCAGCGCTTCGGATACGCCAGAAACAACACTCGCGAATTTGGACGTATCGCTTCCCGCCATTCCATCGAAAGTCGTCAGCATGCCCACAACCGTACCCAATAAGCCCACCAAAGGCCCCGCAGTGATCAAGACCGAAAGAAAACGAATTCTCCGATTTATAGTCGGCATGTATTCGGCACGCACTTCCTGAAAATGCCTTCGCACTTCCACTCTGCTGCTCGCATCTAACGCGAGCAACCTTCTCAAAGTCCAGTCTCCAGAACGCAAAGCATGATTGATGCCTATATCAGAGATGCGATCATACCCAGAACGTGCCAAAAAATGGCCATTTAAGCGAAGCAAAAGCTCCAACACCGCGTGATAGATAAATAAGGTCAAAGCGAAAAGCGGCAGCATAAGCCAGCCCCCCTTCGCCCAAATATCCAAAATTTCACTAGCTAACTCAGACATCGAAATCACCTTTCACAGAACGCCGGGACAAACTATTCACCAAAGCCACCGAAAGCTTCTCCAGTCGAGCCAACACTCCCGCCACCTTGCGAGACAGCAAGGCATGCACCACAAGTGCCGGAATTGCTAGCACAAGACCGAGCTCAGTCGTTATCAGAGCCTCCGAGATACCCGCGATCAGCGGCTTCGGGTCTCCCGCTCCAAATATATTCATCAGCTCGAAAGTCTTAATAATACCCGTCACCGTACCCAAAAGTCCAAGCAAAGGAGCGGTCGCTGCCGTAACGGCGATTACATTGAGAAAGCGCTCCAACTTAGGCTGCACGCTCAACATCGACTCGTACATCACCTCCTCGACCAACTCCACTGGCTCATCCGCATGTTCGACTGCATTCACCAACATGGCCCTCGCAGGCTCCGGCTGTTTCTTCGCCAAGCTCGCCGCTTTTGCTTGTTCGCCGCTTCGAAGCAAACGTGCTAGCTCATGAGCCACCAAAGGATCCGGTACACGGATCACAAAAATTTGAGCGAACTTGTAAGCCGCCACCACAGTCGCCAAAACGGCGAAGAAAACAATTGGATAAACCCAGATGCCCCCCTTCCGAAAGTGTTCCGCAAAGCCCTCCGTGGCTTCAGCCAACAACAAGGCATTTTCCAAACTAGGGTCCACCGGCAGCAAACGAGACTCTCCACTCGCAAAGGCAGCAATCAACTCTTCGTTCGATTCACTCAAACGTCGCATAGTCGGCCGCAAGCTCAAGCCCTCTTCCACAAGACCGAATTGATCGTTCAGCGTGTCCGCGAAAAACAAAACTGGCCCAGCCTGTATAAACGTTCCCCCTACAAGTACGCCATCTGTTCCAAGGGCCTCTCCTTCGTAAGTTTTTCCTCCCAACACGCTATGGACGCGGCTCAAGGACTCCTTGAGGACTTCGAGGCTATGATCTAAAACCTCTGCTTTTGAAGCCTCTCCCGTTTCACCCAGTAAATTGAGTTGCTTAATACTTACTCCATAAAGCTCCTGCTCTCCTGAACTCAAAGATGCTTTGTAGTTAGCGAAATACTCGCCAAAAAGCATCCGCGAAATATAATCGATCTCTTTACTCTTTTCAGTAACTCGATCTTCCAGCTCCCTCAGTTCTAAACGCTTTCTATCATGGGCCGTACATCGCTTCTCAAAACGGATACGCAAACTCTTGGTCTCCTCCCGCGTGGCGCTCAAACGCTTCGAAAGAGGAATTTGCTTCTCCGAAACCTCAGCTCGCAGTGTATTCAAACGCAGAATAGCCGACTGTAAGCGCTCTTCATGAAGCGACACCGCCTCAACAAAATCAACGCCGGTGGCCAAACAACTTCCCAACAAGACAAAAACAAGCCCCACGCACACGCGACGCAACGCCGCCGCTCTTCCTAAAATCTCCCCGCGATCCATTATTCAACCCCTCCAATCTCTCCAGGTAGCGGCAAGAACTTCGCTTCCTGCTGCCTGCCTTCGTAGACAGCGATCGCTTCCTCGATTCGATCAGCCAACTCAGGAACGGACTCCCATTGCCAGCCAGTTAAGCCCGGACTGCCAACACCCGCATCCGCTCCGCTCGGGGCCAAATAATAGGCACTCGCTAGGCCAAGATACAAAGCCTGCACCTCACCTTTTTTTCCGTCAGATAAATCCCGTAACTCGTGAGACAATGTGATCTTTTCATCAAATTTGTGGACGCGGGATAAGATCCCCACAACCGTCTGCATGCGTTCCGCAATCCCCAGCGAAGCCTTCCCAGAACTCGCCGGCAAGCGCCCATAGAATGGTCCCAGTTTCTCGAACAACGGCTTAGGCAACCAGGGACCCAAATCATGTAACTCGGCTTCCATTTCGCCTAGAAAATTCTCAATAGAATCTCTCAAACCATCAATCCCTACCTCTTCTTCTACCAGTTCCGCTCGGCGACTATTGGAGATGCTCAAGCCATCGCCCGTCGCCTCAATGCGCCCACGTAATACTTCACTCTCTTTTTCAAAGACCGCTATTA
>JAPKDW010000202.1 GCA_028822375.1 Opitutaceae bacterium | reverse complement strand
CCTGTAGGATGGGTCGCTGACCCGTCATCCCATGCAAGACTGTCGCCTCAGCGAGACGACCTACAAAACCGAACTATTCAGGATTTACCGTATTGGGTTTCAATCGTAGTTCATTCCTACTTATTAAACAGCCTCTAAGGCTGTCTTCGCTAATTTGGCGCTCTTCGTTAATAGCAACAGCGACACTGCAAACCTTGGTAGCAAACGGAATGGTCAGGGTCGCCAAAGGCGACATAGGTTTCGCTGGAGCGACAGCAGGTTTCGACACTTTCGGGCAAGTTCCACTTTCAAAACCTTTTCGGCACCAACCGAGCTGTATCCGTAAAGCGGATCCTGACGGGCGAATATTCAGTCGATTTATGAAACGTTTGGGATGCCTTATTCACTCTTCAAAAGGAAGGTCATCACGTCACGGTGAGCGGCTGGGCTTAGTCCGTTTAGCAATCCAGGTGGCATCAGTGATATGCTCATCGCTTCGCGTTGTTCGATCTGGTTTTTTGAGATCACAATGTTTACGCCGTTAGCCTGACCGAGCGTTAGGCCCTCGGCCGATTCCTCCAGAATGACTCCCAAAGCGAGTCCGCCGTCTTTCATTTTTATTGAGTAGGCTAAGTGGTCAGGGTTGATAGCCGCACTGGGTTCATTGATATCTTTCATGACCGATGCGTAATCGCGATGAATCAGATTGGAAAGGTTTGGGCCGATACGACCGCCTTCATCGTCTACCTGATGGCATCTTCCGCACAGAAGCTGATCGCTGAAAAAGAGCGCCTTACCATTTTGCCAATCACCTCCCGCTATTTCCGGAATGATGCGTTCTTGGGGCGATACCGACGTGTCCGTATTCGCTTGGACCCAGGGAAGTTTAAATCGATTCAATGGAAAGGCGCGCGGACGAGTGTCCTCCGCCGTGTGCCAGTGGACAGCTAAATTTGCGCCATCGTCGAGTGATACCTCAATGGGCACCCACTGGTTTTCTTTTGGGGTGACTGTCACTTTCGCTTTCCCGATACCATCGTGTTCAATCGTACCCTCGACGCGGAGATCGAGCGCTGCGTCGGATTCGAAAACAACGGTCACTGTTTCGAGCGGATATTGATAGTTCAGCGTGGCGCCCGGTTGAATGGCCGGTCGCAGCATCTGGTTTAGATCGAGTTGGGTTCGGAGGGTCACGTTTTCCCCTGCCGAATTTTTTAGGAAGTTCCGATGACGTTCACTGGCGGCCGTAAACTCGCGGGCCACTCCTAAGTCCAAGTGCGGTAGCCAAACGGTATCGTTTCCCCTCTGCGCCTCTACGCCATTGAGGTCCGCTAATACGTCGATGTCAGAGGTTTCGCTTGCTTCGCCATCTTTGAATATGGCTACCGCATAGTTCGAGTCCTCTACCCGCGGTTCGGTTAGTAAGACAATCTCTCGTTGGTCTGCTGTTATTGACGCGGACAAGACCGGTAGTTCGTAGCGACCTACCTTCATTTGGTCTTTTACGACCTGGTAACCAGGCCGCATCGATTCAAAGCGATCTCCCGCCGCGACATGCGTTCCCATCGTGATATCGCTTCGTTTGGTCAGGTTCTTGAATTGCTCCAGAGCCAGCGGGCGATCGAAGGCAATTCGGAATTCCGTCGGACTTACGGCGTAGGCTAGAGTGGGTTGAGGCGCAGATGTATCCGTGTAACGGATGCGAAATAGTTTTCCTGTCCCCTTGGGGCCCGTTCCCCAGTCTGGCGAACCGCTGTGACAGGCAACTAATAGATCGCCTCTTGGTGTGGGGATGGCGTCAATCGTCAGCATCGATAGACAGGTGATCAGCGAGTTTTGCGCCACGTACCCGGTTGCTGTTTTGAACAATTTCGTTCTCCAAATCTTGCCGCGCGATTCTCCTGACATTAGCGCGTCGCCTCGCCACCAGTCAGGACCGAACGTTTGGTCGCTGCCCGCAACCGCTTCGTTGAAATGCAAACCGCAGGTGGACTGATGCTGTGGGCGATAGTTGAATACGCTCGGTTCGTCGATAACGCCAGGCAAATACTGCGGATGCCGAGGAGGGAATCCGTAGTGGCGTCCTTTTTGGATATGAAGCAACTCGTCGAAGGGATTGCCGTTAGCGAGCCAAGTGGCTCCTTCCTGTTCGCTGGCGAAGAGGTCTCCCTCCGCATTGAAGGCCAGGGATACTGGAAATCGCAAACCGGTTGACAGAATCTCACGCTGTTTCCAGTCGGGAGAAAGTTGGATGATTGTCCCGCGTTCCTTAAATTGATTGTAGTCGGACTGACCGGTTTCAGGATTGATCATGTAGGGAGCAGACCAGGCATCTACGCTCAGCGAGAAGAAAACATTACCCGAAGGATCTACGGCCATGCCGATTGCATCCAGGCTCGAACCGCCTTTGATTGTAGGAGGATCCCAGCCACTGGATACGGTTTGCAGCTCGCTGGTTCCGTCTCCCTTGTCCTCTAAGAACAAGACCCGTCCGCGACTAGCGATATAGAGGCCGCCGATTGAAGACCCTGATCCCTTTCTGGAAGGACCCCAGGCCATGCCAATACTCTCGGGGATCTCGTTATTGCGATTGTCATGAAAAAGCGAGGACGTCTCCTCCAATCCGTCCCCGTCGTTATCGTGCAGCTGATACACGTTTCCATCGTAAGCGAGAGCGAAGAGCCGTCCATCGGGAGCGTAGACCAGGTTGTTGATATTGGTGAGCTCCACTGGCAGTTCTTGCACCTCGAATCCCGGCGCCAACATCTGAACCGGTGGCGGATCGCTCGCAATTTGGAGGGGTCGCTCAATCGGCGCTGCGGTCAGCGAAAGGCTTGGCAGCAAGGAGAGTCCGCAAAGAAGGGGTAGGGCGACAGACGTGTTCATTCAGTATTGTTGAGTGCCGGACCGCTCTTAGGCAATCAACTTTCGTTGGTAGGAAAGAATGCCATTCAATCCACGCGAGTCCCTCGCGTAGTTACGTCGCAGCGCGCTGAGCGGGAAGATCGGCCGCTACCTTTTGGATACCTCGGGGCTTGCCCGGGGATGCTTTATTAATTATGAGGATGTTCCTTTTCCCTCAGAGGCAGTAACGCCGGGTTGACCTGGTTCCGGTTTCGATGTCACCTTCGAATTAATGACATCTCGTTATCCCCTTGTTCTTCTTTTGATCCTCAATTTCGTATTTGCAGGTCTCTTGTCTGCTCAAACAGCGAAGCCGGAGCGCCCTCCCGAGGTTTACGATGCTTCTGTTCCGAAGGCGACGTTCACCGAAGTTCGTTACGGCGATCACGAACGCCATGTTCTCGATTTCTGGAAAGCCGAATCGAACGTACCAACACCCGTTGCTTTTGTGATCCATGGTGGCGGTTGGAGCGGCGGTTCAAAGGAACGCCTTCATCGATTCGCCGATGCTAACGCCTTGCTCGAAGCGGGGATCTCGGTTGTGGCGATTAATTATCGCTACGTGCCTCAGGCGGTTGAGGCCGGAATCAGTCCACCGGTGAAAGCGCCGCTGCATGATGCCGCTCGCGCTCTTCAGTTTATTCGTAGTAAAGCGGCCGAGTGGGGCCTCGACAAGGAGCGCATTGGAGCCGCTGGAGGTTCAGCAGGGGCTTGCTCCAGTTTGTGGCTGGCGTTTCATGACGATCTCGCCGATCCAAGCAGCGCCGATCCAGTAGCGCGCGAATCTTCTCGTCTTTGGTGCGCTGCGGTCAATGGAGCCCAGACATCCCTCGATCCAAAGCAGATGAAAGAGTGGACTCCAAATAGTCGATACGGTGGTCATGCCTTTGGCTTGGGTAAATTTGCCTCCTTTCTCGCTGGACGGGAATCTATCCTACCTTGGATCGCCGAGTATTCGCCTTATGCGCTGGTGACGAAGGACGATCCTCCCGTTTATCTTATCTACTCGCGACCGCCTGCGCTTGGGCGGGACGAGAAAGATCCCACGCACACGGCCAATTTCGGAGTGAAGCTACAGGAACATTGTCAGAGAATCGGAGTTAGCGCCGAGCTCGTCTATCCCGATGCTCCGGGTGTCAGGCATGCAAGTCCCACGGATTACCTCATTGCTACCTTAACTAAAGACAAAGCGGATTCGGAAAGCGGATTCGTTTCGCTGTTCAATGGAAAAGATCTGACTGGATGGGAGGGCGCCTCGGGGCTCTGGAAGGTCGAGGATGGGGTTGTCGTTGGCACTTGCGAAGGACCTGGAGAACCTTCTCATAATACGTTTCTCGTTTGGCAAGACGGGATCGTGAAGGATTTCGAATTGCGAGCGACCATGCGATTGGTGGGTGACAATAATTCCGGTATTCAATATCGGAGCCGAGCGCTTCCTGAGGTTGGTCCGTATGCGATTTCCGGTTACCAATGCGATGCCCATCCGGCCATCGAACACACGGGCATGACCTATGAGGAAAAGGGTCGCGGTATTTTCGGACTCAATGGCAAGAACGTGATGCTCGATCCTGATGGCGAGCGCTGGCTGCTCTCGGAGCACGAACCGGTGAAAGCCGACCTTTCGCAATGGACGACATACTCAATTGTCGCTCGCGGTAATTACTTGGTTCATCGAGTGAACGGAGAAGTCACCTCGGAGTTGATCGATCATGATGAAAAAGGCCGTGCCCTCGAGGGCCTGTTGGCGATCCAATTGCATAGCGGCAATCCTTATCGAGTTGAAATCAAGGACCTTCGTCTGAGGGTAATCGATGATGCGGAGATCCTGCCATTCGATCCGGCTATGCTCCCCAAGGGGGCGAAGAAAATCGAACGTCCTCGCACAACGAATCCACAGGGAGTAGGGCCGATTCGTTCGAAGTAGAAAACGTCTATTCGAAGAGACTTTCAATTAGATCAGTGTAGGAGCGGGTTTACCCCGCGGTTAGGTTTTGTGTCTAAAGGAGCTCGGCACTATCGCGGGATAAACCCGCTCCTACAGGTTCGCGCTGAGCAAATTGAGAGTGAACGTTGTATTAGTTTACTCTACGTCGAGACTTCGGCGTGGAAGCGTCACTCACTTGCCGATTGCGGCGGGCGGCTTTGTATTGTGAACGCCCTTACGGTTGACGGCATCAAGCTCGGTGATTTTTCCCAGATCTCCTTGCTGATGCATCCAGGTTTTGAGTTCTTGGGATAATCGAGCTTGAATGGCGGAGTTCTTTGGGTCGGATGCGATGTTCGTGATCTCGTAGGGATCGCTGCGAAGGTCATAGAGTTCGAACTCGGGGCGCTTCTGATAGTGATCGTATCGTTCCTGCGCGAATGCATCTCCCTGCTCGCCTTTGGTTTTCCAGCTTTTGTAAGTCTCCATTCGCGTGACAACCGTATTTTGAAAGCGATCTTCCCAGTTCAGATTCCAGACGAGTCGATAGCGCTTATCGCGAACGGTTCTGATTCCATAACCATTTGGTTCAGGGCCGCTGTAGATTCCTTTGGATGTTTGAATTCCGAATACATAATCACGGTGATTTTTATTGTTTCCTTTTAGGACAGGTAGAAAACTCTGACCATCGAAGTCAAAGGAGGTTGGGTCGCCGCCTGCGGCTTCGATGAAAGTAGGGAGTACATCGATGTATTGAATCATCGCATTCGTTTCGGCCCCGGCCTTGACGTTCGATGGCCATCGAGCAATCGCAGCCGAGCGCAAACCCGTGTCGTAGCAGGTCCACTTGCAATGCGGGAAATTCGATCCTTGTTCGCTTAGATAAAGGAAGAGCGTGTCTTTGGTGAGATTGTTTGTATCTAGATAGTCTTTACAGTAGCCGACTTGATTATCGAGATAGTTTATCTCCGCATAGTAGCGGGTCATGTCCTCTCGAGTTTCAGGAGTATCGACTAAATAGGGAGGGAGCGTGAGCGTGTCAGCATCATAAACGCTGGAGTCCCCTCGATTCCAAGGCTGATGGGTTTGGTTTGACGCAACCACGAGGCACCACGGTTGGTCGCCGGATGATTCGATGAATCGGTCCATCAAGGACATATCCAGATCAATCCCTTGTCCTCTATCGCCATGTTGACCTCCAAGGTGTTCGAAGGGAAAATTTTCAAGCGGGGCTTCGTGACGTTTCCCCATCAAGGCAACTCGATATCCGAGCGGACGTAGGTAGTGGGCCATGCTTTGAACGTGATCGTAGACGCGACTATGGTTTGGGTGAGCTCCATTTCTTACGGGGTGTATCCCCGTGTATAGGCTCATACGCGTTGGGGCGCACATCGGAGCTGAATTGAAGCACAGCTCGAAGCGCATTCCACTATCGGCTAACTGATCTATTTGAGGGGTCCTGACTTCATCATTTCCGTAGCAGCCGTGATCATGGTAGCTTAGATCGTCTGCCAGAAATAAAAGCAGGTTGGGTTGGGAAGCTGCTGCGCTGAGCGAAGCAAAGCAAAAGATCAGAAGAGCTATTTTGGTATTCATAATAATAGATCGCCCACGAAGGGCACTATGATGGCTAAGCGGCTTATGGTCATTTATAGTCGAGCTAGAATCGTGCGTTCATCGCTTTGCTGATTTTGCTGTTCGCCGCGGTAATCAGGTCAACGTTTGGTTTGTCGGGTTGTTCTTGTTCGTCGAGCAGGCCGCGACGGCGCGCTTTGTTGCGTTGATAGGCGCCGCAGAGGTGGAACCCGATGCATCCTGGGTTTTCGTAAAGACCGTCCAGGATATCGCCATACCACTGGCCGTCGTTAAGTTTCCAGTTGCCATCTGCGGCGATCATTCCGGCCGCGTCGGCGAGCAGTACCGGTTTCCCGGTTTCCTTATGCCAATAATCGAGGTGTTTTATGGGTTCCTTGAAATCCTGGAACGAAAGGACATCGATGTAGGGTAGGGCGGCTTCAATGAGGGGTTTGGCTATGTGGGCGTTGGCTTCGTAGCGATCTCCTAAGATTAGATGATGAGGATCGTGTCGGCGGATGGCATCGTGAGTGGTTTTGTAGTACTGATGAGCGAGAGCCTTTAGTTTCTTACGTCCGATTTCTGTATTCAAACGGTCAGGATCGAATATGGGTCCTCGCCATTTGTTCTCTGGTCGATCGTGAGTCCAAGTGGGACAATCACTATAGAAATAGCCGATCAGGTTGGGGTCGGCACTCAGTTCCGCGCAATGAGCCCGGGCGATATAGTCGCAGCGCTCAATCCAGTCGCTGCTGAAAAAATCGTAGTGTACGGTGTGCTTTTCCCATTGATGCGATTCCATGAAGGGCAACAGGTGACAGTAGGGCATCTGCAGGGCCTTGTATTCATCGACTGTAAACGGGCGCGAATGCCGCCATTTGCGGACAGTGACTTCCTGCACCCAGCCCACGGTATTGAATCCCCATTCCTTCAGGTTTGGGGTGACGGACTCCTTAATCCATTTCAAGGCGCTGCCATCGTATTGGTCGCGCCAGATGTGAATGTTCTCCGGATAGCGGAGACTGGCCGGATCGATGTGATTTAGGCCCATCGTGAAAAAAGGATTTCCTTGTGGGTCGATCAACCACCAGTGACCGTCCTTTTGGCCAAGGGTAAAGAAACCGTTTGAATCGACTTGGGTAGTCTCGTTGGCTTCCAATCTCGAAAAAGGCGAAAGGGCGATTCCTGTACTTAAAGCTAGGGTACGTTCTAAAAATTGTCTTCTTTTCATGGGAGCGCGAAGGTGAAGGGAAGAAATAAGCGGGTCTCTGATGAATGGGGGACTTGAATCTCGGAATCAAGTGGATTGAATAAAAAGGGTCCTGTTGTGGGGGGATGAAAACAACCCCTTTCTTTTCGCCGCTATTTAGACGGATGCTATCCTTTTAGTTCGCTCAGATAGCGGATCAAATCTCTCAATTCGGAACGCGTGAGCCGATCAGGTCATTTTCGGAACAGGCGGCGCTGGGCGAGGCGATTTCAATGGGATTGCCTTAATCCCTCTTTTTAGTCTTAATCATTGCTCATTTCTGTTTGGAAGGGGTGTAATCTCTTGCCCTTTCGCTTTGGGTAATGCTTTCTGAATAGTCATGATTGATCGCCGTCATTTTTTGAAATCCTTCGGTATTGGTCTGGCATTGCCGGTTCTGGAATCCGTTAAGCCCGCGCTTGCAATGGCTGCGGCGACAGGAGCCCCGGTGAAGCGATTGGTCACGATCGGGACCTACCTCGGATTTCATACGCCCAGCTGGTTTCCGCGCGAAACCGGGCGTGACTATTCAATTTCGCCGGTCCTGAAACCGATCGACGATATACGAGAGGATTTCACCCTTTTTTCCG
>JAPKDW010000456.1 GCA_028822375.1 Opitutaceae bacterium | reverse complement strand
CACATTCATCGCAAGATATAGCTCGCCGCAAGCGGCGGGGAATGAACCCAGTTGCTATTCAAAAAAATGGAGCAACCGACGCGGCACGCCGAGACGTCGTTGCCCTACCCAATCCGCTTACCGCTCAAAAT
This sequence comes from Opitutaceae bacterium, assembly GCA_028822375.1. Lineage (GTDB taxonomy): Bacteria > Verrucomicrobiota > Verrucomicrobiia > Opitutales > Opitutaceae > Pelagisphaera. The sequence goes on along the minus strand of JAPKDW010000456.1, from coordinate 1,434 downwards.
GCATCCGCTACCCATCCGACCGAGGGTCGGACGAAAAAAACCTTATCTCCCAAAACCTATTGGCTCCCCCTTGCGGGAGGCACCTATTTGTCCTGCAAGGACAACAAGCGAACGCAGAGAGCGTTGTTAAAACCAATGTTGTCAATATTAACAACGGCCGTGGCGGCCTTGTGCTCCCACATTCGTGGAATCAATAGGTATTCGCTACGCGAAAAATAGGTTCGAATTTACGGATTGCTACTTCACGAAATGCATCCGTCCGTCCGTAAAGACCGGCTGCATCCACGCGTAGAAGTTCTCGTATCCATTTTCTACTCTACGCGTATGGATAACTTTCGCACGAACATAGCTATATTCATCCGAAGCCGAATATGACGCCTTCGTCCCTTGGACCGTTTCCAACACTCGACCTTCAGGTCCGATAAACTGAATCGATACGCCTTCAACTCCTCCTGGCGTGACATGCCCAACAACAAAGCTACTCGAAAGTTCACGATCCGTAGCCGCTTCGTCAACTGCTACTGAAATACGTCGCCCATCAATACTCGCTTTGCTCAGCATTACCCCACTCGTCGCGTAGAAGTTTCCTTGATACATAGCTTCCGATATCGCATCGGGCGTTAAAGCCTCCGCTTCGACCATCACCCAACCACGACCCGGATTGGAACGATCCGGTCCCAAATCCTGAAAGTGATGCGCGTCATCCGAAGACACTCCGTAAATCAGCATACCATCGGTCAACAGATCGTCCCAAATCTCCTCAACCGAATCATGCTCGTCATCCCCGAAATTATTGACCGATGGATGTCCGTTATGAAGCTCGAAGAGATGCAACCCTTCAACGGGTCGAATGTCCTTTGCGGTATTGCTGTAATGGAAATTTGGATGATTCAGAATTAAATGCCCATGCTGCTGTTCCGCTCCATGAACGTGGGCTTGAATCACCTGAGTCTTGCTCGCCCCACTTGGCTGCACTAATCGAGGATCGACCACCCCATCAATATTCAAGGCAGTCGAATGCGCCTTGTCTCCACCCGTAACCTCCTCTGAAGGAATCAAAATAAAGTCGTCTCGCTTATCCGCTGGCATCTTAACGGTCGCCGGATCGATGAACTGATTATGCTCCGACAAACAGAGAAAATTATAACCGCGGTCATGATACCAAGCAGTGACCTCCTCAGGCGAAGTGTCCGCATGCCCGCACAAAAGCGTGTGCACATGCGTATTACCCTTGTACCATTGCTTTGAAGAACAGCCTGCAAAGAAAACCAAGAAAGCCAGCGAAGAGAGTATTTTTTTAACCATAAGAAAACCGGGGCAAACGAACAGTGAGAATATAAACGAATCAATTCGCTAAAAACAACCAATTCCCATCAACACGCCCTAGCTCTTTTATCCTACCGTAAGAATCGTACCATCGAGACCTCACACAAA
>JAPKDW010000201.1 GCA_028822375.1 Opitutaceae bacterium | reverse complement strand
CACCATTGCGGTTTTCGAGGTAATGCAAAAAGCGCTTTATCCATATAGGGGCCCAGTTCGCACGTCGATTGAGCCGATTCTTCCGACCAGGCCAAGCGCGCCTCGCGCAGCCACATGGGTGCTTCGTTTTCCTTTTTCATAACAGAGCTGAGTTTCCGAGACGCAATCCTCGGGTGTAACAGACCGCGGATTACGTCATTTCTAACGACTATGGCATTGACTTCGCCTGGGGCAATAAGTAAATATGCTTATAGAATCCAGACGCGATCCACCGAAAATCTCCGCGTCAATCCAGACGCTCAATATTAACGTTGGCTGAAGAAAACGAGAAACTTGACTAGATGCTATTAGTATATCAGTATAATCTTATATGATTAAGGACTTACAGGAAATTGAACAAAAAGCTTTGTGTTTACCAGCAACAGAAAGAGAATTGCTTGCAAATCACTTATTCCAAAGTGTTCACAATCAAGAGTTAAATGAAGTTGACTCGGCGTGGTTGTCGTTGGCAGAAGATCGGTGGAATTCATATCAGTCTAATCCACATTTAGGGATTACAAAAAATGATTTCTTCACAGATATTAGAAAATCACTCGGGTGGACATAATATTATCCGAATCAGCGAAAGCAGAAGTTCAAGACGCTGCTAAGCATTATGAAGATGAGGTAAAAGGCCTTGGAACAGCTTTTCTCGCTTACATAGAAAATAGTATAGATGAAATTGAAAGATTCCCATTAGCATCAAGAATTATAGGTAAGGATTTTAGGCGATTTCTAGTTCCACGATTTCCTTATGGTATTATTTATAGGGTTGAATAAGATTGTGTTTTTGTATCGGCGATCATGCATCTCAAAAGAAAACCTTTCTACTGGGATGAAAAATGAAAGCCAATCGGGTAGCCGGGGGCATTAACTCCCCAGGCCCCCACACCACTCAGCGTGCGGATCCGCACTGAGCGGTTCCGAAACGTTACCGGACCGTAGTTGAATAATGAAGAGCCGCACACGCCGAGCGCAAGCAGCTCCCCCGCATCCGAGCAATCCCCTTCGCGCCGTCATGCGCTTCGCCGGTCGGCGAATACCCGTAAGACGGGCAAGATGACTCGGAATTGTCGTTGTTCCGGTTCCCTTCGGGCCCGGTCTTGTCGCAAGCTCGGAACGGTTCAGGCCTTCGCGAGAAGTGAGCCATCCGGATACCTTCGCTGGACGGATAATCCGTCGGCAGCTACTCCCGGCTCGTTGTTGTTCGCTTCGCTGTCGGCTAAAGCCTCGGTACATGCTGCTACTATGCTCTCGGCTGACTCCTCCAAGTCCCCCGGCATCGTTACCGATGCGAGAGCGACTGACGCAAGGCCAGACGCTAGACAAGGAGGTCTCCCCGGATAAGAACACCAACTGTTCCGGTTCCCTTCGGGCCCGGTCTTGTCGCAAGCTCGGAACCATCGCGTCCCACCACGGCGGGATGCCATCTACCCTACGCCCTAAACCAGAGGGCTTCGCGGCGTGGTGCCCGCTCGCCCCAAGCGCTAGGCCTAATATGGCCTTCTTGTTCATCGCCCCGCGACTTTGCCTAGGGCTTCCTTCCCACCAAGCCTCGCGACTGGCTTCGCGCTATTGCTTGATTATCGCCTTCGGCTCGATACGCAGTTGCCATCGGCTAATGCTTTTCATAACTTACTTTCAATGTTGAACTTAACTCATTGGTTTTATGCATAGAGGACTTAAACCTCATCAGTTGATGCCCATGACGGGCGTACACCAATCGGCGTACTCAATTCCTCTAGGCCACCCCCAACGAAGCCCCTTCCATACTTCGTCTTGAGTAACCTCGACGATATGTGTATTGAAAATATTGGGATACCGGTTGGCGAAGGAATGCATCCGGTGGCGGCAGCGTGATGGAGGCGAAAAAAATGAAGGAAAGAATGATCAGGTTGAGGAATGGAAAAATTAGGTTTCGGGAGATAGAAGCCTCGACGCAAGCGAGCAGGGCAGCGTTCACTCTTGCTTCCAGCGAAGCGTTCACATATCCAGTCAGTTGTCGCAACCGTCGCTAACGCTCCGGCGCGACACTTCTACGATATGTGTATTGAAATTATAGGGATACTGGATGAGTATATAAATAGGGACAGGTTAATTATATGAAATGGCTCTTGACTGTGCATTCAACCGGAAATTCACTGTTTCTCTATGAGGCAGACGCGTATCAAGATGGCTGGCGAGAGTTCGGTGTATCATTGTTAGTTTTTCTGCCCAAGGGCACCCGATAAACTAACCCTCCACTGCGTTTCGGGCACGGCGGCTAAAGCCTTGCGCCATCTACGCACGGACGTGCTTTGTGCATGACGCGGATCGTCGGTGGGGATTTCTTTTTGGAGGGCGTTTCAAATCGCTAATAGTAGAGCCGGGCAAGCATTGGGCGGATCTGGTGGACTATATCCGTGTGGAACCTATGTCCTCAGATCATACCTCGCGACTGGCTTCGCGCTATCGCTTGATTATCGCCTTCGGCTAATGCTTTTCATAACTTACTTTCAATGTTGAACTTAACTTATTGGTTTTTATGCATAGAGAACTTAAACATCATCAGTTGATGCCCATGACGGAGGTACACAAGCGCGCAACCAAATCTCCGGCACCAGAGGTGCCTCCGATTAGTCCGCTTAGCGTTCTGCGAAAAAACATAGCTATATGAAAAACCGAATAATTGGCTACGACCTCGCCAGAGCGCTGGCGCTTTTTGGTATGGTTGTAGTCAACTTTAAGATAGTCATGGGAGCTGCGGACAATGGTGCGCCTTGGCTGGTTGACCTAACTGGATTACTTGATGGCCGCGCTGCGGCTACGTTTGTGTTATTGGCTGGAATCGGCATCTCGCTGCTCTCTGGTAATGCGCGAAGGTCAAATGCCCCGAAAGCAACTGTGCCGATCCGCAACACCCTTTTTAAGCGAGCACTCTTTCTCTTCGTAGTCGGGCTTTTATATACCCCAGTCTGGCCGGCTGATATCCTGCACTTCTACGGTGTTTACATCGCAGTGGCTGCGCTTCTTCTAACAAGCTCAATCCGGAAATTATCAATCCTAAGCTTTCTGCTGATGAGCGGTTTCGTCTTTATGTTCTTCGCTTTTAACTACGAGCAGGAATGGAACTGGAAGACATTGGAATATGCAGGATTCTGGAGTCCCCTTGGAATGATCCGAAATCTGTTTTTCAACGGTTTCCACCCGACGATTCCTTGGCTGAGTTTTCTCCTTATTGGGATGATTATCGGACGCTTTGACATGAATAATCTAGTGGTTCGGCGTCGGGTATTTTGGGCCGGATTAGTCACGGCGCTTTCCGCGGAGGTAACCAGTCGGCTCTTGATTCACAGCTTGTCCGCTGGAGTGAGTATAGCAGATCAAGAGGCTATAGTGGCCATCTTTGGTACTAAACCCATGCCACCAATGCCCCTATATATTCTGGCAGGGGCGGGAACTGCGAGTGCGATTGTCGCCGTGTTTGTCGACATAGGTGTGCGGTGTGGGAATCATCGATGGATACGCCCTTGGGTGGCGACCGGGCAACTAGCCCTTACCCTGTATGTGGCGCATGTCGTTATCGGTATGGGAATCCTCGAAGCGATTGATCGATTGGAGAATCAGACTCTTCCGTTTTCCCTGCTGGCCTCAGGCGTATTCTTCGCTTTGAGCGTAGTATTTGCATACTCATGGCGTTGCCGATTCAAGCGTGGACCAATCGAAATGTTGATGCGACATCTCACCGAAAAACGAAGAGCCGAACAATAAAGGGCGCTTCTCAGCTTGCTGAGCATATTTGGTCCTTCGTCCTGTGTCGGCTAAAACCTCGGTACGCCCAAGGTTGAACAAGCCGCGGGCCTTAGCGTTGGCGCCCGTTATGCTATTATGCGTTTTGCATTGCGCTCCTTGTATCCGCCGTTCGCGATTGGATCGCGGGTTTTCAATTCGGTCGCGGAACGATAGCGTTCGGAAGATAGTTTTTCGGTCAATCCGCTGAGCGTCGATTGCTTTTCGTGCCGACGTATCGATATTTTGGCAACGTTTTCGATTTGCAGACGCAAGGAAACCGTGCACCACGATTCCTTTTTTCCATTCACGAGGGCATGAGCTATCGCGGGATAAACCCGCTCCTACGTTAGAAAAAGATTGAATTCCGATATGATTATCAGTTCCCAAAAATCAAATTAGTCTCAATTTCAGCTGGTGGAATGACCGCAACGACCCATGATCTATAAATCGCGTGAATATTTCCCAATACATCGAAAACGACTTAATAGAAAAAATCCGGAGCGGAGATCAATTGCCGGCCAAACTTACGCTAGCTACTCTAGCCGCGCAGTATGATGTTAGCCTGACGCCCATAAGAGCGGCGCTTGAGAATCTGATCGAAGCGAAGTTCATCCTAAAAGGCGACAACGGACGCTTAAGCATCAATTCGCGAAGGAAGTCCAAAACGCCGTACAAGAAAAGTAAGGCCGATTCAGGAATTCCACACCGCAACTGGGATGAAATCATCACGGAAGACATCATCCGCCTAGGCATTCGAGGCGAACCCGCCTACCTTCGAGAAGAATCTTCGGCTCAACGCTACGGAGTGGGCCGAACGGTTATCCGACAAGTTTTCAATCGATTGGCAGGCGCCAACCTGATCGAACGCGTTCCGCGGCGAGGATGGCGCGTGCACCCATTTCGAGAGAAAGAGATGCTCGACTACATCGACATCCGAGAGACGCTAGAACTGAAAGCCCTCAAGCTCGCCAGGAAGCGCCTCGATCCAAACAAGCTAAAACAATTTCTCGTAAGCAATTCGCCCGATGCCAAAGGCAATCCGCAACTCGACAATCGATTACACCAATACTGGATCGAAAAGTCCGACAACCGCTACATCCAATCCTTCTTCGCCCAATTCGGAATCTACTATTCGTATCTTTTTTCCTACTCAACTATCGCCACATCGCTAATCGAGGAAAAAGCAGCTGAACACCGTAAGATTCTAAATGCCCTTTTGAAAAAAGACTGGGACGCTGCAAGCAGTGCCTTGCTCCAGCATATTCGCAAACAACGTCCGAATGTGACGCGCTATTTCGAGTCTCTTAGCAATCGGAAACCTACTACCAACAATGGCGACAAAACGGTTGGCTAAAAGCAGTCCGGGATCATCCCATCGCATGAAAAGACGATCGACAGAAAATCCCAACCAAAGAAGCTCACTTCCATTCGAGCCCCTCATGAAGCGTATTCAGATTCTCGCAACCCGACTCTCGAACGATCACCATATCCTCGAGGCGGACTGCCCCAATCGCCTTGCAGTACAACCCAGGTTCGATCGTCAAAGCATCGCCTACGAGCAACTCAGGCCCTCTAAAGTCAAGTAAAGGCGGCTCATGCACATCCAAGCCAATTCCGTGTCCCGTCCCATGCGTCATCGAGCAATACGTATCGAGTTCTTCCTTACCAGGTAAACCCACGGAATATCCACTTGAAGCAATCGATGCTATCGTCGCTTGATGAACCGATTCGCCAGTTACACCTGCTCTGGTCGCCATTATGCCAGCTCGTTTCGCTTCTGCGACCGCTGTGTGCATTCGGATCACTTCATCTGGAATGTCCCCATGAACCACAGTTCGGGTACAATCGCCGCAATAACGGGTCGTCTTACTGGTTGGGAATACATCGACAATCACTGGGCTACCCGTCTTTAGCGGACCAGATCCGAAATTATGGCAATCGGCGGCGATTGGGCCACCGGCAACAATCGACGATGGATTGGCGAAATTTTCGGCAAGCAGGTATTGATCGATCGCGAAGCGAACCCTCTCGGAAGTTAAAATCTCACTTTCGTGAAGAAGATTCCCATCGGAATCCGCATCAGATCCGGCAATCATTCCACACGCCATCTCAATAGCTTTTTCCGTTATGCACTGAGATTCCCGTAACCAAGCAACCTCTTCTTCGTCCTTCTGACGCCGATCCAAAACTCCTAGATCAGCATCGCATTCAACCTCGATTCCCATTCGGCGAATCATATCGACGTAAATTAGCGGCAAGGTCCGATCCCCAATCACACGCGACACTCCCGAGCGACGCAGGCATTCCGCCGCAGCTTGAGCGGTTGCCGTTTCGCGATCGCCAGACAATCCACCTGAAGGCATGAAATCCGCAGGGCAATGAACATCGGTAACGCGAGCATGCTTCGCTGCTCGCTCCATTTCTATGTCGCGTAAAATGAGAACGCTTCGAACACCACCTTCAAGTTCGATAAGGACCACCGAATCAAGCACCGAAAAGCGAATTCTCCGATATAAAGATCCATTAATCGCCGGGCTCCCCGCCATCACAACTGCGGTCTTTTTTTCTAAAGTCATACAATGAAAATTCTCCAAATTGGGTTAAAACAGAGTGAAAAGTAAATTGTAGTACGGCTGATAACGACCTTCATCTGCAAGCGAAAAGGGAACGCGCCCAATTCCTATCGCCATTCGTTCAAATATCCGCACAATCTCTAGGAGACTGCTAAATAAGTCAGTGTAGGAGCGGGTTTATCCCGCGATTTTTCATTTGCACGGTATAGACACGCATTATCGCGGTCCACGCTGAGCGACCCGCCCTACAGTTGATCTGCTCTAGTAAACTTCGACTCATTTAACAGTCTCTAAACAAATAATGACCCCACGCGCCCTAACGAACATCACCCTATTCTGCATCTCTTGCAGTCTTTTTCCCCTGAACGCCGAAACTGATAGCCGCCCGCCAAACTTCATTGTGATCTTTATCGATGACATGGGCTACGGCGATATTGGTCCTTTCGGATCAACGCTCAATAGAACGCCTAATTTGGATCGAATGGCCAAAGAAGGAATGCGTCTCACGAGTTTCTATGCCGCTCCCGTCTGCACCCCTTCTCGAGCAGCCTTGATGACCGGTTGCTACCCCAAACGCGTTGGCCTCATGTACGGTTCCTGGCACCCCGTTTTAATGCCTGGCGACGAACATGGCATCAACCCCGACGAAATCACCATAGCCGAAATCCTCAAGCATCGCGAATACGCAACCGCGTGTATCGGAAAATGGCACCTGGGAGACCAGCCAGCCTTCCTGCCGACAAACAACGGATTCGATACATTCTACGGAACTCCCTATTCCAACGATATGTATCCAGGAAACACTGGCAAGAGTCGTAATTTCCCTCCCTATCCTCTAATGCGCGATGAAAAGGTCATCGGAGAGATAACCGACCAAAATACAATTACGAAAAACCTGACTGACCAAGCTCTCCGTTTCATTGAAGAAAACCAATCCAACCCCTTCTTCCTATACATGCCTCACGTAATGGTGCATCATCCGCTACACGCCGGCCAAGAATTCCAGGGTAAAAGCTCAAATGGCATATTGGGAGATGCCATCGAAGAAATCGATTGGTCCGTAGGCGAAGTTTTCAAAACACTAAAGCGACTCGAAATCGACAATGACACACTCGTGATGTTCACCTCCGACAACGGACCCGCAGCTGGCATTGCCGGACCACTACGAGGAAAAAAAGGAAGCACCTTCGAAGGGGGCATGCGCGAGCCTTGCATCGTTCGCTGGCCCGGTCGAATCGGAGCAGGAACTCAAACCGACGAAATAACCAGCACAATGGACCTGCTTCCGACACTCGCACGCCTGGCAGGAAGCTCAGCTCCAAGCGATCGAATCATAGACGGCCATGACATTTGGCCAATTCTGTCCGACCAACTCGGAGCCCGATCAGGCTACGAAGCGCTCTACTACTACAGCCGAGACAATCTGAACGCAGTACGCAGTGGCCCATGGAAACTTCACCTAAAAGGCGACAATGGGAAACCTGCTTTGTATCAGTTGAATAATGACATTGGAGAAACCACCAATCTCATTGAAGAACATCCAGCGATCGCAGAACGTCTCGCGGCTCTTATGGAAAATGCTCGAATCGACTTGGGCGATGGATCTGATCGCCCAGGAAAAAACGTGCGCCCTATCGGTTTCTGGAAAAACCCCAAACAACTTATTCCTAACGCCAACGGAAAACCCGTTGGTCGCGGCGACCTCAAAATAGATCCCCAAATGTGGCCAACCCGTCATGTTGTGAATTAGAGATATATTATCGCTCAATCCTTGTGACCGGAACGATCATCTTCGTTTCGCAAAGCGAACCTGATTTCGCGGAAATCACTGTTCCTAAATAAAGAATCCCCGGGGCAATCCACGGGTGCCCAAAAGGTAGCGGCCGATCTTCCCGCTCAGCGCATTGGCGTCAACTTAACTGAAATCAGA
>JAPKDW010000021.1 GCA_028822375.1 Opitutaceae bacterium | reverse complement strand
GATTTTTCGACCTATTCAAGAGCCTCTAAGTGATTGGTTGAGCTCGAGAGATCGTGTGGCGGGGCTCAGCTCGTGTTTTCCGGAAACCAGTTGGATTTCCTTTTCAAAAAGGTTGTGGTCAGCGGAACTGTGATTAGCTTGTCGCTCGATGATTATTCCAAAGCGGCCGAAACTGACGGATGAACAATTGGATGAGGTTACCCGCATCCTGGGAGATTTCGGATGCCGGATTCAGGTGATCGAAGGAGCTGTTCAGAATATCTATGCAATTTTGGGCGATGAGCGGCACGAGCTTCTGATCAATCGAATCGAAGGATTGGACTATATCGATCGCGTGGATACGATTCAGTCGCCTCACAAATTACTCGATGCTCGATCGGAGTTGAAGAATCACAAGACAGTATTCGGGGGAATTGAACTGGGCAAAAGCCTTTTGACGATTGCAGGACCGTGTACGATCGATCCGAAGAATCCGAACGTGTTTTACGAAACCGCGGAAGCTCTCAAGGAAGCCGGCGTTCATGCTCTTCGTGGAGGAGTCTGGAAACCGCGGACCAATCCCTATTCCTATCAGGGTGACGATAAGGCTCTGGACATTCTAATGGAGGGATCGAGCCGAACCGGCTTGCCGGTGAATACGGAGGTGATGGATGAAGGGCAGCTGAAGTTGGCTTTAGATGCGGGAGTGCACATGTTGCAAATCGGAACCCGAAACGCTTTGAATTACTCTCTGTTGAGGCAGGTTGGTCAGGCGATCGCAGGGAGAGATACGGTTGTTTTGCTCAAACGTGGAAGACACATTGGGCCGATCAACGAGTTTATATCCGCAGCCGAGTACATCGTTAATTTCGGAAATCCGAATGTCATGCTTTGTCCACGCGGAACGTTACCAACATTAGAGGGCTACCGAAGCCATCCAGACGAGTCGATCACGCCGTTGCTAAAGGAAAAAACTTGGGCTCCGGTGGTTGTCGACCCGTCGCATTCCGTAGGGAAGGCGATGTATGTCGAAGCGTGTTCGATGGCTGCGGTCGCTTACGGGGCTGATGGGCTTTGCATCGAAGCGAATGTCGATCCGTCGAAGGGTTTAGGCGACGATCCGAAGCAGGCGATTACGCCAGAGGCGTTTACCGTATTACTTCGCAAATGCGAGGCTATCTGGGCTTTGCGTGATTGAGTTTTAGCATATCTAGATTTCCAATATGGAAGATTCTTTGAAAAATCGAGTCACTTTCGGGCGTGCGATGGTGCGGAAGCATATTGCCTTTTTCGAAGAGTCGTTTGGGCGGGTTACGAGCCAGTGGAAGTATGATGGAACCCGCGTTACGGAAGCGGATCTGACCTTGTCGCGGGCTTTTGAAACCGAGGTGGCCGAACATTTTCCGGAAGACCTATTTTTGAGCGAAGAACTCGATTCGGAGAGTGGCTCCATTAGCGTTGATTCGGAATTCGCTTGGTTGGTGGACCCGATAGACGGCACGAATAATTTTGCTCGCGGAATCCCTGCTTGTTCTATCTCGGTCGCGCTGTTGAAGGATGGGCTTCCTGTATACGGGTTCTTGTATGACCAGATGAGTCGCAGCATCATTCATGGCGGCGAAGGGTTTGGCGTGTGGGTAGACGACCGCGAAGCGCGTATTTTCGATGAAGAACCAAACGGCCATAGTATCGTTGGCGCCCAGCACTGTGGCCTTGAGGAAAGCTTAAAGGATGACCGTGCTCTGCAGCAGCGATTTAAAATCCGGAACTTCGGAAGTAGCGCGATTCAGTTGGCCTACACGGTTGTTGGTTGGACTGATGGAGTGATCGCTCATCGAGTAAATGTTTGGGATATAGCGGCGGGCGTTGCTATGATGCGAGAAGCGGGTGGGTGTATCCATTATTTCGAAAGCGATCCATTTCCACTGAAAAGTTTCGATGTACGAAGACCGACATTTGGCTATATCGGTGGACGTCGCCAAATGATGGATGCGATGCTCGCAGGTACGGGAAGAGGTTAAATCGAGTGAGGGAGTTGGTTATGACGAGATGGAATTTGAGTATAGCGCTTAGCGTTTTGATTTTCGGATCCCTGTTCTTGGGAAATCGTGCAGGAGCAGACGTTCGCCTTCCGAAGGATATGAGGCGGTTCAATTAATTCGTCCTCCGATGACTCAATAGATTTATGGCCGAGCCTCTGAAAAATCTTTATACGCGCGAATTAGTCGAGGGTCTAGGACGCGAGGTTGTTTCGGTTTGGGCGAAGTTCGATTCAGCGGCTTTTGTTGAACGCGTTTTTTCTGATTCCTGGGATGAGTTGGAATTGAAAGGGCGAATGGCGCGAATTTCCGAGACGCTGCATTGCTTCCTGCCAAAACGTTACAAAAAGTCGCTAGGGATTTTATTGAAAGTGGCGGCGCGATTCGAAGGGTTTCAATATATGTTCTTCCCTGATTTCGTGGAAAAGTATGGAATGGATGAATACGATCTGTCGGTGGCGGCTTTGGAGGTTTTGACCGAGCGATTTAGTGGGGAGTTTGCAGTTAGACCCTTTATCGTACGCTACCCGAAGCGAATGATGGCTCAGATGAAGCGATGGGCGAGTTCGAAGAACGAACACGTTCGTCGCTTGGCAAGCGAAGGATGTCGGCCGCGTTTACCTTGGGCAATGGCGTTGCCTGTGTTCAAAGCGGATCCGGCCCCAGTGCTTGCGATTCTCAAAAAGCTGAAGGCGGACGAGAGTGAATATGTTCGTCGGAGCGTTGCGAACAATCTCAACGATATTTCAAAGGACAATCCTGAGGTGGTTATTGAAATCGCTCGGTCGTGGCTGGGTAAACGCGAGCAAACCGATCGATTGATCAAACATGCTTGTCGTACGCTTTTGAAACGGGGCGACTCAGAGGTTCTTGGTTTGTTTGGCTATCAGTCTCCGAAGCATGTTCAAACTGCAGAGCTTGTCGTAGCCAAAGCGGTTGATTGGGGTGGGGCGCTGGAGTTTTCATTTGTGTTGAGAACCTCGAAGGATCGAATCGGAAAATTGAGAATTGAATACGGAATCGATTTCTTGAAAAGCAATGGCCGATTATCGAGGACGATATTCAAGATTTCCGAATCGGATTTTCGATCGCGCGAGAAACAGGTTGTTCGCAGGCATCCGTTCAAACCTATTTCGACGCGAAAATATTATACGGGAGCTCATGGTGTAGCGATTATCTTGAATGGAGAAGAAGTCGCTAGCGGCACCTTCGAACTGGTTATGTGATGTTTGTCTATTTTTTCTATTTCCAAGCTTAACATTTGAACAACGGGTCTGTTTAATCGCGAAATGGGAGTTGTTCTGATTACAGGAGCTAGTCGCGGGATCGGATTAGAGTTTGCGCGGCAGTACACGCAAGAAGGCGTTGGAGTGATCGCTACATGTAGGCGACCGGGGGAAGCAAAAGAGCTGTCATTGTTGGCGGAGCAGTTTTCGAATCTTTCAATCGAGCAATTGGATCTAAGTTCGGACGACGATCTTCAGGCCTTATGTTTGACGCTCGAAAAGAGTAAAATTCAGCTGGATATTTTAATTTCGAATGCGGGTGTTTTGCTAAACGAAAAATTTGGTGAATGGACCCGTCAAAAATTCGCGGATACATTTGATGTGAATGTTACGGGCGCGGCGATGTTGGCTCAGTCGATGCTTGCATTTCTGTCGCCCACTGGAAAATTGGTTCATTTGTCTTCGAGGCTCGGATCTCTGGAATTGGGTGGCGAAGGGATGGCCGATGCGGATTCCTATTCGATGAGTAAAGCGGCGTTGAATATGCTAATCGCTCGTTTGGCGTCGGCGTTTAAGGGATCATCGAGTTGCGTTGTGTCGCTAAGCCCGGGTTGGGTTGCCACAGATATGGGAGGAGCCTCTGCAACCTTATCGGCTGAGGAGTCGGTATCCAATATGCGTCAGGCGATCGGAGCGTTGACAGCCTTAGATTCAGGACGTTTTATTGACAATCAAGGAAGCTCCATTCCCTGGTGAAATCCAAACAACGCAAACTCCCTCTCAGACGCCGCGAGGCTCCCAGCGTACCCATGGCTCCGATGATCGACATGGTGTTTCTGCTGTTGGTTTTTTTCATGACGGTTAGTTCAATGTCTCAGGCGGGGCACCGAGTGGAGTTGGAGTTACCGGAGTCGACTTCCGGTGAAACGCCGACAGATCTTTCAAATCGCGTTATGCTGTCCGTTCAAAAGGACGGAACGTTCTATCTGGGAGGGGAATTGGTGTTGGCTAAAAAGCTAGGTTTCCGATTGCAGAGCATGCATGATCGTTTTCCCGAAATGAAGTTGCGGATTCGAGCGGATCGAGGGACCGCCTTTTCGGATGTGAAAAAGGCAATGACTGCGGCGACCGAAGCGGGAATTAGCGATTATCTCTACGGGACTCTGCAAGGCGAATGAGCGGGAAAGGCAAGAATGGCAGGAAACGTGGAAAGCTTCGATTCGGGAGCATTGAATTGCCGATTGCTCCGATGATCGATGTGGTATTCCTGTTGCTTTTTTACTTTATGGTTAGCGCTACGATTCAAAAGCAAGAGGTGGACATCAGCTTTTCTTTGCCGGGTCGGGTTGAACAGGATGCTCCGATCGAGATGCCGGATGAGCAAATCGTTCGCATTCTGGCCGATGGGCAGGCTTTGGTGAACGATTACGCTTATGATTCGCCGGATCAGCCGCGATATTATCAACTGGAAACGATGCTCAATCGATTTCGCGAAGCCAGCGAATCCAATAAAGTCGAGGCGCGAATTACGATCGCTCCGGTTGATGATGCTCGCCATGAGATGGTGGTGAAGGTTATGGACGCTTGTTCTCATGCCGGGATTGAATCGGTAACCTTCGCATTCGGACGCTAACTGCGCAAACGCGTCGGGACGCCACGTTCCACCTTGAAGTTTGTTTTTTTTCGCACCCCATAATTCCCCTGAGGTCACTATTGTATTGCCTTAGCCAATCGCATTCGGAGCATCTCTCGGCATGGCTAAAAAATCGCAGGCTATCTGGGGTGGACGTTTTTCGAAAGGACCAGCTGAATTGATGCTCAATTTCAGCGAATCGGTTTCATTCGATCATCGGCTCGCTCCATTCGATATTGCAGTAAACCGGGCTCACACCGCGATGCTGCATCATGTCGGTTTGCTTACTCGTCGCGAATTGAAGGCCATACACAAAGGGCTCGACGTCGTCGAAGGGAAGATTGAAGCCGGTAAGTTGAAATGGGATCCTGCTTTCGAGGATGTTCACATGAACATTGAGCAAGCTCTGACCAAGATCGCGCCGGAGGCTGCGAAGATGCATACGGCTCGGAGCCGGAATGATCAGGTCGCAACGGATTCTCGTTTGTTTTTCAAACACGCTTGCGAAGTGGTTATCGGTTTACTGAGGGATTTGCAACGGGCGATCCTTTCGGTCGCGGAAGCAAATCAGTCAGTATTAATTCCTGGATACACGCATTTACAACGGGCTCAACCAGTGTCAGTCGCGCATCATCTTCTCGCGTACGTTGAGATGTTTAGTCGGGATATTAAACGTTTCGAAAAGGTGCTTGATGATGCGAATTGGTGTCCTCTGGGCTCCGGCGCTATCGCCGGTACGACGTTGCCTATAGACCGGGAATTTGCAGCGAAGGAACTTGGGTTCGTTGACAAACGAGGAAAAGCGCGATTGACGACCAATAGCATGGATGCAGTTGCGGATCGGGATCTCTTCTTGGATTTCGGACATGCCTGCGGCGTGTGCGCGACGCATTTTTCCAGAGTAGCCGAGGATGTTATTCTGTGGAATAGTTCTGAGTTCGGCTACGTTGAGTTACCCGATGCGTTTTGCACGGGATCTAGTTTGATGCCGCAGAAAAAGAATCCGGATTCGCTTGAATTATTGCGGGGGAAATCCGGACGTATAATTGGAAGTCTCCAAAGCCTCTATACGATGATTAAGGGATTGCCGCTCACTTACAACCGGGACTTGCAAGAGGATAAAGTACAGGTGTTCGATAGCTTCGATCAGCTATCCATTTGCCTGCAGGTATTGTCTGGAACCGTTAGCGGTATGAGTTTTAGGACAGAGAATTGTTCGGTCGCAGTTTCGGATGCGGGACTTTTGGCAACGGATTTGGCAGATTGGCTCGTCAATGAAGGCGTCGCTTTTCGGGATGCGCACCACATTGTGGGAGCGATGGTGGCTAAGGCGGAAGCGCTGGATGTTCCTCTAAACGAAGTGCCTCAGGCCGATGCGAAAGCGATTCATCGAAAGCTTGCTGGCGATTGGCAGGTTGTATTCGATCTTCAGCGCGCGATGAAAGCGCGGGAAGGCGTTGGGATGCCGGGACCAAAGCAAATCAAGAAGCAATTGAAGCGTTGGCAAAAGGTTTACTCGGCGTGATTTCCATTTCGAAATCGAAAACTCAGAGTTCACCGTATTGAATGGCTAAGATTTCCGTACTTTCGGATCAGGTTGCGAATCAGATCGCAGCCGGCGAGGTAATCGAGCGTCCTGCTTCGATTGTAAAGGAACTGGTTGAGAACAGTCTGGATGCCGGAGCAACTGCGATCGAAATCGAATTCAAGAAGGGTGGAACGAGTTTTATTCGAATAGAGGATAATGGTTGCGGGATGAGCGAGGAGGATGCTTCGCTTTCCTTGCAGCGACATGCGACGAGTAAAATTCGAGATGCGGACGATTTAAATGAACTAACCTCTATGGGGTTTCGCGGCGAAGCTTTGCCTTCGATAGCCTCGGTATCTAAATTTCAGTTACAAACACGAGAAGTTGAATCGGATTCCGGAACTGACATTCTGATAAATGGGGGAAAGGTCGTGCATCATCGCGAGTGCGGAATGCCGCCAGGAACGCGAATGACGATCTCTCAGCTTTTCAATACGGTTCCGGCTCGACGCAAATTTCTAAAAACAGTTTCAACAGAGTCGGCTCATATCGTGCATTACGCGCGTCTTTACGCGCTGGCTCATCCGGAAGTGGCTTTCACTCTTATCGATGACGGTCGTACGCTTTTTCGCACGCCAGCTTGTGTGCGCCTACGGGACCGTGTGATGGAGATATTCGGCAAATCAGTTGCCGGGAAATTGATCGAAGTAGAGGCGAAGGAAATGGGGATGCGATTGAGTGGTTTGATTGGCGCTCCTGGTCATTCGAGATCGAGCCGTCACGAAATGCTTATTTTCGTGAACAATCGCCCGGTCGAGAATCGAACGCTTGGATACGCTCTCATCGAATCTTACTACGGTCACATTCCCAAGGGGCGTTATCCGGTTGCGTTTTTGTTTCTCGATTTGTCTCCAAAGGATGTTGATGTGAATGTGCACCCGGCGAAACGGGAGATTCGCTTCCGAAATGAATCTTCGGTTCGAGGTTTCGCAGTGCGAGCAATTTTGGAAGCTTTGCAAAAATCCGTAGAGATCGTGGCAGCGCCAGTTGTCCGATCTGCACCCGTTGGGAAAGCGCAAACGTTTGATATCGGTGATTCTTCCGAAGAGACGGTCGAATCGAAGCGAACACCCATTCTCTCGAGTCCGAAGATCGATACGCCAGTCAAGAAGGCGAAGGTATCAGAGAAAACCAAAACTGCGTCTGAAACTAAATCGGTTTCGATTGTGACTGAGGAAGTCGTTTTTGAAAATGAAGCGGGACCAATAGAGGAGGTCGCTCAAGTAGTAGAACGTGATTGGCAGTTCATTGGTTGGGCTCAAGACGACTACGCTCTGTTCGACACGGATTCGGGTGTGGTCGTGTTGGATTTCAAAGCGGCTCAAAAACGTGTTTGGTATGCTCGGTTGCTCGCTTCCTACGAGAACCGAACAGTAGAGAGTCAAAAACTGCTGCTTCCCTTACCAGTTGAATTCGATCCGGTCTCCTCGGCAATGCTGACGGATAACGCGGAATTGTTCGAGGCTTATGGATTGGAAGTGGCGCCTTTTGGGCGGAATTTCTTTCGAATCGAAGCAGTTCCTAGTTGGCTTCCGGAGAAGGAGGCCGAGGCTTATCTCGGTGAGTGGGTCGATTTGTTGCGAAATGGCAGCATCAGCGACAAGAAAGCGGGAGCGACTCAGGAGCTTCTCGCTAAGCATGCGGTACATAACATTGTTCGAGGAGCTTCGACTCCTGGTGAAACGGAGCTCGATGAATTGCTCGACAGTCTTTTTCAGACCAACAATCCGCTCGCGGATCCGGATGGTCGACCGACGTTTATTGAAATCGCCAAGAGCGAGCTCAATCGCCGCTTTCACAAAAAATGAGGCGCGGTTATCACTTTTATTCAAAGAACATTTTGACGAATGAGGGAGGCGACCTTTAAAATCACAATGTTGTAACCTTGAGGGTCTATGGGTTTTCACTTAGGGCTCGGCATATCAATATTGAGCGCTTTTGTAGGGGGATTTTAGATAAAAATTCGATCAAACTGATTTTGGCGCGGAATCAGCTTAGTTTCTGGGCGAGGAAAGACTTGTATCTGACCAGCGGATCTCTATCCGCTGTGTCTCGATTTTCGACAAACTAATTTTCCATGAGTACCGTAGTTAAGAAGAAAACCGCAGTTAATCAGGCGAAGAAAAAAACCGCCGTTGAGCCGCAGCCGATGAAAGAGGCTATCTTGAGTCATCTAAGGCTGACGCTTGCGCACGATCCGTCGATCGCGACTTCGCGTGACTGGTGGACCTGTATCTCGCTCGCGGTACGCGATCGTATGGTGACCAACATGATCGATACTCAAGCGACGCATTTCAAGAAACGTACGCGTCGAGTCTACTACCTTTCTCTCGAGTATTTGATGGGGCGTATGTTGGTTAATAACATGTACAATGCTGGCCTGTACGATGAATCTCGAGCTGCGATTGAGTCTTTGGGTCTGGATTGGGACGAGATCGTCGAAGAAGAATTGGACATGGGCTTGGGCAATGGTGGTTTAGGTCGCCTAGCGGCTTGTTTCCTCGATTCGCTCGCAACATTGGATTTGCCGGCAATTGGTTACGGCATCTACTATGAATTCGGATTGTTCAAGCAGGAGTTCGTTAATGGCCACCAAGTGGAGCATCCGGATAGCTGGAAAAAGTTTGGTACGCCATGGGAGATTGTACGTCCTGAGTACACTCAGCACATCACTGTTTATGGTCGCGTGGAGCAGGTCTTCGATCGTAATGGCGATTCTCGCGAAGAATGGGTCGGCGGAAAAACGATCGAAGGGGTTCCTTACGATATCCCGATCGCTGGCTATGACACGAAGACCGTAAATTTCCTTCGTCTTTGGTCATCGCGCGCTTCCGAGGATTTCGACCTGGACGAGTTCAACAAGGGCGACTACGTCGAAGCGGTTCGTGAAAAAGCGATTGGCGAAACAATCTCCAAGGTGCTTTATCCAAATGACCAAACGGAGAACGGAAAAGAGCTTCGCCTCGTTCAGCAGTACTTCTTCGTAACGTGTTCTTTGCACGATATCATTCGACGTTTTCGCATGACGCATGAGGATTGGGATGAATTTCCTGATCAAGTGGCGATTCAGCTTAACGATACGCATCCAGCAATCGCTGTGGTGGAATTGATGCGCATTTTGGTGGACGAAGAGCGTCTTGATTGGAAATACGCTTGGGAATTGGTCACCAAAACGTTCGCTTACACGAATCACACACTTCTTCCGGAAGCTCTAGAACGATGGAGTGTGCCGCTCTTCGAGAGGGTTTTGCCACGCCATTTGAATATCATCTACGGGATTAATGCTCAATTGATGGATACGGTGGAAGCGAAGTGGCCAGGTGATGACGCGATGAAACGCAATGTTTCGATTATCGAAGAAAATCACCCCAAGATGGTGCGCATGGCTAATCTTGCAGTAGTGGCTAGTCACACGGTGAACGGCGTTGCGGCAATTCACTCCCAGTTGCTGAAGAAACGTCTGTTTCCAACTTTCGACGCGCTTTATCCGGGAAAGTTCACGAACATGACCAATGGCATTACACCACGTCGTTGGCTCGTGGCTTGTAATCGCGATTTGTCAGCGTTGATTACTTCGAAAATCGGCAAGAGCTGGACAAGCAATTTGGACGACCTACACAAGTTGGAACCGTTTGCTGACGACAAGAAATTTCAAAACGCGTATATGGATATCAAATACGCGAACAAGGTGGCGCTCGCTGAAATCATCAAGAATGATTGCGGCGTCGAAGTGGATCCAAACGCGATGTTCGATGTTCAGATCAAGCGTTTGCACGAGTACAAGCGTCAACACCTGACTCTACTACACATTTTGCACCTCTATCGCAAGTTGCTGCATAACCCTGCTCTGGATATCGTTCCACGCGTATTTATATTCGGAGCCAAAGCAGCTCCCGGGTATCATCTCGCTAAGACGATTATCAAGGCGATCAATGCGGTTGGTGAAGTCATCAATAACGACGAGCGAATCCAAGGAAAACTAAAGGTAGCGTTTCTCCCGAACTATCGCGTGTCCCTGGCTGCCCGTATCATACCTGCGGCAGATTTGTCCGAGCAAATTTCAACGGCCGGTAAGGAAGCTTCTGGAACGGGCAATATGAAGCTTGCTCTGAACGGAGCTCTTACCATCGGAACGCTCGACGGGGCTAATATCGAAATTAAGGAAGAGGTTGGCGACGACAATATCTTCATCTTCGGATTGGACGTGGACGAAGTGACTGAGCTGGACGAGAAGGGCTATAGCCCCTGGGACCACTACTACGCCGATGAGAATTTGAAGGCGATTGTAGATTGGATCGGGTCGGACTATTTTGCAGCAGGGGAGCCTGGTGTACTGAAACCTATACGCGATAGTCTGCTTGATGGTGGCGATCCGTATAAGGCCATGGCGGATTTCAAAGCTTACTGTGACTGCCAGGAACGCGTTGACGAAGCATTTCGCGACAAACGTCGCTGGGCTCGTATGGCGATTCTTAATACAGCACGCGTTGGTAAGTTTTCTTCGGATCGCACGATTAGCGAGTACGCAGATCAGATCTGGAAGCTAAAGCCAGTTAAGGTCAAATAGCTCGGTATACTAGACACGGTCATAAATCGAACTTCCCGATTTTGACATGGGCTACGCGGCACGGCGCAAGCGCCGGCCCTACAGGAACTTGCAATGTAGGGCCTTCGCCCGCGAAGCGCCGCGTTTCTTTAGTTAATGACCGTTCTTGGTATAAACTGACCAAGGATTCGTTGTAGGAGCGGGTTTATCCCGCGATAGAAGATAGAGTAAGGAGAAATCGCGGGATAAACCCGCTCCTACAGCTTAGGCGAATCGCCTCTCGATTTTTTCGGACTATCAGAAAATTTGAGTTACCTTGAAAACCGAAGTTGAGTCTTTTCGCCGGCATTGAAGTCGCCCATCAGAATGTAGGGATCGTTTTGGGAGGAGCGATCCGCTATTAGTTGAGCGATTAGCAAGGCTTGAACTGATTTTTGAGACGATTTCGAGAATTGGATAGGTTGACAGAATGGCTTTTGAAATGGAATCTAGTGGGCAAGACCATTTCTCGTTCTTATGAAAAAAGTACCCATTTCCCCCATGGCTTCTAATCGCCGCCAGTTTTTAAAGACTTCGTCGCTGCTAGCAGGTAGCGCGTTTGTATTACCTCGGTTTTCGATTGGGCAATCCGGCCAGTCGGCGAACAATAAATTGAATATTGCGTTCATTGGCGTCGGGCCTGGCCAGGGCAGGGGCAACCTGACTCAGATGGCCAGCGAGAATATTGTAGCATTTTGCGATGTCGATCCGGCTCAGATCGCCCAGACCAAGGAGAAATTCCCGCATGCTCGTACATTTAGCGACTACCGCGAAATGTTCGATAAGATGGGCAACGAGATTGACGCGGTTGGGATCGCTACTCCGGATAACACGCACTTCGTCGCCGCGATGGCAGCGGCGGATCTGGGTAAGCACCTGTTTGTTCAGAAGCCCTTAGTTCACAATATTTACGAACTCAGAACGCTTTGCGAAAAGACCCGACAAAATAAGTTGGTCACTCAGATGGGGAACCAAGGACGGGCATTTGATGGAATGCGGCATATTAAAGAATGGTTCGATGCCGACGTGCTTGGAGAGGTACGGGAGGTGATTGCGTGGACCAATCGCCCCAACAAGGGATACGGTTTCCGATCTGGCGAGAGGGCGAAGATGCCTGATGCCCAAACAGTTCCGGAAGGGATGGATTGGGATAAATGGATTGGTCCAGCCCCGATGACCGGTTTTAGCGAGGACTTGCATCCGGGGTATTGGCGCGGTTGGTGGGACTATGGTTGCGGTGGATTGGGCGATATTGGCTGCCATACAATCGATATTCCGTACTACGCCCTTCAGCTCGGTCATCCGACAAAGATTGAGGTGGAACTGACTGGTAAACGCAATTTGGTCTACACGCCAAGTGGTAGTGTTGTGACGTATCATTTTCCGGCTCGGAACGGTCTGCCTCCGGTAAAAGTGAAGTGGGTTGAAGGGCCGACGGTACCAAAGATGGCAAAGGAATATGAAGCAGCTCAAGCGGTTGCTTTGGCGAAGTCTGGGAGTAAAGAAGAGCCCAAGACCTATGCTGATGGCATTTTCATGGTTGGGGAAAAGCAAACGCTCTTCTCGCCTGGAATGCGTCCGAATAGTCCGCGACTTTACGACGAAGCTGTTTGGCAAGAGTTTCGACGGAATCGTCCTCCCGAAACGATTCCGCGTATCAAAGGCGGCAACATACAAGAGTGGATACGAGCGGTAAAAGGCGAAGGGCCAACGCCTGGGTCGCATTTCGACTATGCGGAGGGACTGACGGAGTTGATCCTCTTGGGAGCTTTAGCCATTCGCACAGGCAAAAACATCGAATGGGATTCGAAGGCCATGAAAATAACGAATGATCGTTCGCTCAACAAATACATTAAACCAAAGGTTCGCAAAGGCTGGCGCGAGTACTATCGGGGTTAATACCCGTATCCTAGTATTGACGACAATTTGTACGAATACTCTCACTTCTCGTTTCTCACCTGTTTAGCGAGTTCGCTCGGCTTGCTTTTGTTTTTCGCTTCGGGAAATGGCGCCAAGCCGAATATCATCGTTATCTTAGCCGATGACATGGGTTATACCAATATCGGTTGTTACGGAGGCGAGAATCGACACGCCGCATCTGGATAAGCTGGTTTCGACTGGATTGTAACCTCGGCTTGACTGATGCGAGGTACTGGAGAAAGTGAGCGGGTCTATTTTCTATCCCGCCCTATTGACAATGTTCCGCTCGTTCAGGCTTTTTTCACTTTTGCTCCCCTTTCTTTTTTCGTCGCTGGCATTTTGCGCGGATCGTTTTATTCCGGTTAATACGCAAGCGCCCGGGGAAGAACCGCCGTCGCCTGAGGAGGCAGCCGCTCTCATCTCAGTCCCCGAAGGTTTTGGCGTCACTCTTTTCGCTGGCGAGCCGGATGTTCGTCAACCGATCGCGATGCAGATCGACGATAAGGGAAGACTGTGGGTAGCGGAATCGTACTCTTACAAGGAATGGGAGATGAAGGGGCAGGATCGAATCCTGATTTTCGAAGACGTCGACAACGACGGTCGCTTTGATAAGCGAACACTCTTTTGGGACAAGGGAACGCACTTGTCGGGATTCGCGATTGGCTATGGAGGGGTGTGGGTTTGCAATTCGCCTCGCTTGGAGTTCATTCCGGATCGTGATGGCGACGATGTGCCGGACGGACCGGCTGAGACGATTCTCGATGGTTTCACGACGGATGCGAATCACAATCTCTTCAATGGTCTGATTTGGGGGCTCGACGGTTGGTTGTATGGGCGTCACGGGATAACGGCTCCTTCGCTGGTTGGAACGCCAGGGACGCCCAATGCGGAACGGATAGATGTGGATTGTGGCATCTGGCGGATTCATCCAGTGACTCGTGTATTCGAAATGGTACTTCGCGGAACGACGAATCCTTGGGGTCTCGATTGGAATGATATGGGAGAGATGTTCTTTACGGGAAATGTGAATGGTCACCTTTGGCATGGAATACCGGGAGCGCGTTATCCGCGGATGCATGGACAGGGGTTTTTCTTTCACATTTACGATCGTATCGGTATGATGGCGGATCACCTGCATCACGAAGGGGAGTGGACGGACCGAAGAAAGTTTCGCGACAATGCGGAAGGCCTGACCAACGACCTAGGTGGAGGGCATTCGCACGCGGGTGGAATGATCTATTTGGGCGACAATTGGCCGGATCGGTATCGAAATACCATATTCATGAGCAACACTCATGGGAGACGGATTAACAATGATATTCTCGAGCGCCAAGGATCTGGATACGTGGGACGACACGGGAAAGATTTTCTTATTTCCAATCAACCATGGTACAAAGGAGTTACGCAGATCTATGGTCCGGATGGTGGCGTGTTCATGTCCGATTGGACGGACCTTGGAGAGTGCCATGACAGTGATGGCGTTCATCGCACTAGCGGTCGCATCTATAAGGTAGTGTATGGGGATGTTAGAGATATCGGAAAAATTGATCTGAAGCAGGAGTCGAATCGAGCTCTTGCAGAATTGCAATTGCATCGCAACGAATGGTTTGCTCGTCATTCACGACGAATATTGAATGAGCGATTTGTGGCGGGGGTAGACGTGTCAGACGCGAGATCTTCGCTTGAAGCGATCGTTGACGAGCAGAAAGTTTCGGTGGCCAATCAGTTGAGGGCTCTGTGGGCTTTGCATTCGACTGGAGGAGTAGGCGAGGGTCGTTTGACTGAATTATTGGATCACTCGAATGAGCATGTTCGGAGTTGGGCGATTCGATTAATCGGGGAAGAAGGGGTTCCTGGCGCTTCGCAATTCCAAAAAATCAGGCTCATGGCGGAGGATGGCGAATCGTTGCTCGTTCGTCTCTACATAGCATCGACCTTTCAGCAATTTTCAGAAAAGCAGCAATGGGCTCTTGCAGGGTCTTTGTTGAACGATTTTGGGTACGAATCGGATCAGAACTTGCCACAGATGATTTGGCATGCCCTAGAACCATTGGTTGCGTCAGATCCGCGTCGAGCAGTTACTTGGCTGGATGGGTGCCGGGACTCTATGGTTTATCGATCTATAAGTCGACGTGTAGCCTCTGAGTTTAACGCGGATACTGGTTTACTTGCGCTATTGGTAGCATCATTCGATCGAGCGTTGAAACGAGAAGAGGATCGTTACGCGGAGGCTGGCTTGGAGGGGATGGAAGCTGCTTTAGTTGGTTTGACTGGAATTGAAGAGCCGAATAATTGGGATTTAATTGCGAAGTCCCGTTCTGCGCCGATTCGTGGATTCGGCGAACGGTTTGAATCGATATTCGGGGATTCGCTGGAAATGTCATCCGGCGATTGGATACAACTACTACAAGAGCCGACGCGACGCCGACAGGCAATACGTGAATTGGCAGCGTTTGATGATTTCAAGGTTGGAGCTTTGTTGATGAAAGATTATCGTCGATATGGTCGAGAGGATCGCCAAGCAGTTATCGCTACATTGAGTTCCCGTAAGTCCTTAGCTGCCGTATTGCTTCAAGCTCTGAAAACGGGGAATGTGAAACGTTCAGAAGTGTCGGCTTACCATGCGCGACAGATATTCGAAATGGGTGACGATGATTTGAACCAGAACTTAGAGGTAGCTTGGGGAAAAATTAGTCAATCGGCAGTCGAAAAGCAGGAGCAAATTAAAAAATGGGAGAGTGCATTAACGAGTGATTTTCTTAGCGAGGCGAACCTTGAAAAAGGGAGTGGGGTATTCGAACAAAACTGCGTGGCTTGTCATCGATTGTATGGGCATGGAGGAAACGTTGGGCCGGATTTAAGCGGAGCCGATCGTCAGAATATCTATTATTTGCTCGAAAACATGATCGATCCTAGCGCTGTTTTGCCGAGGGATTTCCGAATGACTTTAGTCACGTTGAAAAATGGAAGAACGTTTTCGGGAACCATCGCAGCGCAATCTCCCCATTCGATTACGCTGGTTGGCCTGGAAGGAGAACAGGTTATCCCGAATGCTGAAATATTGAATCAGGAGCAATTGGAGCAATCGATTATGCCAGAAGCAATGTTGCAGAATTTGTCAGCAGAGGATGTACGTGATTTAGTGGGTTACTTGCAGTCGAAATAGGTGAATAATAAATTGGTATTAAAAATATGAATATGAACACTAGAATGAGTTCGAGCTTGAGTTGGATTACGCTTGGTTTGCTTGGTTTGATGGGGCCTTCTTTAGTTGGAGAGGCGATTGCGGATCCGCACCGCTTTGATGATGCTATTGCGGCTTTCGAAGAGGCTGACGGCATATCCAAACCCGGGAAGGGCAAGGTGTTGTTTTTGGGGAGTTCTTCGATCCGGCGCTGGGACACGGCGACGGCATTCGCTGGGATCGATTCATTGAATCGTGGATTCGGAGGATCTCAAATTTCCGATTCGATATTCTTCTTCGATCGTGTGGTGCTGCCTTACGCTCCGAGCGTGATTGTCTTCTATGCGGGCGATAACGATATTAATGCGGGGAAAACAATCGATGAAGTGGTCGCCGACTTTAGACGATTCGCTCAACTGGCAAATCGAAAACTGAAAGGAACTAAGATTCTTTATATTCCGATTAAACCAAGTATTAGTCGGGAGGCTTTGTGGAAAGATATGGCCGTAGTTAATAAACGAATTCAGCGAATGAGCGCAAAGCAGAAGAACCTTTACTATGCAGATATTGCTTCTCCAATGTTGGCGACGGGAATGCCGCCTAATGCCGATTTGTTTGCCAAGGATGGATTGCACCTTAGCGATAAGGGTAACGCAATGTGGCTCAAAATCATAAGACCAGTCCTCGAGAAGGCTTTGAGCGATTAAGGCGTAGAAGCTTGCTGGAAGAGGCTTCCCCCCGGGCGTTTTTTTTATTGCGGCGAAATCTTTGAGAAACAAGATGTCGCCAGTAAGATTCTCTCCCTGCCTCTAAGGCGCTTTGCTCTTCCCCCTAACCCTGAGTTCTCCCCGTTATGATCTTTTCTATTTTCGCTGCTTCAGAATCCTCCGGTTCTTATTGGCCTTTCGCAGTATTGGCCATGGGAATACTCTTCGTGATACTCGCAATAGCTGTATGTCGAATACATGCTTTTATATCCCTGATTTTGGCGGCGGTATTTGTTGGGGCTTTGTCGCAAAGCTTGCCCGGTGAGAACGGGGGGAATCACATTGTAACGGCGATAGGGCTCGCGATGACTGAGTTTGGTACGACCGCGGGGAAAATCGCTTGGGTTATTGGATTGGCTGCTATTATTGGCGTCTGTCTTATGGAAAGCGGTGCGGCCGACCGTATTGTTCGTGGGATGGTGAGAACATTAGGCGAATCACGCGCTGGAATAGCGTTGGTTCTCTGCTCGTTTTTCCTCTCGATTCCAGTATTTTTCGACACAGTGTTTTTCTTGCTGATTCCCTTGGCTCAAGCGTTGGCGTTCCGCCTAGGGCGAAATTATCTGTATTTCGTAATGGCGGTATGTAGTGGCGGGGTTATTACGCATGGGCTTGTGCCGCCGACGCCAGGCCCATTGGTTATGGTGGAGACCTTGGGTTTGAATCTGGGGTTCACTATTGTGGCTGGTATTGGACTGGGACTTATTCCAGCGTTTTCGGGATTGTATTTCGGAAAGTGGGTTGAAGGGCGCATGAATATTGGAGTTCGCGAGAGCCCAGGGATCAAAATTGCGGATATTGAAGCAATTGTTTCGAAAGATGACAGTGAGTTACCTTCATTTTTCATGTCGATGTTGCCGGTTGTGCTTCCAGTCTTTCTCATTGCCGCGACTTCGTTTTTAGGCATATGGACCACCGAAGGGCAATTTTACGAATTGATGCAAATTCTGGGCAATAAGAACGTTGCAATGTTGCTCGGAACGATCATCGCGCTCTATTTGTTGGCGAAGCAACGAGGGGTGAGCTTTAGAGCGTTGGAGGGCGTGATTGAAGGTCCACTGGGAATGGCAGGGACTATTATTTTGATTACTTCGGCCGGCGGCTCGTTTGGAGCGATGATCCGTCATGCGGGTGTTGGCGACGCGATTCGTATGGCTACGGAGGATACTGGCTTTTCGCTGATTATTATGGCTTGGCTTGTGGCGGCCATCATGAAGGTCGCCCAAGGTTCCGGGACGGTTTCGATGATCACCACATCCGGGATTATCGCTGCGATTATCGGCAATGGGGTAGGACTTGGCTATAGTCCAATCTATCTATTTGCTGCTATCGCTTTCGGGTCTCAAATGGGGTCTTGGATGAACGATAGCGGATTTTGGGTAGTCTGTAAATTAAGCGGGTTTACCGAGAAGGAGACTTTGAAAACGTGGACGGTATTGCTCGCCGTAATGGGCATTGTGGGACTAATTGAAGTTTTGATCGTCTCGTCTATTCTGCCGAATTTGTTTATGTAGTTGTATTTGACTAATCATTTCCAAGAACGGCTCGGTGTGAAGGGTGGGTAAGGTCCATTGGGCTCCAGCTTCGACGAGAGCTTCTACGCGGCTGCCGGTTCCGATGAATGGAATATTCAATTCGCGACAGGCTTTGAGGTCCCAGGGGCCATCTCCCACGTATATGGATTCGGAAAGGGGACGATTGGCTCGCTGAGCGGCGAGTCGAATTATATCTGCGCGTCTTCGAGCGTCGGATGAGGTGGCGTGAGGAAATTGTTTGATCGCGATTCCAGCGCTTTGGAGCTTGAAAGTGATTGAGTCGAGCCAGTCGCCGGTGGCGATGGCCACTTGATATTGACTGTGGTTATTCAGGAATTCAAGTAGTTCGAGAGATCCTGGGGTGGATTGGAAGGGCTTTTGGTTTTGATTGCTCGCTGCTTGGAGGTTTTTCAGGAAGGTATCGGCGATGTGGGTCTCTAATTGCTGGATACGTTCTGGCGAGTGTTCGGATAATACATGGTGGACGAACGATCGAGCGGTGACTTCTTCAAGCTCCATCCAGTCGTTTGGACCAATGGCGATTCCCGAAGCGCTAGCGAAAGCATTATTGAAGCATTTCCAATCGAAGGCTTCTCCGCCTATGAGGGTTCCGTCGACGTCGAATATGATGAGCATGGGGGCAGGGTGTGGTTGATTATTTCAAAAATCCAAAAAAAGTCCGCAGCGGGTAGCTGCGGACTTTGGAAAAAGATTCGAAAAAGCTACTAGAACTTTCCGCCGTAAATCGCGTTCGGGCCGAGCTCCTCTTCGATGCGGAGGAGCTGGTTGTATTTCGCCACACGGTCGCTGCGGCAAAGTGAACCGGTTTTGATCTGACCTGCGTTGGTCGCAACAGCGATATCGGCGATGGTCGTATCTTCGGTTTCGCCTGAACGGTGCGAGATAACTGAGGTGTAGGATGCTTCCTTGGCCATTTCGATCGCGTCGAGCGTTTCGGTGAGCGATCCGATTTGGTTGACCTTTACGAGGATGGAGTTGGCCACGCCCATATCGATTCCCTTCTTGAGGAATTCGGTGTTGGTTACGAATAGATCGTCGCCGACGAGTTGCGTGTTATGTCCCATCTCTTCGGTGAGATGCTTCCAGCCCTTCCAGTCGCCTTCGTCAAGACCATCTTCGATAGAGATGATTGGGAAGCGATTCGCCATGTCCTTGAGGAATGCAACCATTTCGGCGCTGCTCTTCTTGGATCCGTCAGACTTGCTGAAGACGTACTTCTTGTTCTTGTAGAACTCGCTCGCGGCAACGTCGAGAGCGATGAAGATGTCTTTGCCGAGCTTGTATCCAGCTTTCTTGGTCGCTGCTGCGATTACTTCGAGCGCGTGCTCGTTGGAATCGAGAGCAGGAGCGAATCCGCCTTCGTCTCCGACAGCGGTGGAGAGGTTCTTACCTTTCAATACGCTCTTAAGCGCGTGAAAGATTTCAGCTCCCATGCGAAGCGCTTCGCGGAAGCTTTCTGCTCCCTTGGGAACGATCATGAATTCCTGAATATCGATAGGCGCGTCAGAGTGAGCTCCACCATTGAGGATGTTCATCATTGGAACGGGCAATACCTTGGCGTTTGGTCCGCCGAGGTACTTGTAGAGTTCGAGGCCAGTCGCTTGAGCGGCTGCTTTAGCAGTAGCGAGAGAAACGCCGAGAATGGCATTTGCTCCGAGCTTGCCTTTGTTTTTAGTTCCGTCGAGCGCGAGCATCGCGTGATCCACGGAAATTTGGTCGCAAGCGTCGATGCCTACGATCTCAGGAAGGATCAAGTCGTGAATGTTAGAGACCGCCTTGAGAACGCCCTTTCCTTGGTAGCGTTTCTTCGCTCCCTTTGGCGCCTGCTTGGCGGGCAGCGCTCCATCGCGTAGCTCGAGAGCCTCGTTTTCGCCTGTGCTGGCTCCAGATGGGACGGCGGCGCGTCCGATGATTCCAGAAGCGAGTACTACGTCGACTTCGACGGTTGGGTTGCCGCGCGAGTCAATGATCTCACGTGCGTTGATATCGATGATGTCTGTCGTCATGATAGTTTTATTTGAATTTTCGGATGTTCCCGAAGGAAAAAAGAGCCCCTTATGAGGCTTGAAAGACGAAACGCAAGCGAGCAAAAGGGGTTTTTTTCGAGAGGTTCTGTTGGGCAGGGCGATTCGGATCGTCGAATTACGGAAGAATGCGAGATCGCTGGTCTTCGGTTGGAATGGGGCAGGATTCCTTGGATATGAGCGATCGGCGACGTTTGGCGATCGCATCGTAAATGGAATCTCTAAACCCGAGAGGGAGCATTCTAAAGACGAGTAGAAGTTTCCAAGGGGCGCCGGTATTGCGGAGGATTTCAAAGAAAGCTTCGGATTTAGCGAAGCGTTGGTTGAGCGGATTGAGGTAGACGACTGTGTTGAGAGCTTCTTTGTTGCGGAACTCAGGTGGAAGACGTTCGGCGGCAGTCGTTCCTTGCAGAGGCGCGTAGCGGATTTGTTTAGCCCGATCGATTTGCATGATTTTGCGAATTGATGTGTCGCAGAATCCGCATTCTCCATCGAAGAATACGATGTTGTTTTGGGGTGTTGCCATGGGGGCTCTTTGTTAGTGTAGATCGCCGGAATTCGTATTTTTTGAAGAATTCATTGAAAACGAAATTTTAACCACAGATTTCACGGATATTCACAGATGATTTGGTTGAGGAATTCATGTTGGCTGTGTTTGCCGATTGGCGTCGTCTTGATTGGTTTATAGTATCTGTGTTCATCTGTGAAATCTGTGGTTAATATTTTCTAACCGAAGGCATTGCAGAGAAGTCCAGTATGATCGAGCAGTGGTACTTCTTATAGACGGACTACACTAGCTGCGCTTGCGAGCGCTTTTCTTTTTTGTGGGCGAAGTAATGTCCATGTAGGTCTTCTTTTGCATTGCTTGCTCGTACATTTCCATGAAGCGAACGCCTTCGCGCGGTTTTACAAGGTCGTTCTTTGTGGCTTTATCGATTTGCTTCTTCATCTGGCGGCAGAGCATTTCCGATTTGAATTGCACGCCTTCCAGCACGTCTTTGACGCGATCGCCTTGAATGGTGTCTTCAATGTAGAAGCCGTCATCTTCATCGTCTTCGAGGAATACGTGGGCTTCATTGACGCGGCCGAAGAGGTTGTGATTGTCGCCCATGATGTCTTGGTAGGCTCCAATAAGAAAGAAACCAAGGTAGTAGGGTTCGCTTTTCTTTAGCGGGTGAAGCGGCAGGTATTCCTTTTCGTCTTCGAGATCAATGAATTTGGATACCTTGCCATCGCTGTCGCAAGTGATGTCGACGAGTATGGCGTTAATGGATGGCCGTTCTTTTAAACGCGTAATGGGAGCTATAGGGAAAAGCTGATCGAGAGCCCAGTGATCGAGCAGCGATTGGAAAACCGAAAAATTGCAGATGTACTGGTCGGCCAACAGGCGTTTTAATGCAACGAGCTCTTCGGGATTGTAGCCGGATTTTACGGATTGATCCAGCTTTTGGCAGATTTGCCAAAATAGCGATTCGGCTTGGGCACGACCTTTAAGGTCAAGGTAACCGTGATTGAAGAGCGAATACGCTTCATTCTTTTTTTGAAGAGCGTCGTGGAATTTTTCGAGTCGTCCGTAGCGAAGGCGCCCGTTCATCATTTCGTAAAGGTCGTTAACGACGGGATCCTTGATGTCGTCCTTGAGGACTTTTAGGACGCTGTCTCGCTTTGAAATACGGTCGATGACCTGAGTTACGAGCATACTGTGCGGGGCGGTGATCGCTCGGCCGCTTTCGGATACGATGTTGGGACAGGGGACTTCGGAAGAGTTACAGATTTGCTTGATATTGAACACGACGTCGCGTGCGTATTCTTCGAGCGTATAGTTGATCGAGCTTTCCCAGTTGGAACGAGATCCGTCGTAGTCGATGCCGAGGCCTCCGCCAACGTCGATAAATCCCATCGGGAAGCCGAGCTTCTGCAACTGGCAATAATAGCGGGTCGCTTCTATGACAGCATTTTTAAGAGTGATGATATTTGGGACCTGCGAGCCAATGTGGAAGTGCAGCAATTGAAGACTGTTCTTAAGATCAGCAGTTTCCAAGAGACTGCAGGCTTCGAGCATCTCGGTGGTCGTTAGCCCGAATTTTGCGTTGTCGCCGGTTGATAGCGCCCATTTGCCTTCGCCTTGGGCATAGAGTTTAGAACGAAAGCCGATGAGCGGCTCGACGTTCAGTTCCTGAGAAACCCGAATTATGGATCGGACTTCGGAAAGCTGTTCTGCAACAATGAAGACGCGCTTGCCGATTTTTCGTCCGTAGAGGGCGAGGCGAATATAGTCATCGTCCTTGTAGCCGTTGCAGACGAGTAGCGCATCCGAGTCATCGTGCATCGCGAGGGCGATAATCAATTCTGGTTTGCTGCCGCATTCGAGCCCGTATTGGAAGGGCTTACCTGCATCTTGTATCTCTTCTATGACTTCGCGGAGCTGGTTGACCTTGATGGGAAAGACGCCTTGGTATTTCCCGGAGTAGGCTTCTTCCTTGATGGAATTACGGAAAGCTTGATTGAGTTGCTCGACTCTTTGGCGAAGCAAATCTTGGAATCGAATGACAATCGGGGTCTTCAATCCTTTGGTTTCGGCTTCTTTAATAATGTCGGCAATTCGGACGCTCCGTTCGTCTCCGGCTGGTTTGACGCAGAGGAAGCCATCGGAGTCGATTGCGTAGTACGGACTGCCCCAGCGGCTCAGACCATAGAGGTCATTCGAGTCGGCGACGGTCCAGCGTTTGGGTTTTTGCGCTTTCAATTCGATTCGAAGTTAGGAACTTAAAGGTTCTCCAGCGGATGCTCGAGAGTGATTTATTTTGTTCCAGCGGCATTCTTCTGTCCTTGCTTTTTGAAATGCGGCTGGATTGAGTAGCCAACTTCATTTTTCAAGTAACTCGTCATAGCAAACTTTTAAGTAAGATTCGATGGATCAAATAATTAATATTTTAGCCCAAGCCGCCCCAACCGGTGGTGGAGGTGGACTCGGACAGTTTCTGCCGATCATTATAATGTTCGCAGCGATGTACTTCCTGCTAATCGCTCCTCAGCGTAAAAAGCAGAAGGCGCATAAGAAAATGGTCACGGAGCTAAGCTCTGGAGCTGAGATCGTCACTTCCGGTGGAATCTACGGAACGATCACCAATGTAAAGGAAGACCGTTTCGTTGTTCGTATCGCGGAAGGCACCAAGATCGAAATCACCAAAGGTTCGGTTACCACAGTCGTTTCAAGCGAAGGCGACGCTTAATCAATTCACTTTTAATAAAACGCCGCGTAGTCGGCGTTTTTTTCGTAACTCAGGATATCACCCTTTCGAATCATGTCTGGAAAGCACCTCTGGAAACTCTTATTGACGATTGTAATCGTAGGGATCTCGGTTTCGTACCTTGTCCCTTATGAAGATCAGCCATTCGGCGAATACCTTCGCGAAAAATCCGATAGCGAGGAGTTCATTCAACTCCTCGAACGCGCCGAACAGCGCGTGGAAAATAAAGAGGTCGTTAGCTTGTACATGGGCCTCAAGGCGATTGGAGCCGAAGAGCGGATTGATATTTCCGAATATTTCCCTGAGATCAACCTGGAAGCCTCGCTTCGCAATGTTGAGAAGCGAAACAAGATCCTGCTGAACGCGTTGCTGAACGATTCGAAGGCGGATTTGCGCCCTGGTTTGGACATTGCCGGTGGCGTTGCGATGACTTTGCAGGTTGATCCTGCGGCGATTGCAGGTCTTGCGGAACAAGAACGTAGCGAGAAGCTCTCCAAGGCGATCGAGATCATCGAAGCTCGCGTCAATGCTTACGGAGTATCGGAACCGGTGGTTCGCGCAATCGGTCAAGATCGAATCGAGGTGCAATTGGCTGGGTTGAACCTCTCAGACAATCCTACTGTGCTCGACGATGTGAAGCGTCCAGCGCGTTTGGATTTCCGCGAGGTGCATTTGACTGATCGTCCCGGCGTCAATCCATTGCCGTTTGGATATGAGATAATGACGTTGACGCGTGAGTCCGGAGATGAGGTAAGCGAGGAAACACTGTACGTCAGCAAATATCCTGCTCTTACAGGTAAGTATGTAGAAAAGGCGAACCCGATCCAGAATGCGGTTGGAAGTTATGAGATTTCACTGAATTTCGATTCGGAAGGAGCCAAACGTTTTGCCGACATCACTACAAAGCTCGCAGGGCAAGGTCGCTTGGCGATCGTCCTGGACGGTAAACTATATTCGGCTCCGAATGTAAACGAGCCAATCACTGGAGGCCGCGCGTCGATTTCCGGGAGTTTTACTCAGCGTGAGGCGATTGAATTGGCCAACGTTTTGAATAACCCGCTCGAATTTTCCTTGGAAGTCGCGGAACTCTACGAAGTCGGACCGACTCTTGCCCAGGATTCAGTTGATTCCGGTAAGCGTGCGGCGACGTGGGGCGTTTGCTTGGTGGCGATCTTCATGATCAGCTACTATATGATAGGCGGCGGTATCGCTTTGGTGTCGGTCGTGCTTAATTTGGCGATTGTGCTCGGAGCGCTGGCGAGCGTCGGCGCTACTTTGACTCTGCCAGGTATTGCGGGTGTCATCCTCACAATCGGTATGGCGGTTGATGCCAACATCCTAATCTTCGAGCGTATTCGAGAGGAACTGAGATCGGGTAAAACGCTCAAATCCGCTCTGGTGGGTGGTTTCGATAAGGTATTCTCGACGATCTTCGATGCTAATGTGACGACCTTGCTTGTCTCGCTTGTGATGTTCCATTTTGGAACGGGCCCAGTAAAGGGCTTTGGTCTGACGCTAGCAATTGGCGTCGTGACTACGATGTTCTGCGCTTTGGTAGTGAGCCGTCTATTGCTTGAGCTACTGATAGAAACGAATCTCATCAAGAAATTCCCGATGCTCTCCATCGTGAACAAGCCGAAGATTCCGTTTTTGAAGTTCCGTGGTCCTGCGTTTGCCACTTCATGGTTGATCGTTATTATCGGTGTTTTCGGATTGGTCAGCAAATGGGATTCGATCTTCGGAATCGATTTTACTGGTGGCGACGAAGTTTCGATGTCTTTCGATACGCGTATCGACGAATCGGATATTACCCGTTTGATTGGAGAGCAAGACCTCGGCGAGGTGACCCCTCAATACGTAACGCCTCTTGGTGGCGGAGCGGAGATTCTGAAATTGCAGACGCCTTTCGAGGAAAGCGTAGCGGTTATTGAAGCCTTGAAGAAAGGCTTTTCTGGAGCTGACTTTGAAGTTCTTGGAGTGAATAAAATCGGCCCTTCAGTTGGAGCTGAAATTCAGAAGAATGCGCTTTATGCGATTGGTATCTCCTTGGGCTTGATTTTGATCTACATCGCGATTCGTTTCGAGATCGGATACGGCATCGGAGCCATCGTAGCGACCATTCACGATATTCTTCTTACGGTCGGCGTGTTCGTGCTTTGGCCTGACCATCAATTTACGGCGCCGATGATCGCGGCGATTCTGTTGATCGTCGGTTATTCGCTTAACGATACGATTGTCGTTTTCGACCGGATACGCGAAGAACTCGCACTCAAACCGACTGCGAAGCTTTACGATATCATCAATTTGGCCCTGAACGCGGTTCTCTCGCGTTCGTTGTTGACCAGTTTTACGACCTTACTGGCTGCGGGTTCCTTGATGGTATTCGGAACCGGAGTTATCAGCGACATCGCGTTTACGTTTATGATTGGTATCATTACCGGAACGTTCTCTTCGATCTTCATTGCGAGCCCGATTTTCTTCTGGTGGCACAAGGGCGATCGTCGCAGCGTTGAGACAAGTCACGACGTGGCTCCGGAATACGATTGGCAAGCAGGCGCTAAAGAGGTCAAAGAAGGTAAATAGCCTCTCATTTTGAGTTCATGGGAATATAATCCGCCTCCGGCGACACTCGTAGATACCTTACGAAAGGAGCTTCAGGTTAGTAGAGCCATTGCCGAGCTGGTAGCTCGGCTCGGCTTTATCGATGTCGAAGAAGCTCAGCGATTCTTAAATCCTCGTTTGGCCGATATCGCTTGTCCATTCGAGATCCCGAATTTGAGGGAGGCCGCTGCGCGTATTTGCCAGGCCATCGACGACGGACAGCGGATTGTTATTTGCGGGGATTACGATGTTGATGGAGTGACGAGTACGACGCTATTGGTTGATATTCTTCAGCGATTTGGGAATTTTCCGAAATTCATCGTTCCGCTTCGTTTGGATGAGGGGTATGGCTTGTCGCGACGGGCTGCAGAGCGGGCTATGGATTGCGGAGAAGCGGCGGATTTGTTTATCGCTTTGGATTGCGGTACCAATTCGTTTGAAGAAGCAGAGTATATTTTGTCTCAAGGTTGCGACTTGGTGATCGTCGATCATCACCAATCGAAGCAGGCTTTGCCCGAGAACGTATTGTTGGTTAATCCACATGTGCATGGAGACGAGGGTAATGAAGCTTTGCGTCTCTGTACGGTAGGACTGGTTTTTAAACTCGCCTACGGAATTTTGAAGCTTCGCCGCGAGCAGAAGGATCAGCGTGCATTCGATATCACTTTGCGTGAGTATTTGGATCTCGTATCGATGGGTACGATCGCGGATCTAGTGCCACTCGTTCACGAAAATCGAACCTTTACACGGATTGGATTGAACACCTTGGGCAAGACGAATCGGATGGGTTTGAAAAGTCTCATGTCGGTAGCCGGCATGACTCCGAGTCACGGAGTAAAGCCGGTCGATATCTCGTTCAAAATCGCCCCGAGAATAAATGCGAGCGGTCGCCTGGCGGATGCTGCCGTGGCGGTAGAGCTTTTGTTGAGCGACGATGCATCCTACAGTATGGAGCTTTCGCTAAAACTCGATTCGTTTAATCGTGAGCGCCAGGAAATTGAAAAGAAAATAGCCGAAGAGGCGATGGCTCAAGTGGAGGCCAATCAATCGAATAATTCAGGATTGGTCGTTTATGGAGACGATTGGCACCCAGGTGTGGTTGGAATCGTGGCTAGTCGAGTTTCGCGAGCCTATGGCCGACCTTGCATTGTGCTCGGTCGCGAAGGCAATCTTGCGAAGGGTTCGGGGCGTAGTGTAGATGGCGTGAATTTAGTGGAGGTTCTAAACCCATTTTCCGATCAGCTTGAGAGTTGGGGCGGCCATCCTATGGCGGTTGGCGTTTCGATCGACAAAGAGCGCGTCGAGTTATTGCGGGAGCATTTCGATAAAGGCGTGAAAGCGTTTATGGAGTCGCATGTCTGTGAAAAATCGATCGAAATTTCGACCTTCCTAGAGCTTGATAATATCGATTCGGATCTAATGGATGAAATCGATTTATTGCAGCCATTTGGTCAGGGCAATCGCGAGCCGATTTTCGGCTCGAAGCGGGTTGTCTTTCGTCATCGCCCAAAAGTGTTTAAGGATGTCCATTTCCGTTTCGTTCTTGAAAATGGAAAGGGACGTTCCATTCAAGGTGTTGCTTGGAAAATGGCCAATCGTATACCGAAGTTGAATACGCCAGTTGATATTGCCTATCGCTTGGCCTGGAATTCGTTCGGTCGTCAGAAAGTCCTGCAGATCGATTTGGTAGAGTGGAAGGCGAGTTAGTCTTTTTTCGATTGAAAAGCTCTCTTCCAAGCGGGGTATCCACCTTTTAGATTTAAAACGCGATTGAAGCCGGCTTTCGTGAGATTGCGGCAGGCGGTTTTGCTAGAGAATCCGCTGTAGCAGTAGCATATTATAGGCGTCGACTGTTTGGATGGGTCGATTTCGTTGTGAACCGTATGTCTGTCGCCGAGTAGCGCACCCTCGATGTGAGAGCGTTTATAGTGTTTTGGACGTCGGACATCGATGAAAAGAGTATCTTCTCGATCCATTAGCTTTTTGGCTTCTTGGGCGGTGATTTTCGTTACCTTACTCCAGAACATGGGATGTCTCGCATTGCCAATTTCTTAATGTTTGGATTCATACTTGAAGGATGAAGTTTATTTTTGCTGCGTTTGTCTTTTCTTTATGGGGCTTCGTCTTCGCGGATGATCATATTTTCGCGGATGGATCGGACTGGGAGGTGGTCTCATCGGGGCATCAGTTTGCGGAAGGGATGGCTTGGGATGAGGACGGTCACTTTTATTTTACGGATGTTCCCCGGTTGCAGTTATTCAAGGTCGATAAAGATTCGGGAATTAAGACATTAGTCGATGCCCAATCGGGGAGGACCAATGGAATAGCGTTTGGACCAGATGGCAAACTGTATGGATGTTCGAGCAAAGATGAGGGTATCAATGTTTGGAATCCCAATACATGGGAAAAAGAAACCTTAGCCAAAGGCACGCCGTCGAACGATATTGCGATTCTCGACGATGGAACGATTTTCTTTACCGACCCGAACAATAAATCGGTTTGGAGGATCGACGCGAATTCAAGGGAGCGAACTTTAGCGGCGAGTCTTGCATGGAAGCCAAATGGAATTGGGCTGTCTTTGGATGAGAAAACCTTGCTGGTTGCGGAATTCGATTCTGGCACGGTACACGGATACGCGATAAATCGCGGTAGCCGGCTTTCGGGGCATAACCGACCTGCTTATAAAGTGGCGATGCCTTCCGACGGCTTAGGTCGTTTAGACGGAATGCAGGTTCTTGGAGATGGGCGTTTGCTAATTGGGACCGCGTTGGGCTTGCAAGTCGCGCCTCCTGTGGGCGAGGAAACGTCGGAGCGATCGTTGATTGTCGTCCCTTCGCCTGGTGGCCGTCCACGGTGTAATTATGCCCGCATAAGTCCGGACAACGAGTGGATCTATACGGCTCATCGGGATGATCTCCTGCGGCGACGCCTGAAGACGGGTTTTGGGTTGTAGGGGCTCTGCTGGTTTTGGTAGCGGCCGATCTCCGAGCGGCCATTATTGTTGAAGGCGCCACCGACAATTCGGGGTTACGTCTGAGCGATTACATCGTTCAGCGGTCTCGCTGGGCGGGAAGATCGGCCGCTACCTTTTGAATAGCTCGGGGCTTACTCCATGGAATGTTGTTGATCGACTTGCAGATAAGTTTCGTCTGCAGGTTTTGGAAATTGCCAAAAGCGGTGGGTTCGTTTTGGTTCGGGCCATGTTCGACCCGATCGAAAAACTGAAGGAACACCTGCGACACGCTAGCGTATCGACGGATTCGGCGTTCAAAGAAGGAATGAATGGCTCGCGCGATTTTCTCGAAAGCTTATTTGGAGAAATGGGTCTGAAGGTGGAGATCGTGGATACGGATTTGCATCCGATCGTTTTAGCTAAGCGCGAAGGTAACCCCAGTTGGCCGCATGTCATTATCTACGGGCATTATGATGTGCAACCGGCCGATCCTGTCGAGTTGTGGGAATCGGATCCTTTTGAACCCGTTGTGCGTGATGGGCGAATCTACGCTCGCGGCGCGGCGGACAATAAGGGACCGCAAATGGCTCATATTGCTGCAGTGGCTCAGGCTTTGGAGGAGAACCCGGATTTGCCTTTACGGATCACTTTTTTGATAGAGGGCGAAGAGGAGATTGGCAGCCCTAGTCTACTGCCGTTTTTGGAGGCTCGAAAAGAGGAATTGTCGGAAGCGGATTTGGTTTTACTATCGGATACTTTGAGCCCTAGCGCTGATCAGTTGGTCGTCACGGTTGGGTTGCGCGGAATCGTTGCTTTGGAAGTAGCATTCGAAGGACCGAAAAGCGATTTGCATTCGGGGTTGCATGGCGGAGCAGTGTA
>JAPKDW010000200.1 GCA_028822375.1 Opitutaceae bacterium | reverse complement strand
ATTCGATCGATTCTCCTGCCCGCTTCCAATTGGCCAGGCCAGCGAACATAAAAAGGAACCCGTATTCCTCCCTCGTATACGCTTCCCTTTGCTCCACGCATGCCTGCATTGAATCGACCAGAGGTAGGCCCATTGTCCGTCATGAAGATAACCACCGTATTCTCGTGCAACCCCATGCTATCAAGCTCTTCCATCAACCGCCCGAAGTTCTCATCCAGGTTCTTGAGCATTCCATAAATCTTCGCCACATTCGAATCCGTACCGTTCGCTTCAAATGGCTGACTATAATCTTCGCTCACTTCCAAAGGACCATGGGGTACGTTCGTCGCCAAATAGACAAAAAAGGGTCGTTCGTCTTTCTCTCGAACAAAACCCAAAGCCCCATCGAAAAACAGATCCGTGCAATATCCCTTCGCATCAACGCGCTGACCATTTCGCCACAATACAGGTTCGAAATAGTTAGCATCCGTATCAGGCGTTTGACCGATCCCACCGGATCGATGAACCAGCGCCTCTTCGAACCCCTGATCCTGCGGTCTCATAGGGTAATTATCGCCCAAATGCCATTTCCCGAAAATGCCCGTCCGATATCCGGCACCCTTTAAAACTTCGGCGATTGTTACCTCGTCGCCAAACAACTTTGCCGCGCCTCGAGATGTATGTAAAATTCCAGTACGCAGATAATACCTCCCTGTCATCAAACTCGCCCGAGTCGGCGCGCATAATGGATTCACGTAAAATCGATCCATCCCTAATGACTCGCCCGCAAACCTATCCAAATTAGGTGTCTCGATAACATCATTCCCATGCGCGCCCAAGTCGCCATAACCCTGATCGTCAGTCATCACGAGGATGATATTAGGTCGATCTACTGCGGACAAAGCCGTAGCCAAAAACGTAAATGACCACAGAAAAAGAGGTATAGAAAACCGCATAGTCAGGATTATTCAGTTCAATCCTCAAATGAGGCAACGTATTTCAATCGATCCTTGTGATCGGAATAGTCACCATTGTTTCGCTCACCTTTTGTTCTCCAACAGATGGTAGAGTTCGTTGTCCCACCGAATCGTGAAATTAAAATAGACTAGATGAGGCTGTTCGCCCGGACAAAACTACGCCAAGGCTCCGACCCGCACAGCCCGTACGCGCCAACTTAACATTCTTAAGATTGATACCTTCCCTCAGGAGGCAAAACCAATCCCATTAGATTCGAAGCCGCAAAGAACCTTTTTTGGCGAGATATGAGCCATCCTTATTTACCCCGGCCCGCCGAGGTATCCTAGCGAAGCGATGACGTTTTTAACGTAGTCAAAATTGAGGGCTCGGTCGCCGACCTGTATCCGTTAATCGGATCTCCAGAACAATAACCACAACTCCATATGAATCAGGTCGTAAATCCTCGGGTCAAGGAGAGCCAGTCCACTCCTGCTATATAACACTTGGTCCCGAATACTTTCGTTTCACTAGCATCAGTGTAAATCAGTTGCTCAGTAGTTGAACTCC
This sequence comes from Opitutaceae bacterium, assembly GCA_028822375.1. Lineage (GTDB taxonomy): Bacteria > Verrucomicrobiota > Verrucomicrobiia > Opitutales > Opitutaceae > Pelagisphaera. Next base: position 6,827 of record JAPKDW010000200.1, on the reverse strand, counting down.
ATTTAGGTCTTTGACATCCACCTAAACCAGCAACGGACCAATACGCTTCAATCGCAATGCGACCCGTTCCGTTTCCCGCGACACTTCCAAATCGATTTCAAACTCAACAAGCCAATCGTTCAGTTCCTCGGAATCCACTAAGGTCTGCTCCACGCTCCAAGTGTTTCCATCATCCGCAACAGAAACATGCGTATGCTCTTTCGATCGAGCAGCCGGATCTAATCGGATCCAATCTCGCGCTTCATAAAACACATCCATCAGTTTCTCCAATTCGAGATCCTTCCATTTCACCTCCGAACCGGTTTCAAACAAATCGTCCAATACATAATCTTCAGCGATCTCCTGATATTGCCTATTCGCCAACAAGCTAACAAATCCGAAAACCTCATTCCGAACCAAGCGCGTGAACGATTCCTTCGATTGCGTAATATCTACCGGACGCGTTCGCTCAGGAAGTTCATCGCCATCACCTACATCCACTTCGTATTCAGGATTACGCATCAACTCCCATTCGTCGATCAAGCTGGAATCCACACGTCGCAGCAATGCCTCTATGTAAGCGACAATCTCTTTGACCTCTTCGGTCTTGTTCGCAGGTGGAATCGTATTCTCTAGCACGCGATAAACATTGGTTAAATGCCGCAAAAGCAATCCTTCCATTCGCGGCAAACCGTACATCTTAATATAATCCGCAAAATTCGAATAGCGCTCGAACATCTCACGAGCGATCGATTTCGGCTTAATGTTCTCCTTGCCGATCCACGGATGCAGACGAGCAAATGTATTGAACGTTTCGTAGATGAACTCGCTCTCCGGCTTCGGGTACTCCATCGCATCCAATCGCTCGATACGTTGATCGTACTCGATGCCTTCAGCCTTCATCTCGGCCATTTTGTCCGTCTTCAGCGTATCGAGCTGCTTACGTAAAATCGCATCAGGATTCTCCAAGATCGACTCCACCAAACTCAAAAGCTTTAAAGCATACTCCGGATCCTCCGCATCAAGTAACGCCACCGTATCAAGACAATACAACGCCAATGTCTGGTTCAGCGAGAAGTCATCCTGCAAGTCCACATTGACGCTCAATTTTTGATCCGAACTCCCAGCCGGCGCGATCTCGATGATTTTCCGATCAACGAGCGCCCTAAACAACTGAAACCCCTTTTTCCGCAATCCTCGCTTCGAAAAATCCGTGTTGTGGCAATCATCGATCAGCCTACGCATCGCTCGGCAACCATCGCCTTTACGACTCAGTACATTCAACAACATTCCATGCGACACTTGAAACCGCGATTCCAACGGTTCTGCCACTGCAGTTTGCAACCGCTCGAAAGTTTGCTCGTCCCAGTGAACGTATCCACGTTCTGGTGGCTTCCGCTTGACCAGTTTACGTTTCTTTTTCGGATCGTTAGCAGCCTTCGATTCCAAGCGTTTATTATCAATCACATGCTCCGGAGCCAAGGCTACAACGAAACCCCGATCATCGAAACCCTTCCTCCCAGCTCGACCGCTCACCTGATGAAAATCGCGAGCGCTCAGGATCGAAGTCTTAATTCCACCATACTTGCAAAGCTGGGTAAACAACACTGTTCGGATTGGAACATTTACACCCACGCCCAACGTATCCGTTCCGCAAATAAATTTCAGCAATCCTTTCTGGGCGAACTTCTCGACCAATACGCGATATTTCGGAAGCAAACCAGCGTGATGCAGCCCTATCCCGGCCGAAAGATATTTTTTAATTTCCTTACCAAATGGACTTGTGAAAGCCACTCCTCGAAGCTCTTCCGACAGCACCTTCTTTTCCTCTTTCGTGCACGGATTCAGGCTAATTAAATTCTGAGCCGTATCCGATGCGGAACGCTGAGTAAAATGGACGATGTAGACTGGAAACCGGTTCAAATCCCCCAATTTCTCCAAAGCCTCCGTCAAAGGAATCTCCAAGTAATCGAACTCCAATGGCACCGGGCGATCGAAACTCGAAACCGTCACGCACTCCACCCCCGTAAGGCGCTCCAGGTCTCGACCGAAAAAATGCGTTTCTCCCAAAGTCGCCGACATCAAAAGAAAGCGACAATGCGGCAAAGTCAGAAGCGGAGACTGCCAAGCCACGCCACGTTCGTGATCAGAGTAATAGTGAAACTCGTCCATGATCACGTCATTCACCCGAGCATTCACTCCATCGCGCAAAGCTATATTCGCTAATATTTCCGCCGTACAGCACAGAATAGGAGCGTTTTGGTTAACACTCGCATCCCCAGTCATCATGCCCACATTCTCCGGCCCGAAATCTCTACAAAGAGCCAAAAACTTCTCGTTCACCAACGCTTTGATCGGACAGGTATAAACCGAACGACGACCGAGTGATGCCGAGTAAAAATGCATCGCCGCGGCCACAAGCGATTTCCCCGATCCCGTCGGCGTATTGAGGATTACATTATTATCCCCATAAAGCTCCAAAATCGCTTCTTCCTGAGCCGGATAAGGGTCAATGCCCTTCTCCTCCAAATACGCCAGAAAACGTTCCAGAATGACGTCTGAGTCCTGACTATCGAACTTAGGCTGCAAAGGGAATTCCATAAAAACCCGCAAGCATCCTCTTCAGGTCAAATTGAGCAACCTTCAAATCTATGGATACAGGTACCCCAATCCTCATCTGAACAAAGGACGCCTGCATAGAGGTTGCAGTACCAATTCGATTCCATCAATTTCGAGAAAAATCACACCTAAGCCGTTTAATGCTCAAACAACTACGACCCTCCTTTCATCTTATCCGCCGTTGTCTCTTTATTCCTTTTGCGCTAACGCTATTCTCTGGCTGCACGCCCAAGCAGACGCTTTCGCCAGAAGAGCGAACGAGCGCCCAAGCGGCTTTCGAATCCTGTCTTATTTGCCATAGCACTCAGGAAATGCAGCGCGGGCCCATCATCGACGGTCTTCCTGCTTGGTACGCGCAGCATCAGCTCGAAAAATTTCAATCAGGCATTCGAGGTCAAGCTCCAGAGAATCGTTCGGAACACCTAATGGGCTCCGCCCGAGATCGTTTTGCCGATCCCGAGACAATCAGTTTGCTTGCCCGCTACATCGAAAGCATCCCTCCTCAAACCCATCGAAAAGTCGTTCGCGGCGACAGCGACAATGGCAAGCAAGCCTACCTTTCCTGCATCACTTGCCACGGGGCAAAGGGCGAAGGCAACGCCCTCCTCAAATCTCCACCGCTAAACATCCAAGAGGATTGGTACCTACTCGATCAGCTACGGAAATTTGCCAAAGGCGCTAGAGGTTACCACTCGGATGACATTACCGGCCAGCAAATGGCTGTGACGGTGAAAGGACTAGAGGATCAAACGCTAAAAGATCTGATCGCCTATATCCAAAGCTTCCAAAGGTAGCGGCCGATCTCACGTCTCCGCTACGCTATGCCGACACAAGCCGAGCTACTGCTTATATGTCGTTAACACGACATAGGTTGGTTAATTTACATAGGCGGAAAAAGCGCAAAATCTGTTGATTATAACAGATACGAACATCTGAAGATTCTCAAAACAAAAGGGGACAGACGAACGCATCTCAATAGACTGACTAGCAAATAGATCTAACCAGTAAAAATGCGAGCCGAGACGTCTCGCGCCACCTTTTCCGAACCTAACTTGGTGGATCGAGGCCTCCGGACTCGATAATCTTTCTCTAAGATACTGCTAAACATTTTTTGTAGGAGCGGGTTTATCCCGCGATCCATTTGACCCTTTCGTTATAGGTATTGCTAAATCGCGGTCCACGCTTAGCGGGACCGCTCCTACAGCCAATCAAACAGGTCCTACGAAGCCACAAACTCTTGCAGGGCTGACTTCAACTGCGGATAGGCAAGCCCAAATACGACGAGCAATGGAATCATGCCGAGCGTCGACCCAGCCATCAAAACCGCTTGGGGAGAGTTTAAACTACTCCCAAACAGCGCCGCCAAACTGAGAGGCAATGTTCGTGCGGTATCGCTATGCAGTATCAGCAAAGGAATTACATGCGCATGCCAGGCCAAAACGAAATGAGCGAATCCGAAGGCGATGAGAAATGGTTTCAACAAGGGCAATACAGTTAAAAATATCCGCCCTTCAGATGCTCCTTCAATCCGAGCCACATCCAGAAGTTCTCTAGGAATTTGACGGAATACTCGGGTAAAAAAGAGCAGTCCCAACCCACTTACTAATCCCGGCAATATCACACCCACCGGATTGTCGAACAAACCGATACGATTCACCCAAATAAACAATGGCAGTGCCATCATTTGAACAGGCACAAGCACCACTAAAACGCCGACGCCTAACCACAAATTTCGCGAACGAAATCGGTACACTCCCAGAACGAACCCTGCCATAGTAGCTAACAAAGTAGCCCCTATACCTTGAGCGAGCGCGATAAAGACCGAATTCAAAAGACTTCGCCCAAAGCTAAAATATTCGCCCCTAAACAAAATGGCGAAATATTCTCCGGTCCATTTCAACGGCCAAAACAAGCTCGTATCGAAGATCTCGCGATTCGCTTTAAAACTACCAAGAAACATCCAGAAGAACGGATACAAGAACACGAGCGCCACCGCGAGCATCGAGAGACTCGCTGCAGTCCTTACCAATCCACTCCGTTTCATGTTTCACCGCCTTTCCAAAACGTGCGCGGCACGAATGCGATTAGAAACAGCATCCCTGCCAACCACGGAACAATCGATAGACTGACGGCCGCGCCACTACCAAATCCGCCCCCTACAAATGCTTTCTGGTACGCATAGGAAACAAGCAGCAACCCGGCGTCGCTTGTTCCGCCCGAACCGCCAAAGAGAATGTAAGATCCCGCAAACTGCGCGAAACAATCCACAACGAGATAGACGAGGCAAAACAACAAGGTAGGCGTGATAAGCGGCAGCGTAATCTTAGTGAACCGCTGCCAAGCATTTACTCCATCGATCGCTGCCGCATCAAGCACGTCACGCGGTCTAGCGTTCAAAGCGCACAACAAGAAAAACGTCATAAACCCTGTCCATCGCCATACGGCCTGAATGACTACTGCTGACAAAATGTAATCGGGATCGGAAAGCCAATTAATCGTTTCAAAGCCAAGCGGCTGGATCACCCATTGGTTTAAAAGACCTTCCTTGCCATGAAACACCAAGAGAAACAAAAGCGCGAGCGCTGTTGGAGGGCAAAGGCCCGGAACCATGAATGCAAAGGTCAATGGTCCCCTAATTCTTCCCCAACAAAGCGTCAAAGCATGGGCCGCCAACAAAGCGAACCCCAAAACCAATGTGACGGTTGCCGCAGAGAAAAGCGCTGTATTCAAAACAGCCTTCCAATAGCGATGGTCATTCCAAAGAGAAAGGTAGTGCTTAAACCCTACGAAGCGCGAAGCGCCCCAAAGCGTATCCGATTCCAAACTCAACCGCAGACCTTGAAACAAAGGCATCGCCCAAAAGACAACGAGCAAGGCAAAGAATGGAGCCGCCAAACAAATCCGACCCCAAGAAACGCGGAACTTGCTTTTTTCCAGAGCCATATACGTTTGCAAACTACAATATTGAGTAGCTCAGAGCTTAGCCTGAGCCACTTGATGCACGAAATTGACGCCCTGCAAAAATCAGTTTCCCTCAGGAGGGGGTCCGCCACCGCTTTCGAGTTGCTCCTTGAATCTCGTCAGCGACGAACGGGCATCGCCCTCGCCATACATTATGCCGCTCAACAATCCTTCGCGAATCATAAACACAGCCATCGGACGTTTAGCATTCATCGCGACGCGTGGAATATCAGGAGCGAGTTCGACAAGGATCTGCCCCATCGAATCGTATCCGAAAAACGGCTGCGGCTGCAATAAGCGCAAATCCTCAAAGGCAGGCATGTAGGCAGGAAAGCTGTTGCCCATTAGAAAACGCTGCGCGTTCGCCTCGCGATTGGTCATCACGAATTCGATAAACTTCCACGATTCGTCGATTACCTCACTGCCCTTATAAATGACCAAACCTTGACCAGCAAATGTCGACGTGCGCACCGAATCCGTTTTCGTTTCTTCGTCGCGCCAAGCCGGCAGAGGCATAATCCCCCACTCGCCTTCCAATTCCGGCGAGAATTGTTGGATCATATCCAGACCGTACCAATCAGCCCCAACGATGGCCATTATTTCATTATTGGCTACATCGCCGCCAAAAAACACAGGATCGAAGATCGTACTACGATCCGGCATCAAGCCCACTTGAGTTTGAGCCAATTCTCCCAAAAACTCCAAGGTATCTACCGCCAGATCGAAATCCGGCAACACTCCACCGTCTTCGTCGAAAAGATGACCGCCCCGCTGGCGCAGGAGAATCCCAAAATAGCTCGGGTCCAATGCGAGAAATGATTGGTTTTCGGCGACGAGATCTTTTCCGATACGCATCACATCGTCCCATGTTTGAAACTGGCTTGCCGACAAACTGAATTGCTCGAACAAATCCCGGCGATAATACATGACCACCGCGCTCAGCGATTGCGGCAAACCGAGGACCTTTCCTCTATGACTAAACAAGTCCAAGCGTTGCGGCAAAATAGTCTTGTCCAGCTTCGCTTTCTTCACGCGATCCGTCAGATCGACAAACGGCGTATCCGTACCCTGCAGGTACATCCCAAAGAAAACTTCGTCTAACTGAACGATATCCGGCGTATTCGTCTGCGTTTTAAACGCAATCGCCAGTTTATCTGGCATCTCGCGAAATCCAAATGCCTGAACATTGGCAGCGAAATCCGGATCAACCTCCTTTTGGTAGAGGCGAACCATATTATCGTAGTAAATTTTGTCCTGCTGCGAACTAA